>NZ_CP080025.1:4893750-5220000 GCF_020463795.1 Echinicola marina | reverse complement strand
CACCCGGGAGAGTAGGTCGCCGCCCTCACCTATCAGGCCCCTTTTACAGAAATGTCAAAGGGGCCTTTTTTTGATTATTATTACTAAAAAAAGCCAACAGTTATTAATATAGCTGTTGGCTTTTTTATTGGTGTTTTGTTGAGTTTACCAGTTTTTCAATTCTTCATATATTTTATGTACAGGAAGTCCCATTACTGTATAGAAAGAACCTACTAATTTATGGACTGCTGCATAGCCTATCCATTCCTGGATGCCATATGCTCCTGCTTTATCAAAAGGCTGGCATTTATCTATATAGAATTCTATTTCATCATCTGATAATTTATTGAAATGGACCTCTGTAATGTCCGAGTAGACTGTTTTTCTTGATTTGTCCATCATACAAACTCCAGATACTACTTGATGAGATTTGCCTGATAATAGCTTTAACATATCGATTGCTTCCAACTTGTTGGCGGGTTTGTTCAATACTTTTCCATCAACTAGTACCGTGGTATCGGATGTAATTAGTAACTCATCAAATGCAAGGTCTGATTCAAATGCTTTTGCTTTCTTTTCAGCCAAATAGGTAGCTACTTCAGTGGGGGCCAAATCCTCTGGGAAATCTTCATTTACTTCCTTTGTGCGGACTTCAAAAGGTATAAATAGACCTTTCATTAACTCTTGTCTTCTAGGGGACTTGGAGGCAAGAACTATTTTTTTTGTGTTTAGTATAGGAAACAATTTATTGATAGTTATAATACGGATAATTAAATTCTTCTTCTTTTATTGAGCCAAATAGTAAGCCTGATAATAATTTGGGGTAAAAATAGGTTGATTTCTGGGGAAGGATATGTCCTGAATTACATACTTTTATTATTTCTTCGATTTTTATTGCTCTTGTAAGTAGGACCATAGCTACTTCCTCCTTGCTCAATTTTTGTTGACATACCTCTAAATCATTTGCATATTCTATACTATTCGAATATCGTTGTTGATTTAGGGGAATTCCTACTGTTTTGTCGACAAAGAAAAAGTGTAGAATGGATATATCCAATTCTTTTAGCATGGCTGGTGCTGATATGGTGAAATCTTTAAATAACTCTCGCTTAAAAAGCATGCCGTATGAACTTTTTTTGGTTAAAAGTATAAAGCTCCATTTAGATTTTATTTGGTTGGGATGAGCGATGTCATGTTGGGATAAGGGAATCAGATCAAAATACTTTTTCGCTTTAGTTAGTGTTTCTTTTTCAGTAAGTTGTATGTTTTTTAGTAATCTATGTGTAGGTAGGATTTTTAAATTATTTGAACTTGAATTAGTAAAGTACATCATATGGTAATTATAACCTTCTTTGCCGTTATGGTAGGGGTTCTTTCTAGTACACTTATTTTTATATTCAATGGCAGCTTGGATTCTATGATGGCCGTCAGCAAGAATGATCTTTTTTGATTTTATTAAGCCAAGAAATTTTTTGACGATCATAGGATCGGTTATTCTTGCAAGGACATCCCTTACACCGAGGTCATCGATTATATCATACAAAGGAATTTTCATGGCGTCATCCATATATTTCTCCAAGTGAAAGGTTTTGTCCTCATAAAGGCCATGAGTAGGACTAGATTGCATCAAAGTTTCTTTTAGAACTTGTACGCGTTCACTAACGGATGATGGGATCGTGTCTTCATGCCTCAAGATCACCTTTTCTTCCCAGTTATAGGCTTTGATCTGTGCTATAAAGCCTTTTCTGCAATATTCCTTATTGTCATTAGGTAGAGTGAAGTACTGGTAATAAACATATATAGCTGGCTCCCTATCCTGAATTAGGATAGCATCATGTTTCCATTTTTTGATAATCTTACCTGGCTTTGCGGCTTTGTCAGGCAATGTTATGTGTATGCTGTTAAAAGGAAATTGATAAAGTTTCATTAATTGCTTTGCGCTAGCAACATCAAATAGCGGTGAAACAAGTTGTTCTAAGGGAATTCCCAAGTTCTCATTGTATCGCCAAGCACGTAAAGGGAGTATTTCAGCCACGTTTTTTCCTTTTGGTCCAATTGCTTTTTTCATTTAGAGACTTACTTGGATAGGCTTGGTTTTTTGGGGATGACTGTTTGAAAATATAGACACCTAATGCGGCCAGTATTGTCTTTTCATCCCTAGAGAATTCAGTGACCAAGTTCTCAGGACTGAAAAACTTTTCTATAAACTTTGTATCAAATGCACCTGACCTAAAAGAAGGATGTTTCATGACGTATTTGGCAAATTGAAGTGTATTTTCAATTCCCGTAATTTTATAGCCATCGATAGCCCGTATCATTTTTTCAATACATTTCTCTCTGTCCTCAGCATAACAAATCAATTTAGCGATCATAGGATCATAATATATTGGGATATCCATTCCTTCTTCAAATCCATCATCTACTCGTATCCCCGGTCCTTCAGGCCTTTTATAGGTATGGAGTTTACCTATGTCTGGCAGGAAGTTGTTTTTAGGATCTTCGGCATACACCCTGGTTTCAATTGCATGTCCAGTAATACTTAAATCCTCTTGGTTAAAACTTAATGCTTTTCCTTCAGCTATAAGCACTTGCTCTCGTACTAGGTCTTTTCCTGTAATAAGTTCAGTTACAGGATGCTCCACCTGTAGTCTAGTGTTCATTTCAAGAAAATAAAAATTCAATTTTTCATCTACAATAAATTCAACTGTCCCTGCACCGTAGTAATTACAGGCCTTGGCAACATTGATTGCAGCTATGCCCATTTTCTGCCGCATGCTAGGCGTAACTACAGCTGAAGGAGCTTCTTCTATTACCTTTTGGTGTCTTCTTTGTATGGAGCATTCTCTTTCAAAAAGATGGACAATATTGCCATGTTGGTCTCCCAATATTTGAATTTCTATATGACGAGGTGAATTGATGTATTTTTCTATGAACACAGCACCATCTCCAAAGGAACTATGGGCTTCACTTACCGCTCTTTGTACTTGTTCCTCAAATTGTTCTTCATCGCCTACTATTCGCATGCCTTTTCCTCCCCCTCCGGCACTGGCTTTAATGAGAATAGGGTAGCCTATATTTTTGGCAACTTTTTTTGCTTCCTTTAGGTCTGATATGGGATCATCGGTACCCGGAACCAAAGGGATATTATACTGGCTTACTGCTTTTTTTGCGCCGAGTTTACTGCCCATAATCTCTATTGCAGCAGAAGAGGGACCTATGAAAATGATCCCAGCTTCTTGGACTTTCTGTGCGAAAGCAGCGTTTTCTGAGAGGAAACCATAGCCAGGATGAATGGCATCTACCTTTAAGCCTATAGACAATTGAATGATTTTGTCTTGTAAAAGGTAGGATTGTTTGGAAGGGGCAGGTCCCAGGCAGACAGCTTCGTCTGCAAAATGTACATGTGGAGCGTTTCTATCAGCCTCACTGTATACTGCCACAGAAAGTATTTCCATTTCACGTAGCGTTCTCATGATCCTTAGGGCTATTTCTCCTCTATTGGCAATTAGGACTTTTTTGATCTTGGACATAGGTTATCTGGACTATGAATATGTTGAAAAAATGCTTTTTAATAATATAACAATAAATGGAGGAATTGTGAAATGTGATAGCTTTTTTGCAGATAACTTGAAAAAATGCTATTTTTGGGGGTTTTAACGAACAGTATAAGAAGTAAGCAGTAAGTACTCTAAACGATTATTAGTTTTGGATATATTTGAAAAACTACAGACAAACCTAGGACCACTTGGCAAGCACTCTGACTTGTCAGAAGGATATTTTATGTTCCCAAAATTGGAGGGTGAAATAGCTCCTAGAATGAAATTTAAGGGAAAGGAAGTATTGACCTGGAGTTTGAACAACTACCTAGGCTTAGCTAACCACCCAGAAGTGAGAAAGGCTGATGCAGCAGCTGCAGAGAAATGGGGGGCCGCATATCCCATGGGAGCGAGAATGATGTCTGGTAATACGGATTTACATGAGAAGTTGGAAAGAGAGCTGGCAGAGTTTGTTGGAAAAGAAAAAGCTTACTTGCTCAATTTCGGTTATCAAGGGATCATGTCCGTGATTGATTCTTTGGTGGATCGTAAGGACGTCATTGTGTATGACAGTGAATGCCATGCTTGTATTATTGATGCTTTGAGAATGCATATGGGGAAACGTTTCGTTTTTCCTCATAATGATATGGAAAATTTCGAAAAGCAATTGGTAAGAGCAGAGAAGTTGACTAACGAAACTGGTGGCGGCATTCTGGTTATTACTGAAGGTGTTTTTGGGATGACCGGTAATATGGGGGATCTGAAAGGCATTGTGAAGTTAAAAGAAAAATTCCAATTCAGGTTATTGGTAGATGATGCGCATGGTTTTGGTACCATGGGGGCCACCGGTGCTGGAGCAGGAGAGGAGCAAGGAGTTCAGGATCAAATAGATCTTTATTTCTCTACTTTTGCTAAATCCATGGCTGGTATTGGTGCATTTATCGCCGGTGATGAAAAAGTGGTTCATTACCTGAAGTATAATATGCGTTCTCAGATCTTTGCTAAATCACTTCCTATGGTGTTTGTAGAAGGTGGATTGAAGCGATTGGAACTATTGAGAAATAATCCTGAGCACAAAGCTAATCTTTGGAAAGTGGTCAATGCACTTCAAAATGGCTTAAAAGAAAAAGGATTCAGTATCGGTACGACTACTACTCCTGTAACTCCTGTGGTACTGAATGGAACAGTAGGAGAAGCAGCTACCCTAAGTAAGGATTTGAGGGAAAATTATAATATCTTCTGCTCTGTAGTTATCTACCCAGTGGTACCAAAGGGAATGATTATTTTAAGATTAATCCCTACTGCTGTCCATACACTGGAGGATGTGGCAGAAACTATCTCTGCTTTTGAAGCCATTAAGGATAAACTTTCTAGTGGATATTATAAAACCACAGAACTAGCGACTTCATTTGGTGAATAAAGTTTTAAAAAATATGGCTGATCTGTTGTTTTATAAACATTTTGACTATATTGAATGAAAAATAAACTTATCATCAACCTAAAAATTAATTTTTATCATGAGTAGATTTAGTGAAATCAAAGATCTAGTGACGTCTTTGGAAGCTGACTTCGAAAAGTTCTATGAAAAGAAAAATTCAGCAGCGGGTACCAGAGTTAGAAAAGGTATGCAAGAGATGAAAAATATGGCCCAAGAAATTCGTAAAGAAGTTCAGGACATTAAAAATAAAGGTTAATATAAGCTTTAAAAGTAGAAAAAAGCTGGCCAATTAAAGTGGCCAGCTTTTTTTTATACTGTTTGTGAAAGTTCTTTGATCTTCTTATCTAAACTTTCAGTAGCTCTAAGAAGTGGTAACCTCACCTGGTCTCCACAGACTCCCAAGTGTTTCAAAAGGTTTTTGACTCCCACAGGGTTGCTTTCTGCATACATCAGTGGGTTGATTTCCAGTAAACGGAAAGTAGCGTTTTTGGCCTCTTCAGGGCTTCCGTGACAGATGGTCTTAAAGATATCTGGGAAGCTATTGGCAAGAACCGATATAACCCCTTCACAGCCTATGGCACGCATTGAGGCCGTTAGCATATCGTCGCCTGAGATCAAGATAAAATCTTCAGGTTTATTTTTACAGATTTCCATACACTGTACCAAATCTCCACTGGCTTCTTTTATTCCAATGATATTGGCATGTTTTGAAAGGGCCAATGTGGTCTGTCCAGCCATATTGGACATGGTTCTGCCAGGTACATTATAAAGAATCACAGGAACTGGACAGGCATCAGCGATTTTCTCGAAGTGGATTTGAATGCCAGCCTGACTAGGCTTGTTGTAATAGGGACTCACAGAAAGGATAGCGTCTACTTTGCTTAGGTCGGTGTCATTGATTTCATCAATGGCTGCTTGGGTGTTATTTGCCCCAATTCCGTAAACAATGGGTAACCTTCCGTTGTTAATTTTAATGGCTTCAGCAAGGACGGAACGTTTTTCCTCTCTGGATAAGGTAGATGCTTCTCCAGTAGTTCCTTGAACAACCAAGTAATCAGCACCGCCCTTGATAACATGTTCCACTACCTTTTCTAACCCTCCAAAATCAATATTTCCTTCCTCATCAAAAGGCGTAACCAAGGCTACTCCCGTCCCAATAAATTTTTTCATTTCTAAATTATCTTCTTTAGGTACTTAAGTAAATTTTTAATATTATGGTCCAAATCCGTATTTTCCTTTGCTAACATTAAATCGAAGCTATGGGAAGCCGATTGGTTATAGAAACCAATTTTGCATCGAGCAACTTTTTGATTAACGACTAGTTTTTGGAAGTCGTTAAAGTCTGTTAGTGTAGACAAAAACAGGTCTGCAGGGCTCTTCAAGAAATCTTGTAAATGATCTTTTGGTTTGCCAAACAAAGAAAACCCCTTACTTGAAAAAGCTCCCTCAGCAGTTGATTTATCTGTATAATATACGGTTTGAATTTCCAGCTTTGCTGGCCATTCTTTTTGGATAGTTTCTTCAGCTATAGCCAATTCTTCGTAAGAATCTGCTAAAATATGAATTGATTTTATATCATCCATTGATTTTAACCAATTCTCTAGGGTATTGCCTTTATTTTTTTTGAGCTGAAGGGAAACGAAGAATTTTTTAATCCATTTCATATCTTTTTCTGAGTGGTTAATCCTGGATCATTTGAATAAATTCCTCTTCAGAAATAAGTTTTACACCCAATTTTTCAGCTTTTTCTTTTTTACTAGGCCCCATATCTGCTCCTTCAATGATAAAGTCCAAACTTTTAGAAACGGACTTTACATATGTTCCTCCATGTGCAGTCACGGTATCGATTATTTCATCCCTTTTAAAATATTCCAATTTTCCCGAAGCCAAAATTTTCTTTCCTTCCAGTACATTACTCTTTTTACTGGGCATATCTTCCTCTTTGATCTCAAAATGCAAGCCTTGGGCCCTTAGTCTTTTAATGATATTGAGGTTTTCTTCCTGCTTGAAAAATTCCTTTAAACTATATACCAAAGTTTCCCCAATCCCATTGATCTCCAATAAGTTTTCGGGAGAGCTCTGCATGAGCTGGTCAATGTTTCCAAAGTGGTGGGCCAATATCTGTGCTGTGTTTTCTCCTATATTTCTGATACCCAAGGCGAAAAGTACTTTCTCAAAAGGCTGATTTTTAGAGGATTCGATTCCGTGAAACATATTTGAAATGACACCTTCTTGGAATGTATTGCCCTTTAACTTTTTGATTTTTTCTTCTTGCTCAGTACTTAGCTCAAAATCAAAGGCCAAAACGATGTCATGTACCGTGTTTTTCTCTTGAGATAATTGATGGAGTTTTTCCAAGCTGATTTGTTTGCCCACAAAAAGAGATAGGACTACTGAGCAAGGCAAAAAGTCCTCAATCTGATCATGAGGGAGGTCAGCTAGCCGCTCTAACAAAATTTCTAATGATCCCAAATTTTGAGCTTTGCCGGATTTTTGGATTTCAATAAAGCTTTTGAATTTTTCTAGCTTTGGCTGTAGTTCCAGTGTCTCATTATCTTGAAGGAATTGATCTATGGCAGTAAGTGAAATGCCATGGGTGATAGAAAAAAGTGCTTTTTTTAGAATCACATACAGGTATCCTTCACTGCTCTTGTCATATTGATCATTATTGATCTCCAAGCCCAGTAGCATTTCTCTTTGGTCATGCAGCTCATAAAGATCTGCTGGGTTCGCGACATAACCTTGGTTGATCAATGCCCTGATCCTCTCTGTTCCCAATGAGTCAATATCCATCGCCCTTTTGGATACAAAATGCTCTATTCTTCCCAATATTTGGGGAGGGCATGAATTGGCATTTGGACAGAAGTGCTTGGCCTCACCCTCTTTTCTTTCCAGTAAAGTTCCGCATTCTGGACAATGGGTGATATATTGGACAGGTTGGGTACCTGTTTTTCTCTTTTCTAGGACTATTCCGGTTATTTTAGGTATGATTTCCCCTCCTTTTTCTACTAGTACTGTATCTCCATTATGAAGACCTAAACGTTCTATTTCATTGGCATTATGTAGAGAGGCTCTTTTTACTGTAGTCCTAGCCAAGGAAACAGGGGAAAGGTTAGCTACAGGGGTTATGGCCCCCGTTCTTCCTACCTGATAAGTGACCGACATCAATTCACTTTCAGCACTTTCTGCTTTATATTTGTAGGCAATGGCCCACCTTGGTATTTTAGCAGTATAGCCGAGCTCTTCTCTTTGCCCGTAGTCGTTGATTTTTAGCACCACACCATCCGTTTCCAAGGGTAATTCATGACGTTTTTCCCTCCAAGATTCGATATAGTCTAATACCGAGTTGATGTCAGTGCAGTTTTTATAAGTAGGGGAAATATTAAATCCCCATTTTTCCAATAATTTTATAGCATCAAAGTGATTTTCAACCTCAAGATCATCCCCAAGAAGCTGGTAGCAATAGCAGTTTAACCTTCTTTTGGCTACTACACTGCTGTCTTGCATTTTAAGGGTCCCTGAAGCAGTGTTTCTTGGATTGGCCAATAAGGCTTCATCATTGGCAGCCCTTTCAGTGTTGATCTTTTCAAATTCCTTGATGCCCAAAAATATTTCGCCCCGTACCTCAAATTTGGAGGGAATATCATCACCTTCAAGAAATAGGGGGATACTTTGGATGGTTTTTACATTTTCAGTGACATTATCACCTCTATAGCCATCTCCGCGGGTGACGGCCCTTACGAGCTTCCCTTGTTCATAGACAAGACTAATTGCAACTCCATCGAATTTTAGCTCACAAAAATAGGAATACTGCTTATGGCCCAAGCCTTTGATCACCCGTTCATCGAAGGCTTCTAAATCTTCCTTGGAATAGGTGTTTCCCAAAGAGAGCATTCTCGTTTCATGATCAACAGTTTCGAATTCTTTGGTTATGGTGCCACCTACGCGCAGGCTAGGGCTATTTTTATCCTGTAATTCTGGATATTGATTTTCTAGAACGATAAGCTCATTTAAAAGTTGGTCAAATTCATAATCAGAAATCTCTGTACGGTCTTCCTGATAATAGAGCTGGTTATGGTGATTGATAGCAGTAGTGAGTTCTGCAATCCTTTTTTTTGCTTCGGATTTGGGAATGGTGTTCATGTAGATCCTTTGAGGTTCTGCTTGCTTTTTTGTAGTTCAAATCTACAGCTTTTGAGTGAAAATTTCCGTCTTATAGGGCTGCTATTATTTTTTTCTCAAAGTTAGTGAATAAGACGTGATATTAAATCGAAATAATTATATTTGAAATCCAGTTTTATCGAAATGAATAAGAGTAAAAAAGTAGAAGAGAAGATAATGGAGATGGCTAATAAGCTGTTTTTCCAAAACGGGTACAAGAATACGACAATGGATGAAATATCCAAAAAACTAGGAATGAGCAAAAAAACAGTTTATATGTACTTTCCTGGTAAGCTTGAATTGTTGGAAGCTTCTTTTAACCTACTAAGAACTAAGCTGTCTATCAAGGTAGAGACCATCTTACAGGATGAAAATTTGCCCTTTCTTATGAAATTGAAATCCATGCTTTCTGCAATTGCCTCGGATCTAGCCCCCATCAATCCTCAACTGGTGGCGGATTTAAGGGAGCAGGTGCCAGAAGTTTGGGCAGCATTGGAGGATTATATACGTACATCAGCTTATTTGAGGTTCCAAAGACTGGTACAGTACGGGATCGATCAAGGCTTGGTATCGTCCAAGGTGAATAAGAGTATGGTGGTGTTGATATATGCTTCTGCCATTCAGAATTTGATAGATCCAAAGTTTTTGGGACAGTTTCCCTCCGAAATGATTGATGGATTGGAGCTTAAACCCGCTAAAATCTATGATCAGGCGATTTCCATTATTTTTGAAGGTATATTGACAGACGAGGCCAAACAGGAGTACACAGGACAAGAGTGATCCTGAACGACGGTTCAAAATAAAAATATAGAATCCTCAAAATTTGATATGAATGAAGAGGGAATAAACAGAGTGAGGTAACTGTTCTTGATTTATGATTACTTCACTCTGTAGATATTTGTTCAGATGGGATTGGTACTAAAGGTTTCTTTCTTCAATTTGTTTTTTATTGTTCATCTTCTCCGAAGGCTTTAAGGATATCTTCCTCTGTCATTCTCAGTTTTGATTTGCAGGCTTTGACCAATGTGCTGGCTTCTTTTACTAAAGCAGAAAGTTCATCTATGCTTTTGTCATCTTCCTCCAACTGGTTAACAATTTCTTCAATCCGACCAATCGACTTATCGTAGCTAAAGTTTTCTTTATTGCTCATTTTCTTCAATGCTATTTACGGTACTTTTGATTTTTTCAGATAGGGTATAGGTAGTCAGTTCATCTCCACTTTTGATGCCTACATTATTAATGGGGGTTCCCATGATTTCTGTTCGGGTATAACCTCTTTTCAAAAAGGTGTTTGGGTCCAGTCTTTGCAAATCTTTGTCTAGACGATTTAACTTAAAATTTTCATTGCTGAGAATATTGGAAACGGACTTTTTCATGGCTGATTCCATATGCAATAATTCACTGGATTTAAGTTTAAGGATATGCTGGGCTTGGGAAATGATCCTTTGCCTGAGCACTTGAGTCTGGTCCTTACTCCGCTGGATTTGGTTTTGGGAAATGCTTTTAAGCAAATGCTCCAAGTTAGAGATTTTTCGGTCTTCTTTTTGGAGTTGGTATGCGGCATGTCTCTCTATTTGCTTGAAATGGGTTTCCAGTAAATCTTCAAAATTTCTGAATCCCGAAAGGATAAATTCAGCAACTGCAGTAGGTGTTTTCATCTTAGTATGGGCTACCATGTCTGCTATTGATTCATCCCTTTCGTGACCAATGCCAGTTACTACAGGCAGTGAAGTACAAGCGATGGATTTAGCCAACTCATAATCATCAAAACAGTCCAAGTCAAGTTGTGCCCCGCCTCCCCTGATGATCACCATTAAATCAAACTTTTCTTTTATGAGATCAGCTTCGACTTGTTTGATGGCCAAGATTAAACTGTCTACTGCCTGATCACCTTGCATTGTTGCCTGATAGAGTTTGTAATGTACTTTATATTGGCTGCGGTTATGCGCTACTTGGTTGATAAAGTCGCCATATCCAGCGGCATTGACTGAGCTGATAACGGCGACTTTTTGTGGGACCTTGGATAGTAAAAATTGCTTATTGAGGTCCATGAGCCCTTCCTTGTTGAGCAAGTCAATAGTTTCCTGTCTTTTTCTGGCCTTTTCACCCAAGGTGAAATTGGGGTCGATATCTTTGATGTTTACACTTAATCCATATACTTCATGGAATTGTACGCCGACTTGTGCCAGGATTTTCATTCCGGCTTTTAAGTTTTGTCCTGTAATAGTGTTGAATCTGGATGCAATGCCCCTGTACGTATATGACCAAATATTTGCCCGGATTTTGGCGAGGATATTTTTGTTGGATTTTTCAACCAGTTCCAAATAAGCATGTCCCCGAGGCGAATCCCTGAATTCTCCAATTTCAGCAATTACCCAATAGGAGGGGGCCAAATTAGCATCAAGGCTTTGTTGAATCAGTTGGTTAAGTTCTAATAATGATAGAGGGCTTTGCATAAGACAAAATAAATAAAAAATAGCCAGCGTAGCCGGCTATTCGATTTCTTTTTTGCTCAATTTAGGTCATGAGCCATCAGGTTCACGCCTTCCTCCATCTCTGGTGCTTCTGTAGAGGTGCCTTAAAAACTCTCTTTCTATCTCCCCCAGTCTATAAACCTGCACTGGACTTAGCACTTCTAGTACCTGTTTGCTAAATTTTTTTTCAATGTCTAGTAATTCTTGTTGCAATTCGAATTTTTTATTGATCAATTCAGTAGCTTTTTCAGGGCTTATATTCTCTGTCTTCTGATGCATGGCCTTTCTTAGTTCCATATGGACCCCTTTTCTCTTTTCATCAAATTGATTGTAAATGGGCCAAAATTCAGTTGCTTGTTCCGGACTGATATCCAGCCTTTGGGTCAGAAAGGCTATTTTGGCAGCCTCAAATTTTTCCATATCAAATCTTCTACCTTCATCTCTTTGGGCCAGTGCTGAAAGGGAGGTTATACAAGATATCAATAGGATGAACAGGGTTTTCATTTCTTTCGTTTTTAATATGTCCATATTTCATGTTCTAGCTCAGCTTCACTTACCTCATAAGCTCCCCATTCTTCTTCAATGATCTGATCTAGAATAGCATTGGGGTCATCACTGAGTGAAAGTATATCTTCTGCATACCATTCGCCTTGATCAATCATTAACTCTACTTCCTGGTCCAGTGCATAAGTATTGGAAAGGTCTTCTGATGAATTTGTCGATAATTTAAATATAGAAAGCCCCAAGCCAAGAACCAAAATTGCAGCTGCAGCCCAGCGTGTAAAATAGACTTGTCGGGTCTCTTGCTGTCTTTTTTCAAGGATATTGTCAGCAAGTCTATCAAAATATCCTTCGGGGGTTTTGAATACGTTATTTTTTGGTAATCCTTTCATATTTCATTACTTAGACAATGAAAAACCTATAAGGTTTATTCTTCTTTGATTTCCTTTTCAATTTTTTTTACCGCATGATGATAGGAGGCTTTTAATGCACCCACGGAAGTTTCGGTAATGGTACTTATGTCTTCATAGCTTAATTCCTCGAAATACCTGAGGTTAAAAACCAGTCTTTGCTTTTCTGGTAATTTGAGCAAAACCTTCTGTAATAAAACTTCAATTTTATCCCCGTCTATATGTGGTGATTTTTCCAAGTAGTTTTCCATTTTCATGATATGATCATCAATTTGGAAGAAAATACGTTTCTTTTTTTTGTTTAAAAAGTTGAGGCTTTCATTGGTTGCTATGCGATATAACCAAGTGAAAATACTGGCGTCACCCTTAAATTTGTCGATGTTTTTGAACGCTTTGATAAAAGTGTTTTGCGTGATGTCATTAGCATCCTCATGGATCAAAACCATTTTTCTGATGATGCCATATACCCTTACTTGGTATTGCTCTACCAACTGACGATATCCTTTTTCTTTAGTGGAAGGGTCTTTTATAAGTGCTAAAATGGCTAAGTCATCCAATGGTCTCATGCTTTACTTAGACTTCTAATCTATGCATAAGTTTAATGGCTTTTTACATAAAATATAAAAAGTTAAGGAAGTAGGGAAGTGCTTAGATTGCCTTGGTTTTTTACTTTTGAGGGTTAATTGGTTTAAGTGTTTTTTTTTGATAAATAAAAAGCCGTCAGAAATTAGACGGCCTTTCTCTTGGCTTTTCGACCAAGTATGGATTTTTTGCAAAATAGAATATTGCTATGGTTAATTTTATATTTCTAGAATATAGTCTAAAATTCCAGCATTTTTACCTTTAGGTCTGGTAACTACAAGTGGGAATTTGTCATTAAGCTGGATAAGCCTTTCAGCCATGCTGCCGATAAACAGGGCAGTTGCTGCTGTTCTTCCTTTGGCACCTATGATAATTCCATCCACATTGGCTTCTTGGGCTTTCATGAAAATGTCTTCCACAGGATCATCGTTATTGTCTACCGTGTAAACTGGGTGAATAGTGACATTTTTAGTGTCAATTTTCCTGATGAACTTCTTGAAGTTGACTTGAGCATTTATCTTCATGATATCTGCAAATTCTTCATAAGATTTACCTGTAAGGTGGTAGCCAGAAGGAACTGAGAATACATTTTGGCAGATAATTTCCACATGGCTTCCGTGGCGTTCTGCGATCATGATCGCCTCTTCCAAAGCGTCTTTAGAATAGTCAGAGAAGTCACTTGGAACCAATAATTTTTCCACTTTAGGGCTTGTGCAGCTTTCAGGGACGATCATAAGGGAACAAGATGCTCTTCTGGCTAATCGTTGTGAAACAACGCCACTGCCAGAAAGGGTAGACTTTCTTCCCACCAAGATCATGTCTGCAGATTTCTCATGGGCTAGTTTTAGGATTTTTTTCGATAGCTGCCCTTCTTTCACTACATAACTTAATTCAATCTTTAGGTCTTTATCAAAATGTTGGTCAACCAAATTTTTCATTTGCCCTTTTCTTTCCTCTATCATGTTCTCGACTAGATTGGGGAATTCTTTCAAAATGTCTTTTGGAATCTGAAGGTTTCTGATCACATTGGTAAAATAGATCTTTTTGGTGTGGTTGATCTTCGCTATAAAAGAAGCGAATTTCACCAATGTTTCATCCATTTCTGTGTGGTCTAGGCAAACAATGAGTTTCTTAATTGTATACATTTCTTAAGCTGCTAAATATAGTGCGAAGTTATGATTTTAAATGAAGTGAAAATAATTAAAAATGAATAAAATAGTTGAATGTTAATATGGGTAAAGAGGGCTCAAGTTTTTGTTCTGATATTGACTTAATCTTCATAATTTAATAAAAAAAACATTCAATAACCTAATCCAAAATGAAGAAGGCTTGTGTTGTATTGATATTTTATTCACGGACTTAAGTTTAAGCAGATTTTTTTTGCAATATTTTCTATTGGGTAAATAATCAATGTGCTTGACGATAAATCTTTGGTTTTTCCTCTTAGATACAGGGACTTTTGGTAGTTTTTATCAAAACAATGTTAGGATATTTTGATAATAGGGCATTGCTATTGCTTGTTTTGTAACTGATTGATTTATAGTTAAATGGAATGTGTTTGTTGGTTTTTTAGATCTCTATGGATATTTTTATCATTCCTCAATCTTATTTGTATATTTGCAGAAGGTTCGGGTCGCCGACATGTTCAAACTTCACAATTAACAAAAATACCGAGTGAAGCCTTTTTTCAAAACCAGGCCTCATCCCGATAGCTATCGGGACCTCGTTTCTTCGGAAGCAGGATAACAGTGGAAGGTTGCGAAACCCTGGCAGCTCAAATCTTGTCTATAAAGAGGTTTGTAACACTCTAAGACCCGTTCCTTTTTTATTTTTATCCCCTCAAAATTTTCACCTATAAAAAAAGAGAGCAATACCGATGATTGACTCTCCTTTTATAGTTGTATAGGTTAATTGTTTGTTGCTATATGATTTAGTAAAGGATACGGAATCTGATTGTTCCTTCGATTTCCTTTAATGCGTCAATTACCTCTGTTTCGTAGGCTTTATCAATATCCGTAATTACATAACCAATCTTTTCATTGGTTTTTAGATATTGGCCAACGATATTGATTTTGTAGCTAGCCAAAACTTGATTGATTTTAGCCAGTACTCCAGGTTCATTGTGATGGATATGGATCAGTCTGTGGGCATCTCTTAAGAAAGGCAATTGGATGTTCGGGAAGTTTACACTATTGAATGTGTTTCCTGTATTGATGTATTCAATGATTTTTCCCGGAACAAACTGAGCAATGTTTTGTTGGGCCTCAAGGGTACTTCCTCCGATATGGGGCGTAAGTATGGTGTTTGGACATCCTTTGAGCTCTGACTCAAACGGTTCACTGTTGTTTTTAGGTTCTGAAGGGAATACATCCACAGCTGCACCTGCCAGTTTTCCAGAAATAAGGGCTTCTTTGAGGGCAGGTACATCCACTACGTGACCCCGACTCAGGTTAACTAAAATAGCGCCTTTTTTCATCTTGGCGATCTTGTCTTTATCAAGGATGTTTTTGTTTTCCTTACGTCCATCCACATGTAGGGAAATGATGTCGCAGGTTTCCAAAAGTTCATCCAAAGAATCCACTTTGGTGGCATTTCCCAAAGCCAATCGCTCGACAATATCATAGTAGAATACGTTCATGCCCATGTTTTCTGCCAAAACAGAAAGTTGGGCACCGATATTACCATAGCCGATTATACCCAGTTTTTTGCCTCTTACTTCAAAACTACCACTGGCAGATTTGTTCCAAACGCCTTGGTGCATCTTCAAGGATTTGTCATGAAGATTTCTCATCAAGAAGATGATTTCGGAAATGGCCAATTCTACAACAGATCGGGTATTGCTGAAGGGGGCATTGAATACCGCAATCCCCTTTTCCTGGCATGTTTCCAGATCAATTTGGTTGGTCCCAATACAGAAGGCGCCTACTGCGATCAATCTGTTGGCATTTTCCAAAACTTTTTTGGTGATCTGGGTTTTTGATCGGATACCAATAATGGATACCGTTTTGATCTTTTCGCACAGTTCTTCTTCAGACATAGCAGAGCTCACAACTTCCACGTTGTAGCCTTCTTGCTTCATCAATTCTACCCCAATAGGGTGGACATTTTCAAGCAGGAGTACATTGATCCGGCTTTTAGGGTAAGAGTATTTCTTATTCATTTTGTTAACATACAAAATTTCGTCTAAACTTGGGGCGATATGATCAGCCTTAGAAGAAACTTTTGGACGGTTGATGTTTTCTGTAAATGCGTAAAATTTATTGGCTAGGCCTGAGGCCTTGATTTCATAATCTGTGTAGCCGTCACCTATTACATACACATCTCCTTCAAGGTTAAGTGTCTTAATGGTTTCCGGTTTTCCATTGTTTTTGGAAAGCAAGTTTTCCCGGTTGAAATCGACAATATTTCCATCCGAATCGTAAACAAACTCATTGGCAAACACATTGTTCTCATCCACCCCATATTTTGCAACTACCGGTGTGATGAAATCTTTGAAACCATTAGAGATAATATAAATGTTTTCCGCGTTTTCCTGGATAAATTCTTTGTTTCTCTGGAAAGATTTGGAAATCTTTTTACTTAGCTCTTCAACGAGTTCTTGGATTTGTCCTTTGTTGGCACAAAGGATTTCAATTCTTTTTTCTAAGCTTTCTCTTAGGGAAACTTTTCCCTCCATGCCTAGGTCAGTGATGTCTTTGATCGCTTTTAATTTTTCATCTCTTTTGGGGTCATTTCTCAAGCTGATCTCTCCTAGAATGTCTAAAGCTTCTACTTGTGTAAATGTACTGTCAAAATCGATGATAAACTTTTTAATCATGGCCATTTTGTGGTGAACTTTTAATGATTAGGCTGTAAATTTAGTATTTTATCAAATTATATGTGCGTTTGTTACGAAAAATACTTTTAATTTTTTGTTCCAGGTTTGGGGCTTCAAGTCCATTAATTCTCAGTAATCTGCGAAATAGAAGAGATAGGAGGGAAAATTATGCTGGAAGCTACTGTATGTGTCTTTATGTAAAGAAAAATATACAGCTATATTCTTATGATAGTTTCTGTTTAATGGAGTATTTTTGAAGATTCGTTAATCACTTTCGGAAGAAAGCTATAAAGCTTCGGGCTGAATAAAATTTAGCTTTTCTTATGTAAGGGTTATAATGATGCTGTTGGTAAATTAATGAAGTATAGAGAGAAAATAGATCATGGCAATATCATTGGATAATTTAAGGGTAGGTAGGGTTTATTGTTTGACCAATTATGGTGAGAAGCGGGAGTTAGAGGTGTTAGCCAAAATAGGTAGGGATAATTTTAAGGTTAAGGATAGGGATACGCTCGAAATCTATGAAATGGAAGAGTTGCTCAGGTGGGGGATAGGGAAAGATTATGATTTGGACGAACTTAGATGAAAAAATAGTTTTGGACCTAAAGGTGTTGTTTCTTACATGTAATTAGTGGAAATAAGAAGGTCTTCGGGCCTGTTTTTTGATTGCGGAAAATATATTGTAAGAATTTTTTTCAACTTTTTACAGGTTTTTGGAATCAATCTATGGTTGATGGTTGAGTATTTGTTTTGTTTATGGTGATTATATTGTTTTAGTGTTTTGGTTTGATTTCCTATTTATTTTTTGGTGTAATATTTGTTAGATCGAAAAAGTGTGGAATTTTTGGACAAAATTATGACCGATCATGTAATAATATGACCGTCGGATTGCGAAAAATATATTTTTGCACTTAATGATCGAGAAGTAAGTGAAAGCTATCGTTTAGGTAAAACGTCCTTTCATTGAGCTTTATGTTTTATTCTACATTATAGGGGAATTTTCCGTGAAGTAAAAGATTTCATGGTTTTTCTTCTTTAATCACTCAAGTTTAGGTTGACACAATGAAAAATGGATAATAGGGAGGTGCAAAAGTCCGTCCAGTGGATCTTTTGATTTTGAACTTTCCGGCCATTTAAAACAACCTTAGATAGAATATCGGTTAAACAATCGATCAGTAAAATAATCTCCAAAATAGCCATTGGGTTACCCGTTAATCATGATTAGATCATGGTGAAAGGGAGTTGTTTGGCATTTTGAATTAAGTTTTGAACGAATAAAAGTTATTTGCTACCGTATAACCATACTACATTTATGATACCACTCTTGAATCAACGAATTTCTTTAAGAAAATGCTCGCATGTATTCTTGTTACTATTAGTCTGCATGCCACTTGTATTTTCGTGCAATGAAGGAAATACCAAAGAATTCAAAAGGAAAAAGCCTTTAAAGATTCCAACCATGAAATTATCGCCACAGAAAATTGAGGTACCTCAGACTTATGTGTGCGATATTCAAGCAGTCCAGTTTGTGGAGGTCCGGGCAAAAGTAGAGGGCTTTGTGGATGATATTTTTGTAGATGAAGGTGCCTATGTGAAAAAAGGACAGCCATTGTTTAAGTTGAGTTCAGCTGAGCTTTTTGAAGAAGTGAATAGTAACCAGGCAAGGTTGATGCAGGCCAAAGCCGAGGCTCAGGCAGCTAAACTTGAAGTAGAGAGGCTACAGACTTTGGTAGATAAGAAAATCATTACTTCATCCGAGTTGGAATTGGCAGAAGCCAAATATGAAATGGCCCAATCAGGAATTATGGAGGCCGAATCCATGCTTAAAAATGCCAAAACTGGACTTTCATATACAACTATCAAAGCGCCATTTGATGGGATCGTGGATAGGATTCCTTTTAAAACGGGTAGTTTGGTGACTACTGGGGATCTGATGACCCATATCACAGATATTTCAGAGATTTTTGCTTACTACAAGGTAAATGAGAACGAATACCTGAGGTTTATGCGTGAAAAACTGGAGTCAGGAGAGTCAGAAGTGTTAGAAAAGGAATTGACCTTGATATTATCAGATGGTCAAGAATACCCATATAAGGGGAAACTGGAAACCATGGAGGCAGATTTTGAAAAAGGAACCGGTTCTATTGCTTTTAGGGTGAGATTTCCAAATCCTGACGGTTTGATCAAGCACGGTGCCAGCGGCAAGATCAAAATGACCAATGAAATGAACAATATCTTCTTGATTCCTCAGAAATCATGTTTTGAGATCCAGGATTTTACCTACGTATATATCTTGGATGAAGAGAATAAAGTGCAGGTGAGGAGTTTCAGGCCGATTAAAAGGTTTGGGTTGTTTTATGTGGCTGAAGGTTTCAAAAGTGGTGATAGGATCATCTATGAAGGTATACAACAGGTGAAGGACGGAAGTGTCATTGAACCAGTTAGTGTTTCAGATGAAGAAGCCTATGACACTTTATACAATTCCTTATAAGAACCTAATAGCTAAAAAGATTTACTAGAGTATGTTTGAAATATTCATTAGGCGACCAATTTTATCCACGGTCATTTCGGTGATCATAACCTTGGTCGGATTATTATCATTGACTTCATTGCCAGTGACCCAATTCCCGGAGATTGTACCTCCTTCAGTGACGGTTACTGCTCAATATACAGGTGCAAACGCAGAGGTATTGGCCAAGGCTGTGGCCACTCCTTTGGAAAGAGCCATTAATGGTGTTCCGGGGATGACTTATATGAATTCCGTAAATACCAATGACGGTGTGACGGTGATCACGGTAGTATTTAAGGTAGGCACAGATCCCGACCAAGCAGCGGTGAATGTGCAGAACAGGGTCTCTACGGTGATAGATGAACTTCCTGAGGAAGTTATTAGAGCGGGTGTAATGACAGAAAAAGAGGTGAACAGTATGTTGCTTTACCTCAATTTGATGAGTTCTGATTCCACCCAAGATGAAAAGTTTGTTTATAATTTTGCCGACATCAATGTGTTGAAGGAATTGAAGCGGATTGATGGTGTTGGTTTTTGTGAAATAATGGGGGTAAGGGATTATGCCATGAGAATCTGGATGAATCCTGACAGAATGGTGGCATATGATATTTCTCCACAAGACATCACGGATGCTATCAGAAGCCAAAATGTGGAAGCTGCACCCGGAAAATCAGGCATCAGTTCAGACAAAGATCCCCAGATGCTGCAATATGTCCTTCGTTATACAGGAAAGTTCAATAAGGAAGAGGATTATGAAAATATTACCATTAAAGCGCTTCCTGATGGTTCATTACTGAAAATCAAAGATGTTGCCGAGGTAGAATTTGATTCGGAAGATTATAATATGGTTTCTATAACTGATGGGAGTCCATCAGCCTCTATTATGATCAAGCAGCGTCCTGGTTCCAATGCCCGTGATGTCATCAATGCCATCAAGGCGAAAATGGAGGAGTTGAAGGGAAGTTCATTTCCTCCAGGCATGACCTATAATGTTTCTTATGATGTTTCAAGATTTCTGGATGCTTCGATTGCGGGGGTAATCAAGACCTTGCTTGAGGCCTTTATTCTGGTGTCCATAGTGGTGTTTATCTTCCTCCAGGATTTTAGATCTACTTTGATTCCAGCCATTGCTGTACCGGTTTCATTGATTGGTACCTTCTTCTTTATGGATCTATTTGGATTCTCTATTAACCTATTGACTTTATTTGCACTGGTGCTGGCGATTGGTATTGTGGTTGATAATGCCATTGTAGTGGTAGAGGCGGTCCATGTGAAGATGCATGAGGATAAAATGAGTGCCAAGGATGCGACCATTTCTGCGATGAAGGAAATAGGCGGAGCAATTATAGCCATTACCATGGTAATGTCAGCAGTATTTATTCCTGTTGGCTTTATGTCAGGTCCTGTTGGTATTTTCTACAGACAGTTCTCCTTGACCCTGGCGATTGCTATTGTGATTTCCGGGGTGAATGCACTTACACTCTCACCAGCACTTTGTAGTTTGTTATTGAAGCCCAATCATCATGAAGAGGGCAAGCCCAAAGGTTTTATGCAGAAGTTCTTCGATGGTTTCAATAGCCGATATGATAAACTTTCAGGGAAATACGCCGGTGTACTTAAGGCCATTGTGGGGAGGAAGTCAATTACCTTCGGAATTTTGGCAGTATTCTTTTTGGCCACTTTTGGCATCAACAGTGTCCTGCCTACTGGGTTCATTCCAACAGAAGACCAGGGTATGATCTATGTGAATGTTACCACTCCTCCAGGAGCAACAGTGGAACGAACCAAAGTGATTTTGGATGATGTTCAAGCAGCTTTATTGCCTTTGGATGAGGTAGAAACCATTTCCACCCTTGCGGGTTATAGTTTGCTTACAGAAACAGCCGGAGCATCCTATGGTATGGGGATGATCAACTTGGTAGCTTGGGAAGACAGGGACATGAGTGTGGCTGAGCTAATTCGTGAATATGAAGGTAGGGTGAGCCATATTACAGGTGCAGAAATTCAGTTTTTCCCTCCTCCAAGTGTACCTGGTTTTGGTAATGCTTCTGGCTTTGAGATGAGGCTATTGGATAAAACTGGTGGGCCGCTGGGTATTACAGCCAAAACTACCCAGGACTTTGTGGCTGCATTGAATGAAAAACCAGAGCTAAATGGTGTATTTACCAACTTTGATCCAAATTTCCCTCAGTATATTCTTCATGTAGATCATGATAAGGCCTCTAAATTAGGGGTTTCAGTAGAGGAAGCCATGGAGACGCTGCAGAGTTTTATCGGTAGTTTCTATGCTTCGAACTTTATCCGCTTTGGACAGATGTACAAAGTGATGATCCAAGCAGCACCTGAATACAGGACCAATCCTGAATCCCTGCTAAAGATGTATGCCAAGAGCTCCCATGGAGATATGGTGCCTTATTCCAACTTTGTGACCTTGGAGCGGGTGTATGGACCGGAGCAGTTGACCAGGTACAATATGTACACTTCCGCGATGATCAATGGCGAAGCGGCGCCTGGTTTTAGTAGTGGAGATGCTATCCAAGCAGTGGAAGCTACAGCCTTGGAGTTCCTACCAAGAGGTTTTGATATTGATTGGTCAGGCATTACCCGAGAGCAGATTGCATCAGGAAATCAAGCCCTGTATATTTTCGCTATTTGTTTGGTTTTTGTGTACTTATTATTGGCCGCCCAGTATGAAAGCTATATGTTGCCTATGCCGGTGATTTTATCCCTTCCTGCAGGTATTTTTGGTGCTTTCCTATTGTTGAAATTGACAGGTTTGGAGAACAATATCTATGCCCAAGTATCCTTGGTGATGTTGATTGGTCTATTGGGTAAAAATGCCATTCTGATTATTGAAATAGCCATTCAGAACAGAAATAGAGGCTTGGGAATTATCGAGTCAGCTATTAGAGGTGGAGTGGAGAGATTACGTCCTATTTTGATGACTTCTTTTGCTTTTGTTTGTGGTTTGATTCCTTTAACAATTGCCACGGGAGCAGGCGCCATTGGTAACCGTACTATTGGTACCGCTGCAGCTGGTGGGATGTTTATAGGTACCGTAGTGGGCGTTTTCTTGATTCCAGGTCTATATGTGGTCTTTGAATCAATCGGTACACATTTTAAGAAAAAGTCAGAAGAACCAATAGAAAAAGCAGCAGAAAAAGCATGATGAATAAAAGAGTAATATTTAGCGGTCTTTTTACCTTATTGCTGGCCTGGTCCTGTAAAACTGGTGAGATCGCCCAAGATCAAGAATTGACTATTCCGGATGATTACGGTGTAATCCAGGATTCGGTGGAAACCTTGGCTGAAGAGCATTGGAGGATGTTTTTTGAAGATGAGCGTTTAAAGCGATTGATTTCAAAAGCAATTGAAAATAACCAAGATGTCTTAAAGACTTTAGAAAGAATTCGCATCGCCAATTCCCAGATGAAAGTAGGGAAGCTAGGTGTGTTACCTGAAATCAGCGCTATAGTTGGAGCAAGGCAGAAAAAATTTGGAGATTATACCATGGATGGAGTGGGGAATTATGATACCAATTTTTCTGATAATCTTTCTGAGGACCAAAAAATACCATCTCCCTATAAGGATTTCGTACTTGGTGCCCAGTTTGCTTGGGAATTGGATATTTGGGGTAAATTTTCCAATAGAAAAAAGGCAGCAATGGCACGCTGGCTGGCTACTGAGCAGGCGGCCAATATGGTCAAGACTCAGCTGATTGCCAATGTAGCTAAGTTGTATTATGAAATGGTAGGTTTGGATGAAGAGGTTATCATTCTATCCAAGAATATTGCTTATCAGGAGACAGCATTTAAACTTTCCAAAGACCTTAAGGAATCAGGAAAGGAAACCCAGCTAGCAGTAGACCAGTTTGAGGCCCAATTGCTGAATTCAAAATCCCTATTAGTACAAAAGAAAAGGGAGTTAAGATCCGTTGAAATAGCCTTAATGAGCTTGTTGGGGACTTATGAGGATGGATTGCAGAGGACTACTTTGTCTCAGGTGGACTTTGTCCCTGAGATTATCCAAATTGGTATACCAGCGGATTTGCTTCAACGAAGGCCAGATATTAGACAGGCAGAGATGGAGCTGGAAGCTTCAAAGGCCGATGTAAAAGTGGCCAGGGCGGCATTTTTCCCTTCTTTAAATCTGGTCGGTGGAGTAGGCTTTAATGCTTTTGACATTAGTAAATTGTTTCTAAGTCCAGCATCTACCTTTTATGAAGCAGGGGCCAACTTAATGGCACCTATCTTCAATAAGGGTAGAATAAAAGCTTCTTTTGAGCAGGCAAAAGCCTCGCAAAAGATTGCCTTTTTAGACTATGAGCAAACGGTATTGAATGCGTATTTGGAAGTCTTGGATATGGTAAATGTTTATTCTACTCTCGATGAGCAATTGACACTTAAAACGGATGAAGTTTTGGTACTGAGAAGGTCGATTTCCAATGCCAATACGATGTTTTCTGTTGGTTATGCCAATTATTTGGATGTAATCAATTCCCAAAATAGGGCTTTGGAGGCTGAATTGGATTATGTTGGGTTAAAAACCCAAAAGCTGAAAAGTATAGTTAACCTTTATAGGGCATTGGGAGGTTCTATGAGCCAATAATACCAAAGAAATTTCCTGATAATTAAATGATAAGTGAGTTAGTTGAAGGGCTGTCCATGGGCAGCCCTTTTTTTGTGCTAGTTTGTATAAGAGCAAAGAGGAAATCGTGATTTTGATGACTTAGAGCAATTGTTTCGAGAATTAACATAGAAAGTTTAGTCCTGAAATTTGCCATTTAGAGGACTTTAATAAGCATATGTTCCCAGTAACTGCGTTTTTGGACGTCATTTAATAAAATATGTGAATCTGCTTTCGCATTCGTAAATTTATTACTCATTGGTTTATATGGCCATTACTAAGGGAATCCTTTGTTATTTGAGTTGATATTTGGAATATTAATCCTTTTTGGTGCAATTCTGGACATAGGAGAAAAATTATATTACACTATTCAAAAAAAAAGGAGCACCTTAAAAAATGCTCCTCCTTTAATCCGATGACTGGTCTTTATTCGATTATCACATCAAAGGGCATTCGTGCCATCACGCCTTGCATATCTTTGACCTTCTCAATTTGCTGGAACATTTGATAGCTTTCCCCAAAACGGTAATTCATGTATTTGGCTTCAATATCCGTTCCTAGTTCACTCATGATTTGTTCTATAAAGTTCTTTTGTTTCGGGAAGTATAATACACGGTATTCGTCTTCAATATTGGCTTTGGTAGCAGCAATTTCAATGGCATCTTCCAAGCCTCCCAATACATCTACCAAGCCTTTTTCTTTGGCTTGCACTCCGCTCCAAACCCGGCCACTGGCAACTTCCAAAACAGCCTCTTTACTCATCTCTCGGCCATCCGCAACCCTTTGGATAAAGGTGTCATAACCGTCTTCAATTTGGTTTTGGATAATGTTTTTCTCTACTTCCGTCAAGGCCCTTGTAGGGTTCATAAAGTCTGAGAATTCTCCTGTTTTGGCTACGTCAGTGGTAATTCCCAGTTTATTATTAAGCAGACCTTTGGCATTGAACCACATGCCAAAAATTCCAATAGAACCTGTAATGGTATTGGGTTGGGCCACGATGGTATCCGCTGGAGCAGAAATATAATAGCCTCCAGAGGCGGCTAGCTCAGACATGGAGGCAATTACTGGCTTTACTTTCTTGGCCTCATTCATTTCCCTCCAGATAACATCAGAGGCCAATATTGATCCTCCGGGAGAATTTACCCTCAAGACGATGGCTTTGATATTGTCATCGAGTCTGGCATCTTTGATTTCTTTGGCTATAATTTCTGAGCTTAACGCATTTTCTACTTTTCCGCTGACAATTTCTCCTTGAGCGATGATCACTGCCACTCGGTCCGAGGCGGTGATGTTTTCGGTTTTTGCAGTGGTATTGATGCCGGTAATATTGATGGTTTTTATTTTACCATTTTCAGCAATTCCCATCTTTTCCCTTAATAGGTCCTTGACTTGATCATCATACCATATGCCATCTATTAGCCCCAAATCAACTGCATCTTGAGGTTTTCTGATCAGCATCTGTTCATTGATGTTCTGAAGCTCTTCAAGGTTGATATCTCGGCTTTCTGAAATGGTTTTGATGGCAAATTGGTTGATATCCCCCAAAAATTCTTCAGTTTGTTTTCTGTTGGCCTCACTCATTTGATCAAGAATAAATGGCTCCACAGCACTTTTGTATTCTCCAACTCTGAAGATCACCGGTTCAATTTCCAGTTTTTCCAATAAACCTTTAAAGAATAAAGCTTCAGATGAAAGTCCATTAAACTCTAATCCCCCCATTGGGTTCATATAAAGCTCATCCGCAATGCTAGAAAGAAAATATCCGTTTTCCGAAAAATATTCTGAGTAGGCAATGATGAATTTTCCAGAAGACTTAAAGTCGTCCAACGAATTTCTTAACTCGAGGAGCATTGCTGGATTGGCCATGACACTGCCAGCCTCCAAATAAATTCCTTTTATTTTGTCATTGTTTTTTGCTGTTTTAATGGCCGTTTTCAAATTAGTCAAGCCAATTTTATTGGCAGTAGGGACCAAACCGAAACTTGACAGATTCATATTGTCATCAGCGGTGCGCTCCATCAGAACAACATTATTAAGGTTCATATGCAGTAGGGTATTGTCCTCAATGGCCACTTTGTCCTCAGCAGTTGTAAGGCTTATTAGTCCTGCAAGAAAAAAGAATCCAAACAGGGAAAAGATAAATAAGCCTATTAATACAGCGAATACATTGCTTAAAAATTTCATATAAATACTTTTTTGTAATGTCCGAAATTAAGTCTTTTTTCTTATTTCTGTTAGTTTTGAACTTTGAAATTAACCCACTTATGGAGAAAGTAGTTTTATTGATTGGAGGGAATTTAGCTGATAGGGAGGCGCTATTGAAGGAAGCTGTTTTGGAGTTGGGCAGACAGTTTGAGATCATTAAACTGTCTGGAATTTATGAAACTGCGGCTTGGGGCGGGAAGTCTTCGGGTGATTACCTTAATATGGCTGTATTGTTTTCTACTGACAAACCTGCAGAGGAGGTATTGGATATTGTTTTGGCTATAGAAAACCAACTTGGACGGGAACGCGACATCAAGTGGGGGAATAGGACGATGGATATTGATATTATTTATTTTGGTGATCAGGTGATTGATACGGAAAGGTTGAATGTGCCTCATCCCATGATGTCAGGTCGAAAGTTTGTTTTGATTCCTCTTGCGGAAATTTTACCGGATTTTGTCCACCCAAAGTTGAAAGTAACAAATCAGGAATTATTGGAGAAATGTCCGGATGTTTCTGAAGTAAAATACTTTTCCGCTTCACTTTTTTGATCAAAAATCATGAATCTATTGTTTCTCTTCTTTTCATTTCCCAAATTTAGGGTCTTATGAAGTCATAATTTTTCAATACCGGGAATATAAACCTCGCAAGAGGTCCATTTCTCTACTCCATTTAGGAGTGGATTTTTTTACTATGGAACATATCAGAAAAACCATGACTTTAAAGCGCATCATCGAGCATATAAAAAATGCCCTTAGTGGCGTAGAGGAAGATTACACTATTGGTAGTATTCGGAAGGCCATATTTTACCTGTCCATACCGATGATTTTAGAAATGTTAATGGAATCGCTCTTTGCGGTGGTGGACATTTTCTTTGTAGGCAAGCTGGGGGTACAGGCTGTGGCCACGGTGGGGCTTACCGAGTCTGTTTTAACTATCGTATATTCAGTGGCTATTGGCTTGAGTATGGCTGCTACGGCGGTAGTGGCCCGTAGGATAGGGGAGAAAAATAGAGAAGCTGCCTCAGAAGCTGCCTTTCAAGCAATCAGTATTTGTGCTGTCTTGGCCGTAGTGGTTGGTGTGCTGGGACTTTATTTTGCCAAGGAGTTACTTCAATTGATGGGGGGAGAAGCTGATTTGGTTGAAAATGGCTATCGTTATACCCAAATTATCTTTGCGGGTAATATCAGTATCATGCTCCTTTTTTTGATCAATGGGGTTTTTCGTGGGGCGGGCAATGCAGTAATAGCCATGCGAACACTTTGGTTGGCAAATGGCATCAATATACTTCTCGATCCGCTTTTGATATTTGGGATAGGTTTTTTCCCTGAGCTTGGATTGGAAGGGGCTGCCTGGGCCACTACTATTGGCAGGTCCATTGGGGTATTGTACCAACTGTCTGTTTTACTCAGCGGGAAGGCAGTCATCAATTTCCGTTGGGAAGTGATGCGCTTCAAATGGCATACGGTACAAAATATTCTTAAGATCGCCATAGGGGGAATGGGGCAGTTTTTGATAGAATCTGCCAGCTGGATAATCCTTATGAGGATAGTGTCGATTAGTGGAAGCGTGGCTTTGGCTGGCTTCACCATAGCTATCCGTTTGATTATTTTTGCATTATTGCCGGCTATGGGGTTTTCGAATGCAGCAGCTACCTTGGTTGGCCAGAATTTGGGTGCTGGACATCCCTATCGGGCGGAAGCATCAGCATGGAAGGCAGCTCATTATACTGCTGTTTTTTTGGGTTCCTGCGGTTTGATCTTTTTCTTGGGTGGAGACTGGATTATCGGTTGGTTTAATGCGAATCCTGAGGTGGTTTCCATAGGAGGTAGAGGTTTAGGAATTATCTGTTTAGGGTATGTGTTTTTTGCTTACGGGATGGTCATGAGCCAGTCTTTGAATGGGGCAGGGGATACGCGTACACCTACCATTATCAATATCTGTGTATTGTGGCTTTTTCAGCTTCCTTTGGCCTATATACTTGCTCACCATTTTGATTTGGGGGCCAATGGCGTGTTTATTGCCATCGCCGTAGGACACTCTGTACATGCAGTGGTCAGCAGTTGGATTTTTAATAAGGGTAAATGGAAATTGGTTAAGGTCTGATTATTGTTTTTTTTTTGGCGGTGTGGGGGATTTTGGTGCAAATGTGTATCACTAAGCATCACCTTCCAAAATCAAGGTATGCATACAATCCATTCTTGAAAAACCAAAATCCCATCCATATGGTAAAACCTCAAAAGCATCCTTTTTTATCCAAGCCTTTCTTGGAATAGCGTTTTCAATATCCAATAAAACTACCCAATATTCAGGATAATAATATTTTCAAATAAGCTTTCATCTAGCATATTGGTTATTGATCGTAAGCATGATACAGGTATAGCGCACCATAGGTCCAGTTAGGACCGGTAAGGCCGGGATAGTTATAGCGGTCCATCATTAATGCAATATAGGGGGAAGGATAACCTTCAGGCAACTGGACAATATTTGGCCATACTCTGGTGCCGGCATTACTGTCCCAAGGTGGGAGATCCATTTTTAAAGTACCAACTTCTTTGAGGTCTGGATAGCTGTAAATAAAAATTTCCCTTTCTGAGCTACCAGAGAAACAATAACGACTGTCGCCGATTTTTTGAATAGATGTACCTGTAGAATTATGTGCTACTGGTCCGGATATTCTGGTATATCCCTTGTTCCAATAGTCAGATTCCAAAACGATGGCTTTATAACCTTGACCTTGGTTCTCACAGGTCAACATTCGCCACTTGTTAACTTCCTCATCAAATAGAATATGAGGATCTTCAATATCACCTACCATTCCAAATGGAACAGCATCCATTACTGAAAAACCAAACCGGGGGTCCCTTTTGCTTTCTATGGCCAGTAATTGCTTTTTCTCTTTGTCTGGAAAGGCATAAGCACTGAACCCTGTGGTCAGCCCTCTCCATATCTGCTCATTTCTGTCATAAAATAAATGGGAAGCTATCTCATTTCTAAGCAGGCCATCTTTACGGTCAAATAGGATAACACCTTCCAGTTTTATGTCGAAGACAGTTGGATCCATGCTGAATACGCCTTGGATATGATGTGGAAGGGCCCGTCCTCGAATGGACATGGTATACCAAAGACGTCCTTGGTCGAGCATTGGGTCCCCATTTTCATAGGTGATGGTCCTGATGTCTGCTAAACCAACCCCAGTGGTCAATGCCATGTCCACCTTCTTGATTTGAACCTGTCCGTTTATAAGGTGAAGGTAGAGCTGGGATTGAAGGGAATGAATATACTCTTTTTTTCTTAAGTCAATAAAGTTGTTAAAGTCGCTCTGACCGATCACCTTGGGTAAGCCCTGATCATGGATATATAAGTTCAAACCGCTTCCAAGCATTTGCAGGATGATTTTACCCTGTAAGTTTTTTGGCCCCTCTTTATTTACTGCGATGGACTGATCAGTTATGGTTTTCTGGTTTATGGTGACTTTTAGTTTTACATCAGTCAGTATATTGTCTTTATAGGCCACTTTAACGATGAATTGTTTTTGGTCTTTAGAATCCGAAAATTGAAAGCCAATTTCTCCACTTCCTAAGCATGATTCCAAGTCAACGGTATAGGTAGCAAAGGGATTGAAACCACCAAACCAAACAGCGGTTTCAGATTCTTGTGGTGATTGGACAATGAGTGTTTCTCCTTCAGTATTAAGATCTGCAGCTATTTCACTATATGTCTTACGGGGATACATGGATGAAAACCCAACAATTGCCTTTGGGTCAAGACTGGACAATGGAATGGCCTGGTTTTCGTCAAAAATCAGTCTTTTCACCCCCTGCCTGACAAAGTTGATCTTTTCCGGTGATGTTTGCGAGGAAACTTCCCTGGCAAATAAACAAATGAAAATGGTAAAAAGGAATGATTTGAAAATCGTCTTTGGCATGGTTTAGTAGGTATTAGGGTTATAGGGAATTGAAAATTAAATTTAAAAAAATAAGCTTAATAAAGACTCGATATGGTCTTGTATTAAAAAGTGGACTGGTCGCAGGATAAGCTACGACCAGTTTTATATTAGTTAAAATTGAATATGCTTATTTTGCCTGAAGAGCTTCTCCATCAAATAGAATACCTTCCCAGCCGCTCTTTATAAAGTTGCGAATGTTTTGATGGCCTGTGCCTTTAGGGTCTTCTAGAACTTCCTCTCTGTAAAAATCTCCAAATAGATTTAAGGTTTGATCCTGATTGAAGCCTTGAAGTTTGGCGAAACTGAAAATTTTGCAGGAACCATTGTTTTGATTGGGCTCGTTGGTGGTGTCGCCATTCGTAAACTTGGTAGGGATGAAATCATAATTTTCATCGATATAGGCGATTACTTCTGGGAAAGTGATGGTTTCAGGATTGGTTTTGATTTTTTCTAGTAATGTCATTTTTATTAGCTTTTTTCAAAATTAATGTAATTGTTGTTGCGATTAAGCCTGAATTTTATAAAAGGCTTTTCTGCTACTTGATCATAAGTTCTTTGGAATATTCTTCAATGGCTGAAACCATTCCTGAACTTAGTTTTGAAAGTTCCTCTTCTGTAATGTTAAATGGCGGCATGGTATAGATCAATTTGCCAAAAGGCCTTAACCATATACCTTTTTCCAATAGCTTTTGCTGGATTTTGGACATATTCACGGCTTCTTTCATTTCTACTACACCGATAGCTCCCAATACTCGTACATCGTTTACTTCATTTAAGTTAGCCAGCGAAGATAATTTTTGTCCTAAATGTTTTTCAATATTTCGGATTTCTTGTTTCCAATTTTTTGATAATAAGAGATCAAGGCTGGCAATGGCCGTTGCACAGGCCAAAGGGTTGCCCATAAATGTTGGGCCGTGCATAAATACCCCTGGACTGCCATCGGAGATGGTTTGTGCTACATCTGTACTGCAAAGTGTTGCTGCAAAGGACATATAGCCTCCTGTTAAGGCTTTTCCGAGACACATGATATCTGGACTGATCCCTGAATGCTCACAGGCAAAGAGTTTTCCCGTTCTTCCAAATCCAGTGGCGATTTCATCAGCGATCAGCAGGATATTGTATTTTTCACAAAGCTGTTTGACCGCCTTTAAATATTCAGGATGGTAAAATCGCATTCCACCGGCTCCCTGGACAATGGGTTCTAAAATAAAAGCAGCGATTTCCTCGTGCCTCTGAGAAAGCACTTCTTCCATCTCAAGGATTTCTTTTTTAATGAGTGGACCATCAAATTTTGATTGAGGAGCTGGAAGAAAGATTTGAGGGGAAAGCCGGTTATTGAAAATACTGTGCATGCCAGTAACTGGGTCACAAACGGACATATCATGCCAGGTGTCCCCGTGGTAACCATTTCTAATCGTAATAAAACGGTTTTTGTTTCCCTGATCTTTAGAGTGCCAGTATTGCAAAGCCATTTTCATGGCTACTTCCACTGCAACTGAACCTGAATCACTGAAAAAAATATGCTCGAGTCCTGAAGGGGCTATTTCCAGTAGTTTTTTAGTAAGAAATGCTGCTGGTTCATGGGTAATTCCTCCAAACATCACATGAGCCATTTTTTCCAATTGCTTTTGGATAGCTTGGTTAAGCTCAGGAACATTATAGCCATGGATCGTAGACCACCAGCTGGACATGCCATCGAGTACTTTTTTGCCTTCACCAAGTTCCAGATAAACACCTTTTGCACCTTGGACCACAAGGTTGTCAATAGCTCTATTTGCAGAGGTATAAGGGTGCCAGATGTGCTTATTATCTACAGATAGGATTTCTTGCTGTGTCATATGGCTATTTGATCGTTTTTGTTTTTGAGACAAATGTAGAATTTTAGGAATTGAATATATAGATCATACAATTCATCTAATAAACAAAGGGGATTGAAAATCCCCTTTAAAATAAGTTCTTGATTACAAACTAAGAACAACTGATTTTAGTCTTAAGTCTTTTATCTGGAATCTTATGTCTTAAATTAAAGTCCAGAAACTTCAGCTTCACGGTGGATTTTCTTCACCAAGCCTTGAAGTACTTTTCCAGGCCCACATTCCACAAATTCAGTTCCACCATCTGCTACCATATTTTGTACCGATTGGGTCCATTTTACTGGTGCAGTCAGTTGGGCAATTAGGTTCTTTTTAATGGTCTCTACATCTGTTTCTCCTTTAGTGCTTACGTTTTGGTAAACAGGGCAAATTGGAGAGTTGAAAGAGGTAGCTTCAATGGCCTTTTCTAATTTTTCCCTAGCGGGTTCCATTAATGGTGAGTGAAATGCTCCACCTACAGGAAGAGGAAGGGCTCTTTTTGCACCAGCTTCTTTGGCTTTTTCACAGGCAATTTCAATACCTTTATTTGAGCCAGAAATCACCAACTGTCCAGGACAGTTATAGTTGGCAGCTACAACCACCTCATCATTAATGCTGGCACAGATTTCCTCTACCTTTGCATCATCAAGGCCTAGGATGGCAGCCATGGTGGAAGGGTTGATTTCGCAAGCTTCTTGCATGGCCAAAGCTCTTTCGTAAACTAATTTTAAGCCATCCTCAAAAGAAAGGGCTCCAGTAGCTACCAAGGCAGAAAGTTCACCCAAAGAGTGACCTGCAGCCATTTCAGGCTTAAAATCTGCAGTGGTTTTGGCTAAAATTACGGAGTGAAGAAAAACGGCTGGCTGGGTTACTTTGGTTTGCTTAAGCTCATCAGCGGTACCGTTGAACATGATTTCACTGATCTTGAACCCCAATATTTCATCAGCCTGATCAAAAAGCTTTTTGGCTTCAGTATTGGTTTCATATAATTCTTTACCCATTCCCGGGAACTGTGCCCCTTGACCGGGGAAAACATAAGCTTTCATGCGTTTTTGTTTTTTATGAATCCACTTTTCTATTTGATAAATATCTCAAAGAGATCAATTTAAGATTTCCAAGTGGCTTTGGTAAATTCAAAATGTTAATCGTGGACACAAATATATCAAAAAATTAAGCAAAGCAGATAAAGCGATGAAACGGAATCATTGAAAGTTCGGAAAGCCTTTATTGATTTTTAACCTCATTTGATAAAATCATCAGTGGAGAGAAATTTCCTTTTTTCACGCTCATTAGGTAATCGACAAGTGTCTCTTTTCCCAAACCATTTGTAGCGATTTTTGGCTATCCAATCATAAACAGGGTCTCTCAAAAATTGGGGTACAATGATGAAACCATAAAAAAGGGGCCAAAGCCCCTTGAGTTTTTTTGCAATTTCCAAAGCAGCCCGGCTCTTGTAATATACTTTGTTCTTTCTTAATAGTACTATAGAGTCGAGGTAGGCTTCATCAATGGATTTTCCTTTTAAGAGTGCCTTGCCAGGCTCATCTTGTAGAGAGGCCAACTTGAAATGATTTTTTGAATCATGCTGAATGATAAAGTCCACAGCCTGATTACACAGGTTGCAGACTCCATCAAATAGCACGATATCAAAATCTTGATTGCTTAATGGGCTCATTTAATAATTTGAACATGTCCTTTTAATTCTTCAGAATTAATGCTTTCATCATTGGTGTTGAATAATACCGTTCCGGAGTAGAAATAGGTGCCTGCAGGTAATTCATTTCCATTTTTGTCTATGCCATCCCAACGAATATAAATATCATTTTCATTAGATGTTGCACTATTGTATTCGAATACCATTACTCCCCAACGGTTATATATTTTAATATCCACCGCATCAACAAATCGTGGGCATCTTACAAAAGGATTATCAAAAGCTTGGAAGGTATCATTGATACCGTCACCATCAGGAGTGAAAGCATTGGGTAGTTCATAATTTGGACAATTGTCTACACAGACGATATTGCTTGGCTCACTTTCATTTCCAGAGCGGTCCACAGCGGTAATATAGTAACAACCTTTTAGTTCTGTCAGTCCTGAAATTCTAGTATTCAAATCCAATGCATTCAAGGTACTTACCAATTCGAAAGTGCCTTCATTACCTGTTTCAGAGAAGTAAATTTTATAGCTCCCCAATTCATCATCACAATCTCCAGTGAAGTTGGGTTCCCAGCTGAGGTCATGGTAGAAAGCATCAAAATTACATGCTTTGTCCGCAAGGAATTCTTCACAGTTTGGACCTTCATAAGTCAGTACAGGTGGGCATGGGAGTCTATTGTCATCAGGTCTGGCACAAATGATCTGAGATTTATTTTCCAGAGGATAGGTCAATATGTCTACATTATAGGCACCTTTGGTAATTACATAATAACAATACTCTGTGTCCCTGCTTAGCGGTACTCCATTATGGCTGCCATCATCCAAGAAGGTAAAGCCGTTAGCAGTGACATCTACTTCTGCAATTAGCTCAAAGGTATCTACATCACTAGCCTCTGGATCAGTACGGTTTCGATAGACTTCATGGGTATATTGGCTGATACTATTGTTCCACGGTACATCAAATTGCCAATTGAGTTCAATGGCTTCATTGATGATGGTAGGTTGCAGCCAAACTGAAGAGGCCTTGCTTGAGGTATCAATCCTCACTCCACCATCAAGTAATACTACCTCATAATTATATACCAGTCCCTCCGTGTTTAATCCTGTATCAGTAAATAGTGTATCACTCGTAGTGATTACTGTAGTGTTGTTGTTGTCTCCTCTGAAGCCCTCAGAACGGATAAGTTGGTATTCATAAGGTCCGGGATATTGAGTTTGATCAATATCATATGGCGGGGTCCACTTGATAAACATCTCGCCGTTTGTAGGATCTGTTTCCTCTACACTGACATTGGTGATGATCGGTACATCTACATCAATGGTCACACAGAATTCCTCAGAAACAATGCTTTCTCCACCTCTTGGCTGAGGGTAAACTGCCACTAGTCGGTAACAGTAGGTGTTGCCAGGAGACAATCCCTCTCCACCATTGATGTCTGTGAACTCAAAGGTGCTCATGTCAGTAGTTCCTATCAATTCATAACCAGCCCTGATACCGGTTTCACAAGAATCAGGTTCGTAAGGATTGCTATTGATGCTCCTCCATATTTGCATGGTTTCGGCACTATTGCCACAGGAATAGGGATCCCAATTTATTGTTGCAGTCCTTCCTGGCATTTGTTCTACATCCTGAATCACCGGAGGAGGGCCGACGACTTTGATATTCCAAGTTTTGATGTCCACCAAAGCAGGTCCCGATTCTGGGTCATCAGTAATACGGATCCTGACCTGATATTCCCTGGCCCTTACATGGCCACAGACTGTTTGCCAATCGAAATTAATAATACCAGGTGAAGACTGGAAAGTAGCCACAGGATCATAGGAAGCAGGGGAAGAGGTGATTTCGATAGGGTCTCCAAAAACTTCTATTTTGATATCATCCCCATCTGGATCAGTACCTTGTATGATTTCTTCAATATTAGTTCCGGCCACCACACATATATCAGGTGGTACCTCTAAAACGGGTCTTTGGTTATCGGAATTCTCAATGATAATCTGCATATCCCGGACCACATAACCGATTTTTTGGTATTCGCCGTTGATTTTCCGCCATTCTTCTATATGGAAGGCTACGTTGTATTGTCCTGCCACTCCAGGTGCATCCCAAATTAAGTCACCAGTTAAAGGGTCCATGGAGATATATGGATTGGGGCTGCCATCTTCTTTGTTGAAGCTAAATTCTCCAGATGCAGGGCTTCTATAATTGTTTACCGGTCTTTGGAAATCCTGAAGGGGAACGATATCGTCAAATCGATAAGCCAAACTGTCTCCATCAGGATCATATGCTCCTGGGTTATGGATGTAGCGGGTATTGATCTGGCCATTATCCACTGGAGGGATGGTCAATACAGGTGAGTTGTTGACACCTATAAATGGATCAATGGTAATCATGGTCTCAATATAGAAAGGTGTTTCTACTGAGTTGTCCATGTTAAGCGTAAGGTCGTTACGGTTAAATTCCTGAAACCGGATAGTGTATTGACCAGGGCCTTGATAGGTATGGGTGATCACAAAGGTGTTTTTTTCAATTTGGTTGCCCAGTGATTCCACCATTTCGAAGTCACTCTCCGTATTGAGGTTTTCTACTACCCGGCCATCTCCAAACTCAATTCGTCCCGGGCCAAATATAACCGAGGAACGGGTGTCCGTATAACCTACGACAGTGATCCTATAGGTAAGGGATTGAACAGAAATTCTCTCTGCAATGATTTCACCTGCCCGGATGTGTGTAGCTAATGTCTCTTGAAGTCCTATAAACAATAGTGACAGGGTGAATAAGAGAAAAGCTTTACATTTCATATATCTCATAAGTTTTACTACTTCACCTAAATCTAACCAGTTTATTTAGGTGGATTACTTAAAAATTTACAGTATTTATACTTAAAAAACTTCTAAGTATAAAATATCGCATTTACCTTAATTAATAAATATATACGAATTAAAGTTAAGGAAGTGTACCGTATTACCGAAATCCAACATAAAAATTAAGTGATAAAGGAGCAAAAAGTTTAAAAATACCTGAAAAATAGGTTTCTGATAATTATTTAGAACCTTTTAAAATAAGGGCAATACGTAGTGATCAATTGTTTGATAAACTTTCGACATGTAAATTTGTTAACCAATTTGAACATTTTAAAAACCATCTACACAAATAAAGAGAAATTTTATGAGTTGGGTAACCAAAACCTTTAGTAGCACTTTGGGACGAAAGTTGCTAATGGCCCTGACAGGCTTATTCCTGATCCTGTTTTTGATAGGACACGTTTCTGGAAACATGCTTTTATTCAAAGATGACGGTGGGCAGGCATTTAATGAATATGCTAAATTTATGACTACCAATCCGGCAGTGAAAATTCTTTCCTACCTGACTTACATCTCCATTATTGGACATGTGGTTGTTTCGATCATTCTTTCTGCAAAAAATAAGAAGGCAAGACCAGTAAATTATGCAGATAGCAAAGCAGGTACCAATAGTACATGGAATTCCAGAAACATGGGGGTACTAGGTACCATTGTATTTATTTTTATTGTTGTTCACCTTCAGAATTTCTGGGCACAGATGCATTGGGGAGCCATACCAATGGTGACTTATGAAGGCGGTGAGTTCAAAGATCTTTATTCGGTAGTTAACCTCGCTTTCTCTAATATTGGCTTAGTTGCTCTTTATGTAATTGCAATGGCATTTTTGGGCTTCCACTTGTATCATGGTTTTGCCAGTGCATTTCAGACATTGGGACTGAATCACAAGAAGTACACTCCGGCGATCAAGTTTATCGGCAGTGCTTTTTCCATCATTGTTCCGGCTATGTTTGCCTCAATGCCACTTTATATCTATTTCTCAACTTTGAATTAATAACTAGCCAATATGATACTTGATTCTAAAATACCAGCAGGTTCATTAGCTGAAAAGTGGACTAAACATAAATTTAATATGAAGTTGGTCAATCCGGCCAACAAAAGGAAATATGAGGTAATTGTAGTAGGGACTGGTCTAGCAGGTGCTTCAGCAGCAGCTTCTTTGGCTGAGTTGGGCTATAATGTTAAGGCTTTTTGTTTCCAAGATAGCCCTAGGAGAGCGCACTCTATTGCTGCTCAGGGTGGTATCAATGCTGCAAAGAACTATCAAAATGATGGTGACTCCGTTTACAGGTTGTTTTATGACACCATTAAAGGAGGCGATTACCGTTCCAGAGAAGCCAATGTACACAGACTAGCAGAAGTTTCTGTAAATATTATTGACCAATGTGTGGCGCAAGGTGTTCCATTTGCCCGTGAATATGGTGGATTGCTTGCCAACCGTTCATTTGGTGGTGCCCAGGTATCACGTACTTTCTATGCCAGGGGCCAAACGGGACAGCAGTTGCTTTTGGGTGCTTATTCTGCCTTGAGCCGTCAGGTAGCCAATGGAAAGGTGAAGCTTTATCCAAGAACTGAAATGATGGATGTGGTAACCATCGATGGCAAAGCCAGAGGTATTGTTACCAGAAACCTGATCACTGGTGCCATTGAATCTCACAGCGCACATGCCGTGTTGCTTTGTACTGGTGGGTATGGAAACGTTTTTTTCCTTTCTACCAATGCCATGGGATCTAATGTGACGGCTGCTTGGAGAGCACATAAGAAAGGGGCTTATTTTGCCAACCCTTGTTATACCCAAATTCACCCAACTTGTATTCCTGTTTCAGGAGACCATCAGTCTAAATTGACTTTGATGTCAGAATCTTTGAGAAATGACGGTAGGGTATGGGTGCCTAAAACAAAAGAATTGGCTGAGAAACTTCGTAAGAGGGAAATCATGCCTAAAGATATTAAGGACGAGGACAGAGACTATTATTTGGAAAGAAGGTATCCTTCTTTCGGTAACTTGGTTCCTCGTGACGTGGCTTCTAGAAATGCCAAGTATGTTTGTGATGAGGGCAGAGGGGTAAATGAAACCGGAGAAGCGGTATTCTTGGATTTCCGTGATGCTATCATCAGAGACGGAGAAGACACGATCAGTGCTAAATATGGTAACCTGTTTGATATGTATCAGCAGATCACTGGTGAGAATCCTTATCAGACGCCAATGAAGATTTATCCAGCTGTTCACTATACTATGGGTGGACTTTGGGTAGATTACCATTTGATGACTACTGTACCTGGTCTTTATGCCCTAGGAGAGGCCAACTTCTCTGATCACGGTGCTAACAGATTGGGAGCTTCTGCATTGATGCAGGGCCTTGCAGATGGTTATTTTGTGATTCCTTACACTATCGGTGATTACTTGGCGGGCATGCCTTACGAGAAAGTGGGAACGGATCATGAGGCTTTCAAGCAGTCGGAAAAAGAAATCAAGGATAAAATCCAAAAACTACTTTCCATCAATGGTAAGAAAACAGTAGATGATTTCCATAAGCGATTGGGGAAAATCATGTGGGAATACTGTGGAATGGCCAGAACTGCTGAAGGGCTTCAAAAGGCTATCGGCATGATCCAAGAGCTGAGAAAGGAATTTTGGTCTGATGTCAAAGTATTGGGAACAGGTGATGAGTTGAACCTATCCTTGGAAAAGGCGCACAGAGTGGCTGACTTCCTGGAGTTGGGAGAGCTTATGGTGAGAGATGCACTGCACAGAAATGAGTCGTGTGGTGGTCACTTCCGAGAAGAATATCAAACCGAAGAAGGTGAAGCCCTTCGTGATGATGAGAATTTTGCTTACGTGGGTGCTTGGAAACACATGGGAGATAATGTGGAGGAAGAGCTGAACAAAGAACCGCTTGTGTTCGAGAACGTGAAGTTGACCCAGAGAAGTTACAAGTAATCATTTGACAACCAAAAATTCATAATTATTATGAACTTAACACTTAAAGTTTGGAGACAAAAAAACAGCTCAGACAAGGGCGGTTTTGTTAATTATAATATTGCTGATATTTCTGAAGACATGTCTTTCTTGGAGATGTTGGACGTTTTGAACGAGGAGCTTTCTGAAAAAGGAGAAGATCCAGTTCACTTTGACCATGACTGTAGAGAAGGTATCTGCGGGATGTGTTCTTTGCATATCAATGGTAAGCCTCACGGACCTCAGCAAACTACTACCTGCCAGTTGCATATGAGATCTTTCAAGGATGGAGATACCATCACCATAGAACCTTGGAGAGCAGCAGCTTTCCCTGTGGTGAAGGATTTGGTAGTGGATAGAGGTGCGTTTGACCGTATTATCCAGGCAGGTGGTTATGTGTCGGTAAATACGGGTGGTGTACCTGATGCCAATGAGATTCCTATTCCAAAGAAAATTGCTGACGAGGCTTTTGATGCGGCGACGTGTATTGGATGTGGAGCTTGCGTAGCGGCTTGTAAAAATGCTTCTGCTATGCTGTTTACTTCCGCTAAAATCTCCCAGTTGGCCATGTTGCCACAAGGTAAGGTGGAAAGAAAAGAGAGAGCAGAGAAGATGATCGCCCAAATGGATGAGGAAGGATTTGGCGCATGTACCAACACAGGAGCATGTTCAATTGAATGTCCTAAAGGCATCAGTTTGACCAATATCGCTAGAATGAACAGGGAATATTTCTCTGCCATTGTCAGCAGTGAGAATGTATAATTGAGATCATAGACACATAAAGTGAAAGGCCGGTAGTTCCGGCCTTTTTTATTGCCTGATTTTTTGGTTCATTATTGTAAAAACAAGTTTTTATAGATCATTTCCTAAATAAGTGCAGTCCTTATTGGAAAAAACGAGGAAAACTATAACTTCAACATTTTGTTAATATTGGTGTAGACAAAAAGAATCTCTTTTAATGGAATGGATAGATGTAGGTATTTTTATATTGTATATGATCATTATGCTTGGAGTGGGGTTCTACTTCATGCGAAATAACCAGGGGCAGGATGACTATTATGTAGGGGGGAGATCCATTGGGCACTGGCATATTGGACTTTCAGTGGTGGCTACTGATGTAGGCGGTGGTTTTAGTATAGGTCTGGGCGGCTTGGGATTTGCAATGGGACTTTCAGGTAGTTGGATGCTCTTTACGGGATTGATTGGAGCCTGGCTGGCAGCAGTATTTTTAATTCCTAAGGTGAAATCAAATCCTGCTTTTGCTAATTTTTACACCTTCCCCCAGATTTTTCAATACCTCTTTAATCGGCCAGTAGGGATTGCCTCAGGAATCATTTGTTTTGTGGGCTATTTGGGATTTACTTCTTCACAACTTTTGGCTGGCGCAAAACTAGCTTCGGGAACTTTCAAAGGATTGGACTTGAACCTTGCCCTTTTAATCATGGGGATTATTGCAGTAGTTTATACCGTTATGGGTGGGTTAAAGGCTGTTATTTATACCGATACCATTCAGTGGGTGATTTTATTGTTGGGCTTTAGTTTAATAGGTTTGCCTATTTCCTATCACCATGTTGGAGGTTGGGAAGCCATTCATGAGACCCTGCCCAAGGAATTTTTCAGCCTTTCCAATTTGACCTGGCAGGATATGGCCAATTGGGGGATAACCATTTTGCCTATTTGGTTTGTGGGCATGACGCTTTATCAGCGAATTTTCGCGAGTAGAGATGTGAAATCAGCCAAGCGAGCATGGTATATTGCAGGGCTTTTTGAATGGCCGGTTATGGCCTTTATGGGTGTTTCATTGGGATTATTGGCCAGGGTTGCCTTTGAACAAGGGATGATAGCAGAAAATATTGAAGATTTAGATCCAGAAATGGGCTTGCCTATTTTGCTTAGTACAGTTTTACCTGCAGGGATTATGGGACTGATGATGTCCGCTTATTTTTCAGCGGTACTTTCCACTGCAGATTCATGTCTGATGGCTGCCTCAGGAAATCTGACTACAGATCTTTTTGGAAGGTGGTTTGCCAAACAAGCTGAAAAGAAATCCATGCATTTCAGCCAGCTTTTTACTTTAGTGATAGGGACTTTGGCTTTGCTAATAGCTATGCAAATGACCAATGTGCTGGAATTGATGCTTTATTCTTATGCATTTATGGTATCGGGCCTATTAGTCCCTATTCTAGCAGGTTTGTTTTGGAATAAGAGAAATCCAAAAGCAGCTTTATCTTCGATGATCATAGGAGGCGGGGTTACGGCTGGTTTGGCACTTAGTGGAACGTCACTTCCCTTAGGGCTAGATGCCAATTTATTTGGGCTTACAGCCTCTTTAGCAGTGTTTTTGCTTGTTGATAGCTTAAGCTGAATTAAATAATTAGTGAGTATATACAGAATAAATATCCAATATGATGAAAATAGAGACACTTTCAACCATTGATAATGCCACCTTTTTACAAAAAACCGAAATTGCAGATTTTCTGTTTAAGCATTTGGAAGAATATGGTGATCCTCACGCGGATATCATGAAATGCTTGGACTATGCTTTGGACATGGCTGGCGATAAAGGAGGTTTTGTTGTTATGGGAAGAGAAAATGGGAAGATTGTAGGAGCAGTAGTGGTGAATAAAACAGGAATGTCTGGATATATTCCAGAAAATATTTTAGTTTATATAGCTGTTAATGCCAATCAAAGAGGGAAAGGAGTGGGGAAGAAATTAATGAAAACAGCCATAGATATGTCCAGTGGTGATATTGCCTTGCATGTGGAGCCAGACAATCCCGCAAGAAAACTCTATGAAAAACTGGGTTTTACCAATAAATACCTCGAAATGAGGTTGAAAAAATAAAATGGCATTTCTAAATCTTTACAAGGATAACCTGAAAAGGAATTACGAATTTCTACGTCAGAAATTTAAGGAGAATAATGTGGCTTGGGGAGCAGTTTCCAAATTACTATGTGGAAATGAGATTTACATCCAAGAGCTGATAGACTTAGGTATAGATGAAATCCATGATTCCAGGATAAGTAATCTAGCTAAGGTGAAGGAAATCAATGAAAACATAAAAACGGTTTATATTAAACCTCCTTCTAAGCGTAACCTGGCTGATGTGGTTACCTATGCAGATGTAAGTTTGAACAGTGAATTAAATACGATAAAGTGGATCAGTGAAGAGGCCGTCAAGCAGCAAAAGAAACACCAAATCATCATTATGGTGGAGACTGGAGATTTAAGGGAAGGGGTCATGGGTGAAGATTTGGTGGAGTTTTATGCCAAGATTTTCAGGTTGCCCAATGTGGAGGTGATTGGGCTAGGTACCAATTTAAATTGCCTAAATGGGGTAATGCCTTCTACAGACAAATTAATTCAATTGTCACTTTATAAACAGATCATTGAATTAAAATTCAACAAAGAAATTCCTTGGGTATCTGCAGGAACTTCGGTGACCATTCCACTGATGCTGAACCACCAGTTACCAAAAGGAGTCAATCATTTCAGGGTGGGGGAAACCCTGTATTTTGGTGCCAATCTATTTGACGATTCCACCATCAAGGGGATGAATGACGGTGTTTTTGAATTGTGCGCTGAAATCATTGAGTTGCAGGAAAAACCACTTTTGCCCACGGGTAATTTAGCAGCAAATCCCCAAGGGGAAATTGCTGAGATCGATGAATCCTTATATGGCCAATCTTCCTTTCGAGGAATATTGGACCTGGGCTTGTTGGATGTAGATCCTAAATATTTGATTTATGATAAGGACGAATTTGAAGTATTGGGAGGAAGTTCGGATATGTTGATCCTGGATTTGGGTAAAAACCCGAAAAATTACCAAGTTGGGGACCTGATTCGCTTTAAGTTGAAGTATATGGGGGCTTTGGCTGTTTTAAATTCCTATTATATTGAAAAAAGAGTTAAGTAGGTGCTAATGAGCTTAGCAGCCTTTTATCATAGGGGGTAGACATTTAATTAAATTAAGCAGCATACGTTTTGGCATGGAATTCGTAGAGTAGTGGTTGAACCAACTATATAAACAACATGAAAAAGGTAATTTTTGCTTTTATCGCAGTAACATTATTTGTTTGGGATGCAAATGCACAAAGGAGGACACCGGCAAGTGCTCAGATGAGTAATTTTGGTATTCGTGGAGGGGCAAGTTTCTTTAATTGGGGAGGAGACGATGGCTCCAATAATGATTATACCAATAGGGCGGGTTTTCATGCAGGTATATATGGAAACATGTTCGTGACCGATAACTTTGCCATTGAGCCCGGAGCCTATTTTTCACAAAAAGGAACAACAGCAGATAATTTTGCAGATTCCAGAACGGTACTTAGTTATGTGGATGTGCCGATTTTATTAAGGTTTTATGCCAGTGATGGTTTTAATATCTTTGCAGGTCCCCAAGGTTCTATTCTGGTAGATTCGAAATTTGAAGGAGATGCTTTTGGATCAACCTTTGAGTGGGAGCGTGATGATATCAATGATTTAGATGCTGGCTTGGTGTTTGGTATAGGATATAACCTTCCTGTAGGTTTAAATGTACAGGGTAGCTATGATTTAGGGCTGACACCTGTCTTTAAGGACTCAGATGCCGAAGTCTATAATAGGGGCTTTAAAGTTTCTTTGGGCTATAGCTTCTAAAAGATATAGAAAAATAGAAAAGGGTTTTGCTGTAAAGCAAAGCCCTTTTTTCTGGGGTGTACAGAAACTCAAACGTTAGATTTATATTATTTTTTGCTAAATAAATCGGAATGCCTAACGTTACCATTTTATTGAATTACTTTTTTAGCTAGTAGCTTTCTCCATTTGTTTGAATTTCACTTTAAAGCAAAACATAAAACCAAGTAAAAACCATGAAAACACAGTTGATCATAATTGTAATGCTACTGTTGGGGGCTTATCAGCAGGTAAAAGCACAAACGGGGATTAGGGCGGGATGGAATTACTCTAAGATCCATGATATCAGTAATGGAGGAAATTCAGGGTTCCATGCTGGTATATACAAAAAGATAAGTTTGTTGGGGCTGATAGGCGTAGAGCCAAGTATACAGTATTCTCAAAAAGGAGCAGAAGTAGACAATATGGGGACTTCAGGAAAAGAAAGATTGCATTATATTGATGTTCCTGTACTGGTGCGCTTGGGATTTATTCCACTGATTAATGTTTTTGCTGGTCCGCAAGCCTCCTTTCTTGTAGCAAGAAAATACGATGGAGCGACCAATGTATCTTCTATAAATGAGCTTTCCCAGTTTGATATGGGGGGAGTGGTAGGAGTAGGGGTGAATTTGCCCTTGGGCTTCAATGTACAGGGAAGTTATGATTTTGGTTTTTCAGATTTGAATTATAATGATTTTGAAAGTAAAAACAGGTTAATAAAAGTATCTATTGGGAAGAACTTTTAATCAGTTGAAAGAAGAATAGCAAAAGCCTGTTTGATATTCCAAACAGGCTTTTGTTTTATGATTTTTTGTAAATTATGCCTCACCATCAGATCTTTAAACCATTATGCGACGACGACAATTTATCCAAAAGACCAGTTTAGCCACAGCAGCGATGTCTTTTTCACACATTTCTATAGGAAAGAAAAAAGAGAAACTAGGGGTAGCTTTAGTGGGGCTGGGAGGGTATAGTACCGGGCAACTGGCCCCTTCGCTGCAAATGACCGAGCATTGTTATTTGGCCGGTATTGTTACGGGAACTCCTGAAAAAGCAGTTTCATGGCAGGAAAAGTATGATATCCCTGATGAAAATGTTTATAACTATGACAACTTTGAATCCATAGCCAATAATGCTGATATCGATGTAGTCTATGTGGTATTGCCCAATAGCATGCATACTGAATTTGCGATTAAGGCTGCTGAGGCAGGAAAACATGTTTGGTGTGAAAAGCCCATGGCCAAAACGGTTAAAGAGTGTGAAGAGATTATAGCAGCCTGTAAGAAGAACAAGGTAAAATTAAGTATAGGTTATCGTATGCAACATGAACCGAATACCCAGCAGTTAAGGGCGTTTGTCAAAAATCAAAAATACGGTGACTTGAGGATGCTGGAGGCGGTAGCAGGCTTTACGATGAACAGCACTGGGATATGGAGATTGAATAAGGAAATGGGAGGCGGAGCGATGTACGATATGGGTGTTTATCCAATCAATGCTGTCAGGTATTTGAGTGGTTTAGAGCCTCTATCCGTAATGGCCTATGAAAGCAAACGCCGACCTGAAATGTTTGCTGAGGTAGATGAGACCATGAATTATATATTGGAATTTCCTGGAGGACTCATGGCGAACTGTGCTACTAGTTTTGGGATGAATATGGGGAGGTTAACGGTTACTTGTGGCCGTGGTAATTTCAGGTTGGAACCTTTTCAGTCTTACAGAGGGATTAAGGGCTATACCAGTGACGGCATACAGTTTTCAGACCAGGTGAAAAGTCAGCAGGCTGTACAGATGGATGATGATGCTTTGGCCATTATCGATGGTAGGGCCGTGATGGTTCCTGGAGAAGAAGGCTTAAGGGATATAAAAGTTGTGGAGGCCGCTTTTAAATCTGCTGAGGAGGGCAAGAGAATAAGCATCCATTAGCTTAACAAATTTGACCTAAAACGATGGTCTCTTGGAGAAAGGAATATGTTAAAAAAGGAAAGGCTTGTTTCTATTTTGAACAAGCCTTTCCTTTATCAGGTCCTTTGAATGGAAGCAATGTCTTCCAGTTCATATTGTGGAGTACCCCCCTTATTGGTGGCAACTAAAGCTCCGAGTGCACAAGCAAAATCCAATATCTCTTTGGGTGAATCACCTGAAAGTGACTTATAGATAAAACCGCTCAAAAAAGCATCGCCAGAACCAACGGTATCGGCTACTTTTACTTTATAGCCTGGGTGGGAATGGCTTTTTTTACCATCATAAATAATGGCTCCGGCAGCTCCCTTGGTCACACAGATCATTTGTAATCCAAAATCTTCAGATAATCTTTCCAAGGCTTTATCCCCGTTTTTGTCTAGTTTGAAAATATCCATGAGCAAGAGCAATTCATCGTCGTTGATCTTAAGGATATCTGCTTTCTTCAATAGTTTTTCAAGCAGTGAAGCCTCGAAATATGGAGCTCTTAAATTGATGTCAAATATTTTTAGAACGGATGTTTCCAAGAGCTTAAACAAGGTGTTTCTACTATCTTCATTCCTAGCAGACAGACTGCCAAAGATAAAAGCATCTGCTTCATTGACCTTTTTCTGCATTTCTTTTGACCATTGGATAAAATCCCAGGCTACTGCTTCTACAATTTCATATTTGATGTTTTCCTTATCAGCATCATCCACTAATACCCTACTGGTATCATAATGTTCGTCTACCTGGATCAGGTCAGTGTTCAGGGACTTATCTTGAACAAAGTCAAGCAGCTCCTTTCCCCAGTTGTCATTTCCCACTTTTGAGATAAAGGAAGTTTCCAAGCCCAGGTATTGGGTGTGGAGAGCTACATTCATAGGTGCCCCTCCAGGGATGCTTCTATCAGAAAAACAATCCCAAAGCATTTCACCGAAGATGACTATTTTTTTATGCATTGCTAGCGATCATATCTTGTTGAATTTCCTCCAATGAGCGTCCTTTGGTTTCTGGCATTTTGGTCAATACCCAAACCAGCTGCAAGACCATCATCAAAGCAAAGAAGCCAAATATACTCACCGCACCAAAGGTATTGGCAAAGAAGGGGAAGATATTGGCGATGATGGCAGCTAAGATCCAATGGGTGAAACATCCAATGGACTGGCCATATGCCCTGGTTTCGTTAGGGAATACTTCCGCAATAAACACCCAGATAACACTGCCTTGTCCTACAGCATGGGAGGCAATGAAAATAAATACAAACACGGGCAAATAGGATGGAGGAATGGCCCCACCAGAAAAGGAATAGGCAATCAAGATTAAGGAGATAATATAGCCAACTGAACCGATCAGCATCAGTTTTTTCCGGCCTATTCTATCGATAAGGTAGAGTCCCAACATGGTGGCTATCATATTTACTGCTCCAATGCCAATAGTGGATAATAAGGCACTTTCAGCATCTATTCCTGCCATTTCAAATACCCTTGGGGCAAAATAGATGATGGCATTGATTCCTGAAAGCTGGTTGAACATGGCGATCATTATGGCCAGCATGGTGGTTTTGATATGGCCGTGTTTGAACAGGGCGGAAAAGCCTACTTTTATTTTTTCTCTATTTCGTTCTTCTATGGCCAGTCTGATGGCTTCATCTACACCTTCAGGATCCGTTTTGGTCAATATCTCTGTTGCTTCTGCGACATTGTTTTGATGGGCTATTAGCCAACGTGGACTTTTGGGAACCTTAATGGTCAGTAAAGTATATATCAGTGCAGGAATGGCTTCCATCCCCATCATCCATCTCCAGCTTTCATTGAGGTTGGCGGTTTCTATCAGGTAATTGGAGAAGTAGGCCATCAAAATACCGAATACGATATTGAACTGGAAGAGGGCTACCAGCACTCCCCGGTTTTTTGCAGGAGCAATTTCACTGATGTACATGGGGGCCACTACTGAAGAAGCTCCCACTCCGAGACCTCCAATAAACCTAAGTGCCATAAAGGTGATGACATCTGGCGCCAGTGCTGAGCCAAGGGCGGAGACAAAATAGAGCAGCCCAATCCATAATAAAGATTTTTTACGGCCGTATTTATCTGCGGGAACGCCTCCAAAAAGAGCTCCGATCACTGTGCCATAAAGTGCAATGGCAACCGCCATTCCATGGGTCCAATCACTGAGTTGCCATTTCTCCTGGATGAACCTTTCGGCCCCTGAGATTACTGCGGTATCAAAGCCAAATAGAAAACCTCCCAATGCGGCTACTATAGAGAGAAAAATTACGTACTTTTTACTGTTCATTTTTGGTTTATTTTCGGGCTATTCGTCAAAACTAGCTACAAGATAGTTGAATTGAAACATTTTTACCCCCTTATTTTTACTTACCAAGTGGAATTCAGATAATGAACTTCACCATTGTTTTCTATCCCTTCCAAATCCAATTTTAATAATGGAGAATTGGGAAATAATATCTCTGTTAAGACCAGTTCCCCATCATTGAAAAAGAACTCTAGAGAAGATTTATCTGAATAAATATCAATATCATTAATCTCCAGGCCATTTAGGGGCGCTTCATGTATGGCTTGGAAAGCTTCATTGAATTTGACCTGACCTGATTTGCTTCTGTCGAAAATTACTTTGTTCTGTTCAATATGAAGGAGAACCTCTTCTCCTAAATCATTGCTGAACTTAATGGATGCCCTGTTCCCATTTGCTGTTTTTAAATCCAAATGGAAAAGTTCGTCTCTCAATAAATGGCTTTTGGCTTCGATTTTTTCCGAATTACCGTATAATGTTTTGACTTCCATTACAGGCCTGGAGGCCAATAAGTCTTTGCCTTCAAAATGATATAGTTCGAGTTTCCTAGGCAGGGTCATGGCTGATCTCCAAATGGTAGTAGGGACAATATTGGCATATAGCCAGTTGCTCATCCAGCCTAGAAATAATCTTCTTCCATCTGTTTTTGGGATGTCAGACCAAGTAACACCGGCATAATTGTCAGCCCCGTAATCTATCCACTTCACATCCTTGCCATCAGCGGTGAAATTTCCACCATCAAAGTTTCCTGTAAAATATTGGGTGGCCGATCCCCCGTTGGGTCCTCCGGGGTTGATGCTGACCAGTAATACCCATTTCTCATGACCTTCTTGATCAGTTAATGGAAACAAGTCCGGGCATTCCCAAACGCCACCATAGGAAGCCCATGAGGGACTGAAATCACTTTCATGTTCCCAGTCAATTAAGTTGGGAGAGGAGTAAAAGCTGATTTTGTCCTTTACCGCCAGGGTCATGATCCATTTTCCGGTTCCATTACCTTGGTCATACCAGCTCACCTTGGGGTCTCTAAAGTCAGGTATTCCAGGGTTGTTCAGTACTGGATTGTTTTTATATTTGGTCCAAGTTCTCCCTTTGTCATTGCTAAAGGCAATTCCTTGGGTTTGGCCTTTTTCCGGATGGTGATAGGTAAAAATGGCTATCATGGGGTTTTTGCCATCTTCACCCAGCCCACTCGTGTTTCCTTTGTCAATCACAGCGCTACCAGAAAATATGGTACCTAGACTATCAGGGTAAAGCGCGATGGGCAAATGTTCCCAGTGCAACATATCTGTGGAAACCGCGTGCCCCCAGTGCATTGGACCCCAGACATTGCTGTCAGGGTTGTGCTGGTAAAATAAGTGGTATTCTCCATCCAAATACACCATTCCGTTGGGGTCATTCATCCAGGATTTTGGAGGAGTGAAATGATATTGAGGACGGTAAGTCTCATCAAAGGCAGGTTCGGAATTGGGGATTTCCAATTCAGCTTGTTTTTCTTTTTTGGACTCAGTACATGCTGCAAACATCCCTAAGATGAGCAGGTATATCAAGGGGTTGAATGAAGTTTTCATGGTTTTGCGTCATTTTGGATTTCGTTTAAACTACCGTTTTGCGATGGTTTGCATTTGATTTTTGTTGTTGTGTTTAGGAGGGGACTGAGGCTATTCCCATATTGACTTAGCCTCAAATACTTCCAAATTCTTTATTTCAATATTGTTGCCCCAAAAATGGAAGCCTTCATTATTGTTGGTGTCTGGTCTTCTCGGCATAATCAATGTTAGTGCCCCTCCGTCCACAAATACCTCAATACTGCTCCGGTCAATATAGATATCTGCTGATATTTCCATGCTTGTGGGATCATTGGGGGAATAGAATACACCGTTAATTTTGTTGAAGTTAAGGTCATAATTCAAGATGTTTTGACCAAAAAGGTTCAAGCCAGCACTGGTCGCGTGGGAAAGCTTGATGGTGGTTTTGATTCGTACTTCCCCAGATTCAGAAAGTGGCTTTAGGGCCTCGTTTGCTTTTTCCGCAGAGAGCGTTTCCCAATGTTGAATGGGCGTAAACAGCTGCTCAGTTTCCTTTACGGGAAGGTTAAAGAGTCTTGGCCCATCTTTGGTTTCCTTGAGGCTTAGTTCTGTGGGGAGCATCATCATACCTTTAAATGGCATTTCTGGATGTGTGATTTGTCCCCAACCTATTTGTATCCTACGTCCATTGGGGACATTGGTAAATGTCTGTGCCGCATAAATAGGACCAGAGGTGAACTGGTATTTTCCTGCTTTAGGCGTAAAGGTCTTGCCATCAAAATCACCCAGCATATAGGTTCCTGAAGCCCCATACATCACCCAAAGGGTGTTATTGGTATCACCATCTATGGGTAATTCAAATAATTCGGGGCATTCCCAGAATCCTGTGATATGACTTTGGTATTCCCAATTTTTAAGATCATTGGAATTATAGATGGAATGGCCATCCCTTTCATTGAGGACCATGACCCAGTGTTTTCCAGGTTCATACCAAAAGACCTTGGGGTCTCGTGTATCTTGACTGTTCCAGATGTGTTTTGAATCAATAACAGGATTGCCCTCATACTTGGTGAAGGTGCGTCCATTGTCCAGGCTATAGGCGATGGCCTGCACTTGCTTTTCAGGACCTGCAGCTGTATAAGCAGCAATCATAGCAGGAGTGTTTTTCTTATTAAAACCGGCTGTATTATTATAATCAATAACTGCTGATCCAGAAAACATGGCTCCCAAATGGTCGGGGTATAAGGCGTCCGGAAGTTCTTCCCAATGGATAAGATCCTTGCTCACCGCATGTCCCCAGTGCATATTCTCCCATTCCCTTTCATAGGGATTATGTTGGTAAAAGAGGTGGTATTCCCCATCATGAAAAAGCAGTCCATTGGGATCATTGATCCAGCCCCTTTGTGTGGTAAAATGAAACTGAGGCCTGTTTTTCTCTTGGTATATATTGGCTTCCCCTTCTATCTCATCTGCCTGATAGATTTTGGACAGCCCAGCTTCATTTCCCTCATAGGAAATCTTTATGGTTTTACCTTTTAGGTTGGAAACATCTTTGAATACCCAGTAGTCAGGTTCATCAGCAGATAGCCGAATGACCACGGTTAAGTCTGCTTGACCAGGAATATGGAAGGTCATTTTATGCCGGTCTTCTTGATGACTAACAGGGAAGTTAAGGTAATTTTTGGTAATCCTAAGTTCAATCTCTCCAGCCCAAGTGGAGGTAAATGTCAGGAGTAAAATGAAGGCTCCAAATAATAAACTTTTCAAAAGTGAAGTTTTCATGGGTTAATCGATTTAGTTGACCTTTTAAAGGTTTGAAATAATTTCGGATAAAAAAACACAATTCTTCTATAATTCTTTTTTGAAAGGGCAGACAGATTTTCATCCGTCCGCCCATACAACAGGTTTAATAGCCAGGGTTTTGCTTATAAAGCCCACCCGTAAAGTCAATCTCCCTTTGAGGAATAGGATAATATTCATCCCTGCCAGCGGTAAATTCAGCACTGGACAAGAAGTCCCTTTTGGTTTTTTCTTCAGCCAGATAGGCATTCAGTACTTCTTCTGCTTCACCCCATCTCACCAAATCGAAGAAACGGTCACCCTCCATGGCAAATTCTAATCTTCTTTCGAATTTCAAAGCTTTCCAAGCATACTCTTTATTGGGAAAGGAGGTATAAAGTCCAATATTGTAGATGTCCTCTGCACCGGCATTGAGTGGTCGTGAAGTACTGGCAGCCGCTCTCGCCCTTATCTCGTTAATTAATGGAAGGGCCTCGTTCCATCTGTCCAACTGGATTAATGCTTCTGCTTTCCATAGTAATACATCAGCGTAGCGGATAAAATCTATGTTTTTTGAGGTGCCGATAAAAGGGCCTTCTTTTTTATAGCAAGAACAATCTGGAGCTTGTTGTTCTTTCATATTTCCAAAATAGCCATAGACCCCTGGATCCCTTGCCCAGCTGAAGTTATAGACCATGTCACCACTTGAGTTGACAGTATTTCTGTATTTGAATGGTCTTCCTGGTATCCCTACTGTGTGGTCCAATCTAGGGTCTACGGTAAGTCCTGTAGATGCAGGAGTCGTGCCATCAGGCAATAAATTGGTGAAAATGTCCTCGTTATTGAAATCGTCCAATAAGGGAAGGCCATTTGCATCTGTTTTGAAGGCATTGACCATGTTTTGGCTGGCAAGGTGAAAGCCACAGCAGCCATATAATCCTGTTCCATGCGGTGAGTTTAATCCGGTTACAAAGCTTAATCGTCCCACGGTGGTCCCGTCATTGATGGAGAACTGTACTGCCCAAATGGACTCTGGTCCATTGTCAAAACCATCCAAGAAGTTGTTCCCAAAGTCATCTTCCAAGCTGCCGGTTACCTCATCTGCATACTGTATGACTTCTTCCAATCTAGAGGTATTTATATTGGTAACCTGATGGTCTTCGTTTTGTTCATAAGCTTGGAATAGCCGTGTTTTGGCCAGATAAGCAGCAGCAGCATTCTTGTCTGCTCTACCTACTTCATCCTGGGATTGTGGGAGGTTATTATAGGCGAAAAGAAAATCATCCGCAATCTTGTCCCAAAGCTCATCATTGGGGATCTCATTGCTTACTTGGCCGATTTCTTCTTGACTTAATTCCTCTGTGATATAGGGGATTTTTTTGAACAATATTTTAAGCATAAAGTGGGAGTGAGCCCTCAAAAACCTCAATTCAGCTTGCCTTATTGTCTTATTGGCATAAGCTCCATCAGGAATTTCATTGATCACCTGCAAGGCAAAATTGGCTCTGGAGATGGCTTTGTAGTAATTGGTCCATGTCCTTGGGGCCATAAAATCACCTTGGTCAGGAATGGTCAAATTGTATTGTTCATATCTGTCAATCTCCCCAACATCGGTACGGCCACCTCCGCCTTTATAGGCATCATCTGATCGAACACTACCAAATACCCACATATGGGTAAGGGGGCCCACCATTTCATCATTGCCAATGCCTGCATAAGCTGCAATCACTAATCCTTCAGCATTTTCTGGAGTGGCCACATTTTCACTAGAGAGTACGCCTTCGGGTTCATATTCAAGGAAGTCTTCCGAACAAGAAACCAAGGAAAACCCTAGTATAATAGCTGAGATATATAATTTATAATTTTTCATGATTTCCAATTTTAGAAGTTTACATTAAGTCCTAGTGAAAGCGTGGTGGGTACCGGGATTCTGTTTGAATCTGTACGCTCAGGATCAGATCCGATATAGCCACTAGGTGTAAAATACAAGAGGTTTTCCCCTTGGAAATATACCCTCAGTCTAGACATTCCTGCCCATTTGTTGATGATGGATTCGGGTAAGGAATAGCCAATTTGGAGATTTCTGATTTTAAAATAGGAGTTGTTTCTGAAAAGGTAATCAGAGGTTCTTTGGTCATTGAAAGCCAAGGAAAGGGAAGGAATATCTGTATTGGTGTTTTCCGGGGTCCAAGCATTCAAAACACCTAAACCTGCATTTTCACGTCCTTGAACAAAGTTGTTCCAGAAAATATAGGGGTCCTGTCCGATTCTTCCTGTAACGCCTGAACCAAAGATGGAGAAGTCGAAATTTTTATAGGAAAGATCAAAGCCTACACCGTATTCTAAGGCAGGAAGTGTGGTGCCGATAAAATCCCTATCATCAGAATCTATTACCCCATCATTATTGATGTCTTTAAACTTCAAGCCACCGGGTCTTGCACCCACCTGATCCGGGCTGTTGTCTACGTCCTCTTGACTTTGGAATAGTCCATCATATTGGTAACCGAATATGGAGAACTGCGAATGGCCAATGATTGAGTTTTGTGCAGTTCCAGGGAAAGCTGCCCTTACCTCTTCAGGCAAATAGGTGATTTCGTCAGCAAAAGCCCCAAAATTGGTATTGATGGTAAAGGTCATCCCATTGTCAAAGTCCTTGGCATAGTTCAGTGCAAGTTCCCATCCATTGGTTTTGGTGGTAGCTCCGTTTAATACGCGCTGTTGTCCTTCACCTATTACAGAGGCAATCGGAGGAGTGGTTAGGATATCACTGGTCTCTCTGGTAAAATAGTCAAAGGAGCCATTGATGGCATAATTGAACAGGCTGAAATCTAAGCCAAAGTTCCATTCTTTGGTAGTCTCCCATTTCAAATCAGGGTTTTCAGCTTGTATGGAAACAAAGCCAGATGGAAGGTTTCCTGTATTGTTTCCGTTAATATCATAGGCTGTACCCACATTATAGTAGATTTCAAAAAAACCACCGATGTATTGGGCTTGGTTCGGGCCATACCTGGATTCATAAAGACCAAACCTGGCCAAGTCTCCAATTTCCTGATTACCAACTTCCCCATAGCCAATTCTCAGTTTCAAATCAGAAAGGGTAGGATTGTCTTTAAGAAATTCTTCATTACTTATTCTCCAACCAACGGTAGCAGCTGGGAACACACCATATCGGTTATTGCTACCGAACCTGGAAGAACCATCACGCCTTAGGGTAAAAGAAGCCAAATAACGGTCATCGAAGGCATAGTTCAGTTTACCGAATTGTGACAATAAGCGGTTACCTGTGGAGCGGCCATTGGAGGTTCTTGCTCCTGTGGCGGCATCCAGTACAAAATAGGATTCTGTTTCAACCGCAAAACCATCGGCCGTAGCTATTAAACTATTCAAATCGTCTTTGATGGATTCTACTCCCAAAAGGGCTTCAAACCTGTGTGATCCTTTAGTGAGTTGGTAGTTTAGGGTATTGGAAAATACCAAGCTGGTGAACTTATTGGTATCCCAAATAAGCCTGTTATTGCTCCTAGTGATAAAGCCATTGTTTACTTTGGGCTCTATGTCTTTTTTCTGGAAATCGCTATAATCAAGGCCCAAGCTGCTGCGGAATTTTAGGTTTTCCAAAATATTGATTTCTGCAAATACATTTCCATAAAAATTGTTTTTGCGGGTATTGTCCCATCTGTTGATGTATTGCATGAGAACTGGATTATTTCTGTCCGAATACCCTGCTCCTAGAGGTCCTGCAAAATTACCGTTGATATCATATACAGGGATGGTTGGTGCCATATAGATGGCCAGTCCGGGAGTAGGAGCACTACCCACATCAGGAGTGGCGAGCGTTTCATTGGAAGAGCTGAATTGGGTATTTATCCCAAATTTCACAACATCATCAAATAGCCAAGTGTTGGCGTTGATCCGAGCAGTGTTTCGCTCATAATTGGTGTATTTAAGCATCCCCGTGTTTTTATAGTTGCCTAAATTGATCATCAGCGATGATTTCTCTGAATTGGTTGCTACGGTCAATTCATTATTGAAAGCCCAGCCTGTTTCATAGGTCGCATCCTGCCAATCGGTATCTCCAGCAGGAACTGTTTCGTCACCACCCACGAAAGGTTGGACCGTAACGCTGTTCAAAACTGGATTGTCAAAATCACCGTTCCAGTCAAAATTATAGATTTCTCCATATCCACCTGCGGGGTCAGCGCCATCATTGACAGAGGCGCGCCACAGCACTTCGCCTCTTTGGACTGCATTGAGCATGTCGTATCGTTGTGGTTTTTCGGATAGTCTTGAAACATTGGTGTTAAAGGTTACGCTAAACTTATCACCACCTAGGCTTTTGTTTTTAGTAGTCACCACGATTACACCATTGGCTGCCCGGGATCCATATACAGAAGAAGCGGATGCATCTTTTAATACTTGTACAGACTCTATGGCCTCGGGATTAAGACTGGCAAAAACCTCTTGTCTTTTCGTTGGGACACCATCAATGACATATAATGGATCGTTGTTTCCCAGCGTGGTTATCCCTCGGATCAGGATTCTGCTATTGGAACCGGAAGGATCGCCTGATTTTTCGACATATAAACCTGGAACACGGCCCTGTAAGGCCTGCATGGGGTTACCGGTACTCATGCTTTGTCCCTCTAAGGGAGCCAAGTCCACGGCTACAATTGCTCCAGTCATATCTGATTTTTTCTGGGAACTATATCCCACTACTACCACCTCTTCCAAATTGGAAATATCTTGACTTAGGATCACATCTATAATACTTCTGTTGCCGACTGTTTCTGATACTGATGCATAACCAATAAAGGAAAATACTAAAATTGCATCGGGACCAGCTGTGATGGAATAGTTTCCATCCAAATCGGTGATGGCACCTTGGGTGGTGCCCTGTACTTGCACCGTCACACCAGGAAGGGCTTCTCCTGAGGACTGGTCGGTTACTTTGCCTGTGATTTCTCTGGTTTGTGCCATAAGTGGCAAAACAAGCAAAAGGGCAAATAATAGACTTAATACACTTGTTTTCATAGGGTAAATGGGTTTTTCATTTTGTTATTGTTTAGGTTAATTTTTGTTGGTTGGGTTTTATGGATGTCATTAACTGTATATAAAACAGGACAAGTAGCTGCAGTATATATGGTTCCGCTAATGATAGAATTAAAGGGTAAAAGGAAAGGTATAGCCGTACTTATTGGGTAATTATAGACCGCAGTTTCAGTTAGTGTTTGGGAGTGAAATAATTGGTTCTTACTACTGGCTTTTAGGATTGGATAATCAAGGATCGCAAGCCCCATAACAGTGATAGAAAGTGTATGGGAAATCATAACGTTCCCTTTGAGAACTTCAGGACTTCCTTTCTGAATCATTATTATTACTGTACAAAATAAAAGACTGTATAGTAGGTTAATGTCAAGGTAATATATTGTTATTTCTTTCATGGCTTATTGTTAGGACTAAGCTATGAAGTATAAATGGAGGGAAATTTTGATCTTGTTTCAAAAAATTACAATTTCAGATCAAAAGGGCTTGATAAATAAAAAATCAAGGTGTATTGTTGATTTCAATCGGTTTCGGTGTGGATTTGTGAGTTTTTAGACTTTCAATTTTGTGTCAGGTTTTCAAAATTGATTCAAATTTGAATCAATTTTGATGTTGTTGGTCTCTAAACTCAGAAGGCGTAATGCCAAAGTGGTTTTTAAATGCAGTGGAAAAGTAGGCTGAAGTCGTAAAACCTACCTGAAAGGCAATGTCAGCAATGGGAGAGTTTTCTGTCAAAAGGAGGTGTTTGGCTTTCTTTAATCTGACCTTATTGATATAGTCATTTACACTGTATCCCAAAAGGGCTTTTAATTTTCTGTAAAGCTGGCCTCTGGAAAGTCCCATTTCCAGACAAATTTCATTGACGCCAAATTGGGAATTGGAGATATTTTTCTCCACCAGTGCAGTGAAGTTACTTACAAACTTTTTGTCAGGAGACTGTTTAGTAATGGCCGTATTTTCGACAGGCAATTCATGAATATAATGTTCTCTTAATTTTTGCCTATTGGCCAGGAGCATTTTGATTCTTTCGAGGACCAATTCAAAGCTAAATGGTTTGGTGATATAATCATCTATTCCCAGTTTGATGCCTTTTATGCGTTCTTCGATTCCTTTTTTAGCAGTTATTACAATGATGGGGATATGTGAGGTTCTGATGTCATTTTTCAGGATTTTAACTATATCAAATCCGTTTTTCTGCTGGAGCATCAGGTCAATGGTAATAAGGTCGGGAACTTGGTCCAGGGCCTTGTTTAGACCTGTTTCAAGATTTTCAGCTTGGATGATATGAAAGTGTTTTCCCAGCTGCTTACACAGATAATCCCGTATGGGTTTTTCATCTTCAATGACAAGAACGGTATGTTCTTTTGGTTCGTCACTTTCAACCATCACAGGGCGGGGCTCAAAATCTTCAAAACTTATGTTTTCTTCAGAGAAATATTGCTGATGCTCACCTTCGATTATTTCAGATGAATTAAAATGGGCTTTTCCGCTTTTAAGATGAACAGAAAATTTAGTGCCATTACCCAGATGGCTTTCAACTTCTATATGTCCATGATGTAGTTCAATCAAGTCCTTGGACAGTGCCAGGCCAAGACCTGATCCAGATTGGGAAAAATTCTCTCCCTGATAAAATCGGTTGAATATATGTTTGACAGATTCTTCAGACATACCTTCACCTGTATCTTCAACTTTTATCAGTACTTCATTTGAAAGTGCATTTTGTTCTACTTTAATGATGATGCTTCCCTTTTCATGTGTGAATTTAAAAGCATTGGAAAGTAGGTTGAACATGACTTTGTCCAGCATCATGGGATCAAACCATAACTTGAGATTTCTGTCTTCTGTTATAAGTTTAAAGGTAATGCCACTTTGCAGTGCTAATTTTTGGAAAGAGGACATGATTTCTTCCAAAAAAGGAATGATGTCATGTTCCGCAGCCTTTATATGCATTTTTGCAGAATCTAACTTTCTCAGGTCCATTAGTTGATTGACCAATCGTAATAGCCGCATTGAATTTTTCCTTATCAATGACAGATCATTTTTAAAGGGAGCGGCATCTTTATTGTTTAGGAGGTCTTCAACTGGAGCTTGGATCAAAGTAAGCGGAGTCCTGAATTCATGGGAAATATTGGTGAAGAACTCAAATTTTTGTTGAGTGGCTTTTTCAGCCTTTTGGGATAGTTCAAGGACTTTGTCTTTTTGTTCTGAGATCTCCTTGTTTTTGTTTTTTAATCTCTTAGGGTCAAATTCCCCGAGGCTAGCCTCGTTTTACTATCTTGTGACTCGATGTCGCAAGAAAGTAAGTATATCCATAAGAGTCATAATGTATCAGTTTTGCTGTACCATATAGTTTGCTCAGCAAAATATAGACGAGTAGTGTTCAGTAAAGAGGTTGATAAAGTTCTGACATCGACGTGTGAACAGATAGAACTAAGATATGAGATTAAATTTCTGGAAATCGGTACAGATGCTGACCATGTACATTTTCTGATCCAATCGGTTCCAACGTATAGTATAACCAAAATAGTGAGAAAGATAAAGAGTTTAGTGTCACGAGAGGTGTTTAAAGAATGCCCAGAGGTGAAAAAACAGCTCTGGGGAGGGGAGTTTTGGGGTAAGGGATATTTTGTCAATACGGTAGGCCAACATGGAACAGAGGAAAAGATCGCTAATTATGTAAAGAGTCAAGGGCTGGAAAAAGGATATAAAAAACTGAAGACCAATTATCAATTAAAAATATTCGATTGACCAATAATGCCTCGTGGGCTTGCCCCGAGGATTATTTACTTCCTCATTGATTTCTTGTTTATCTCTTAGGGATTTGAAAATATAGGCCAGTGAAATGATGGCTACTACCAAAGTAAGGCCGAAAACAAAGAGAAAAGTTCTTTGGTTTTTGTAAATCTCCATTTGAATATTGATCCGGTCTCTTTGACGGGTAATATTGTCTTGTTGATCTATGATTTTATCTGTCTGTTGTTTGATGATCCGGACATTGGATGAATCAACCACGGCTGTTTGAAGGATGTTTTCTTTTTCAAAGTATTCACCTTTAAGTATCTTATGGGCCACTTCAATGGATTTGTCTCCACCAGTGGGGTAGAAAAAAGTAGCGTCGAGTACATCATCTGTTACAGCTTGGATTCCTCCGTAAGGACCGGGAAGGGCGTCTACTCCCAGGAATTTTTTATGGTGGATATTTAATGCATTGCATATTTCATGTGCGCCTATGGCCATTACATCATTATGACCAAATATTAAGTCAAATTCAGGAATATTTTCTTTTAACAGATGGGCCCTTAGTTGGTTTTTGGCAGTGTCTTTTTCCCATTGTCCACTGATCTCAGTGACAATATTAATGTCTGAACCTTGAAAAGCATTGAGCAGCCCTCTGTGTCTTTCTACAGCCGGGGAGCTACCTCTAAGCCCCCAAATTTCCAAAATTTCACCTTTGCCATTTAGAAGATTACGGATATACTGTCCTGCCGTGAATCCCACCTCATAATTATTGCCACCTACATAGGCCGAATATAGGTTTGAGGAAGTTTTTCGGTCTACTACGATCACTGGTGTTCCATTTTGGAAAACCTCCTCTACAATTGGGGTTATCGGCGATGATTCATTAGGTGATACAATCAATAAGTCAATCCCAGATTCCACCAGTTCTTTTATTTGGCGGATTTGAGTAGCATTGTCCCCCTTTGCATCCTTTATTTCCAAACTCAAGTCAGGATAGAAGGACAGTTCGCGGTACATTTCGTCATGCATGGCTTTTCTCCAGGCATCATTGCTGACACATTGGGAGAAGCCTATTTTATATTTTTTGGAGGCTTCTTTTGGGCCACAAGAAAACAGGGTGGCCAAAACAAGGATATAAAGAAGAATGAAGCAATGGGGGGATTTCATTTATTTACAAATGATTTTAGTTATTTGGGTGAATGAATTACTGATGTGTAATTATTTAATCTGATTATCCGCAAAGATGCCAGTAACCTTAAATCCTTTGCTTAAGCGGTCGGGAGTTTGAAGACTGAAGACCGAAGGAGTTGATATTTTAACTAAAATCAACATTTCGATTCGCTTTTAACCTTTACTGGTGCAATTGCGGATATACATTTTATTTAATTTAAACAAATATGCGAAATTAAAATCTAAGGAAACTGAAAAAAATAGTGGGCTTTTTTTAGTTGACTGGATTTGTCCTTTGGGGATACAAGTCCTCACTACGATCACTAATGAATAATCCGATTTAAGCCATAAATGGGTGAGACAATAGGGTGTTACTTAAATGCCATGTTTTGGGTAAAGTAGCTATTGGGTTTTGAAATTGTGCAATATTAGCTTAGCATCATTGGGAAATGGTCCCAAGCAGCGGTTCGAAATCCAGGGAAACTGAGTTCATGCAGAAACGTTTGTGGGTAGGAGGAGGCCCATCATTAAAGATATGGCCGAGATGGGAGTCACATCTACCGCATAATACTTCTATTCTTTGCATTCCGTGACTGTTGTCTTCTTTATAAATGACACTGTTCTTCCTTACAGCCTCAAAGAAGCTAGGCCAACCACAGTCACTTTCAAATTTAGCTTCTGATAGAAATAGCTTGTTACCGCAAACCGCACAGTAGTAGGTGCCCTTAGCATCTGCATTCCAATATTTTCCGGTGAATGCCCTTTCAGTGGCTGCCTCTCTGGCCACAGCATAAAGAAAAGGAGAAAGTATCTTTTTCCATTCTGTATCAGTGACTTGAAGTTTGCTGGTATCAGTTCTAGAATAGTAGGGGTTTTCAGCTTTTTCTGTATTGTTTTGTCCCATACTACAGCTACAGAGGACAGTTAGCGACAAGGTTATAAGCATCAATTTTTTCATGATAGATTGATTTTAATGTTCATTTAAGCTTTTCTTTAAACACTTTTTTGAACTTCTCCAGCTTTGGAGTAATCACAAATTGGCAGTAAGGCTGGTTTTTGTTGAGTGCGTAGTAGTTTTGATGATAATCTTCTGCTACATAGTATTCTCCTACAGGAGATACCTCAGTGACGATTTTTTTTGGATAGATATTTTCTTCCGTCAGTTTTTTGATATAATAATTAGCCATTTCTTTTTGCCCGGTATTGTGATAGAATATAGCCGATCTGTATTGTGTGCCCACGTCATTCCCTTGTCTATTTAACTGTGTAGGATCATGGGAAATAAAGAAAGCTTCCAAGAGTTCATCGTAGCTGATGATATTGGGATCATAGGTGATTTGTATGGCTTCAGCGTGCCCTGTTTTACCTGTGCAGACTTGTTTGTAAGTAGGGTTTTTGACCGTTCCTCCAGTATAACCGGAAACTACTGTCTTGACACCTTCAAGCTGTAAGAATTGTGCTTCAGTGCACCAAAAACAGCCAGCGGCAAAGGTCGCGGTGTCCAGTTCTACCATATTTTCAAGCGAACTGGCTTTTGAAGCAAAAGTCAAAAAGACCAGTGCAAATGCCATTAGCAATAGATTTTTCATGAGTCTTTAGGGGTGAATTGAATTTTAGGTTTGGAATAGGTTTATATTAGTTAATTACGTGAAAATGGGCAAAAATGGTTTAATAAGTCAATTTATAATAAAAGGGTCAGATCAAAAATGAACCCTCGGGAATTTTATTCGATAATGATAATTTCAATAGAATAGCCAAATCTAAGCTATATAATTTTAAGGAGGGATAACGGAGTTTGAGATTAAAGTGGTAAAAGTGCCTATACTATTGGAGGGTTTCTTATTTTTAACTTACGATACCTAAATAATTATTGGTATATAGGGTTTTTAACGAAAGATAATATGTGTATCCGTAAGAGTGCACGTAATAAAATATGACAATACGTGTCATTAAATTTCAAGGTATCAGGATAGTTGTTTTCTTGCATAAAAACAAGAAAAGCTATGAACCTTATAGAATTTACGGGCCATTTCCCAGATGAGGAAAGTTGTGAACAATACATCAAGAAATACCGTGAGAAAAGCGGTATACGGTGCAAAAACTGTGAGAAGATAACCCGACACTATTGGTTTGCCAACGGCAGGTTTTTCGAATGCAGCAGTTGTCGGAGACGTTCTTCTCTTAAATCAGGGACGGTAATGGAAAACAGCAAGCTTCCGCTCCGTATCTGGCTATTGGCCATGCTGTTTATGTCGGCGACCAAGAAAGGGTTTTCCTGCCTTGAGCTCCAGCGGCAACTGGGGCTTAGCCGATATGAGACCACTTTCCGTCTGATGCACAGGATACGGTCAGCCATGGGACAACGAGATGAGCTTTATATCCTCAGTGACATGATTGAATATGACGAGTGTTATATGGAAACCGTACAGGAGAACCAGATCTTGGGTCAGCTTAAACGTGGAAAAGGCAGCCAGAAACAGACCGCAGTAGCGGTGGCGGCCGAATCGGTACCCTTGGAAGACCTGGATTCCGGGCAGAAAACAAAGCGCTGTGGCTATTTCAAAATGAGGGTCATGGACAAAGTGGACTGCGAGAGTGTCAATGCCTTTATCCGGGCCAATACCGTAGGGGATGTGGTACTGTTTACAGACAAGAACACGGCCTACTCGAAAATAGAGGAAGTGGTGGCCACCCATTTGGCCGTTCCATCGGGAAAGGAGTCCGTAAACGACACCTTAAAATGGGTACACAAAGCAATCAGTAATCTTAAAAGAACCCTGTTGGGGGTATATCACATGATAACTTATAAATATTTACAGAACTATTTAAATGAGTTTGTTTACAGATTGAACCGAAGATATTTTGGCAAAGGACTCTTTGAAAGGCTCGTTATTGCGGGCACTTACCCATACGTGCAGTAAAACGGATACACATAAAAGATAATTATTAAACGAACTACTAATGTTTATGATAAAAAAACACAATTTAAATAGGTCCCTTTTAAAAGGGGTGTTTTTAGTATTTGCTGGAATCAGCATAATTTCACTTGTTGGGCTAGTGCCTCCTCTTGGATTTACCCAATTATTCAATGGTAAGGACCTTACTGGATGGGTGGGGAACAAGACCGACTATGTAGTTGAAGATGGTGTGTTGGTCATTCGGCCGGATAGGGGAGGAAGTGGTAATTTGTATACGGAGAAGGAGTATTCCGACTTTCATTTGAAATTTGATTTTTTATTGACTCCTGGAGCGAACAATGGTTTGGGGATTAGAGCTCCATTAAAGGGGGATGCTGCTTATGCGGGGATGGAATTACAAATCTTGGATAATACGGCAAGTAAATATGCCCATCTTAAAGAATATCAGTACCATGGTTCTGTATATGGTGTGATCCCTGCAAAGAGAGGGGCCTTAAAGCCTGTTGGTGAGTGGAACAGTGAAGAGGTGATCGTAAAGGGTAATAAAATCAAGGTTATTCTCAATGGAAAAACGATCTTGAAGGGGGATATTGAGAGGGCTAGTAAGGGTGGAACACTCGATGGAAAGGAGCATCCAGGTCTATCCAGAACAAGGGGGCATATTGGATTTTTAGGCCATGGATCAGTTGTGAAATTTAAGGATATTTCGATCAGGGAACTGTAGAGATCGATCAGGCTCCAAAATAAACATGCCGGTACTATATAGTATCGGCATGTTTTTGAATACTGATTTACTTTTCGACTTGGTCAAAAAGAAATAGAATTATTTTTCTGAATTCTTGATCTCAGTAATTTCTTTTCTGATGTCCTGAGCCAGGTTTTTAATTGCCTGCATGCCGTTTCTTACACGAGTACCAGCTGCTTTGTTTCCTTTTTCGTAGAACTTTTCGAAATCATCTTCTAAAGAATCAATCAAATCCTTAACTTCTGTGAATCTGCTCATAGTGTTAAATTTTTTAAGTTTATGCTATTAAAAACGTGAATATAGGGAGATTATTTAGTTTTCAAGGGTTTTGAGCAAGAGATTTCCCTTTCAAAAGTGGATAGGGTTTTTTCCTTTGCTGGTTTATAGCTGTAAATCTGGTACTTGTGAAGGGGATGCTCCGTTTTTTTATTTTGGCTAAATTCTTTCCGTTTTTAAAGAAAATGCCCACTGGAGCCATTATAAGCCTTTATTTTAATGAATTTTAATTTACCGCTTTAAGCGGAACCTATCGAATGGTGTCTTCTGTATATGTCTAGTTTGGTTATATCAAATGATCAGTGGCAAATGAAAAAAGCTTGCCAGCACATCTGACAAGCTTTTAATAATCTATCACCTAACATTCATCTTTTTCTCTATTTAAGTAGTCAAATTAGTTGTTTGACCTACCTCTGCTACTGGAAGATCTTCTACTGCTGGCACTTGAATTGGAGCTTCTAGAACTACTTCTAGTGGCAGGAGCCCTTCTGACTTGGGGACTTTTGCTCACGGCAGTACGACTTCTGCTTGGTTGGCTTTTTACTTGCCTGTTTGAGCTTGAAGGCCTTGATACCCTACTGGGACTACTGCTTTTTGTTCTTGTGCTTGGAGAAGCTTTTGTTCTGCCAGAATAAGCGTTTCCTTTATTTGACTCATAAGTTGTATTTCTAGGACTCCTTACTTGGCGATTATTACTGCCATTAGGATAAGGAGTGGCTTTCATCGTTTTTGGTTTGTTGGAATTAGATTGCTCAGATCTGCTAGGGGAAGACCCTCTATAAGTGGCAGATGGCGAGGAAGATCTATTGGTGTTTGAATTTCCATAGCTGCGTGAGTTGGTATTACTTCTGTTGCCTCTGATCGCAGTATTTCCCCTACTATATTCTTCTCTGTTTACTCTGGCATTTTGACGGCTAGTGATTTTACTAGGCTTGGCATTATACCTGGAGTTTCCGGAATTACTTCTTATTTGTGGTTTGTAAACATTTACAGCGTTCCTGCTGATGTTAGTTCTTCCAGGTTTTTGGCTGGAATTCACCCTGTAAACCGGCACACGGCTTCTGCTGTATCTTTCTATATGTTGTTTTCCAGGTCCAGCGATATAGCGGTGATTGTTGTAAATCACGGTGTTATTGATAACCGTCGTTTGGTTATAAATATTTACTATATTCCTTCTTGGGGCATAATAACGGTAAACATGTCTATGGGTAAATCTTCTATGAGGGACAAAAACCCAGTGGAAACTAGGTATACCTATATTTACACTGATTGAAACATTTGGTCCCAAAGGTGCCCATCCGTAATATCCGCCACCATTTCTCCAGCTTACCCAGGCAGGTGCCCATTCATATCCAGGAACCCATGCCCAGCCGTAATAATCGTCATATAACCATCTACCATAATGAAACGGAGCCCATCCCCAGCTATAATCGGATACCCAGGTGTTACCGTATTCTGTCATCACCCAGTGACCATTTGTGCCATAGGGATGGAAATTGTGATCGACATATGGCAGCCATATGTACCCATACCGTGCATCTTCTACCCAGTCTCCATGGGGGGACAGTTGGTCATAAAAGACCTGGAATGATACGCCAATAGGTGCTTCTGCTTTAGCTTGTTTTGGGGTTACAATTGCAATTGTTAACCACATCAAGAGGGATATACCCAACCATTTATTTAGTTTCTGCTTATTCATAACGCTGTGGTTTAGTTTAATCATCTGAGCTAGTAATGTTGCTTTACTAGCTTTTTGACATTGTTGATATAATGTATTTATTATGTAGTTAATTCAACTTTTTTGTCTATAAGTTGATTTGTCTGAGTTAATGCCAAAACCATTCCAAATTTTTGAAGTTATCCATAGGAGGCTTTTGCATTTTGGCTACTAAATAGTTTTAATAGTCGTTTTACGTTGGTTTTTTATTGAAAAAAATAATTTGTAATCATGTTAGTTGACAATGTTCCCTTACAAGTAAATAGCTTGTTGCCCTATCATGGTGATATAAAAAAGGGGGCTCAAGCTTCTTATAGCCGAAATATTGAAGGGTATGTTCCCTTACTATTCTAGGAACTAAGGTGAGGGCAATCCCAAGATGACCCTAAGACAAACCTAAGTTTCTGATAAGAGAAACACGGCTAAAACACGGGATAAACACGGCTTAACTAGGGGTTAAATACAGGTTAAGGCAAGGACGTTAAAAATGTTAAATTCATTAATATTGGATTATTTTCACGGCAGTCATCTGGTTTCCCAAGGCTTGTCCTGCCCGTGGAGGAGATTCTCCGGATCTTGGGTAATTGGTGAATTAAAATTAGGCGAGGGAATTTGATTGAATGAAGTTTTATATATTTTGAATTAGTGCTTGCCTTCTCTCATTTTTTATAAAATTATAGGTTATATGTTTTGTGTTTTGATTGAAATTCCTATATTTAATAGGATACATCTAAGATCAACGAAATTTCGTTTATAGATGTATGGAAGGAGGTAAATTGGAGATTGGCTTCTGAAAGTTTACCATAGAGCTTAAGATTACCCTAGCACGTTTAACTACCCACCTTAATGCACCCGGGAAAACACGCCAGTGTTTTAAACTTGAATTTACAAGTAATTATTTCTTCTTAACCTTAATCAAATCCTAAAATTTATGAGCAAAATTTTACTGGCCATATTTTCTATGGCACTATTGATCAACCTGGAGGTCCAGGCGCAAGATAGAGTACTGAGTGGAACCGTGATAGGTTCTTCAGATGGGCAGCCCATTCCAGGGGTGAATGTCCGGAATACAGCTACCAATACAGGTACAGTGACAGATCTTGATGGTAAGTATTCCATAAATGTTACTGATGAAACCATAATTGAATTTTCATTTGTAGGTTATGTTTCACAACAGTTCACGGTAGGAAACCGAAGTAGCCTTAACGTGACCTTGGAAGAGGATTTGGCAGATTTGTCCGAGGTGGTGGTGACTGCTTTGGGTATTGCAAAAGAGAAGCGATCCCTGGCTTATTCAGTTACGGAAGTAGGTGGGGACGATTTGGTGGAGGCCCGGGAAATTAGTTTGGGAGATCAGATCCAGGGACGTGTAGCCGGTGTAAATGTGAGCAATATTGGTTCTGGTGTAGCTGGTTCGAGTAGGATAGTTATCAGAGGTAACTCTTCTTTAAGTGGCCAAAACCAACCATTGTTCGTAATAGACGGAGTACCAATGGATAATTCCCAACTGGGTAGTGCTGGTATGTGGGGGGGGAGTTGACTGGGGAGATGGATTGACCAGTATCAACCCGGATGATATAGAATCCATGAGTGTACTGAAAGGTAATACAGCTGCGGCACTGTATGGCTCCAGAGCTTCGAATGGTGTGGTATTGATCACCACGAAAAAAGGTGTAAATAGAAAAGGCATTGGAGTAGAGGTAAATTCCCAGTTTACTGCTGACCGCATTATTAATCGCTTTGATTTCCAACAAGAATATGGCCATGGTAATGCAGGTTTAAAACCGGCTAATGAGGGCCAAGGCTTTTTATATGGAGCATCGGCTTGGGGAGGTAAACTTGATGGTTCTATGGTTTATCAGTTTGATGGTGAACAAAGGCCCTATGTGTATGCTGGAGATAATTTTGGCAGGTATTATAGGACAGGGACTACTTGGACCAACACAGTTGCTTTAAGTGGCGGCAATGATAAGCAAACTTTTAGATTCTCTGTATCCGATTTGAGAAATCAGGCAATCACCCCTAATTCAGGGATGAACCGGCAAACCGCTACGTTGTCCACCAATGCCAATTATATAGAGAAATTAACCCTTTCTGCTAAAATCCAATATTCAAGAGAAGATGTAAGCAATAGGGCAAGGCTATCGGATGCGCCTGGTAATGGCAACGCAACCTTATCGGTATTGCCACCAAGTATTAATGTCCTTGATTTGAAAGGAGACCCCAACAAATTAGGGGCAAGGCCTGATGGTTACGAGCTTCAGTATGTGGATAATACTTTTACCCAAAATCCATATTGGGCGGCTTATCAATTTGAAAATTCCAATATCAGGGACCGGGTGATAGGCTCAGCATTAGCAAGGTACGATTTTACGGATTGGTTGTATTTGCAAGGTAGGATAGGCTCGGATTTCTATACTTCCAGAAGGAGAAGTTTAGAGCCCTATGGTACGGCCTATATTCAATTGGGTGCTTTGAACGAAGAAGAACATCGGGTCCGGGAAATTAATATGGACTGGATGTTAGGCTCAGATCACAAATGGGGGGATTTTGGTGTGAGCGCATTTGTAGGAGGCAGTACCATGACCAATAAATATGAGGTTTTGGGCGGTAGGGCCACGAATTTCAATGTACCGTTTTTACATACACTGCCCAATGGAGGTCAGCAATCCATTATATACAGTATCAGGGAATTTGGTATCAATTCACTTTATGGATCTGCTGAGTTTTCGTATAAAGATTTATTATTCCTAAATGCGACCGCCAGAAATGATTGGTACTCCACATTACCTACAGATTCAAATGACCTGCTTTTCCCAAGTGTGGGAGCAAGTTTTGTTTTCTCAGAAGCATTTGAATTACCAGAATGGATATCTTTTGGTAAGGTAAGGGCCTCCATGGCCGGAGCTGGTGGAGGTACAGATCCCTATCAATTGATACTCAATTACAGTTTGTTCGGCCAGGGGCATAATGGGGCCGCCTTGGGTAGAATCGATCAAACCAGTGTGCCTAATAGCCAGTTGAAGCCTTTGAGGACCAATGAGTTTGAGGTAGGCGTGGATATTCGGTTTTTTGAGGATCGATTGGGTATAGATTATGCCTATTATAATCGGGAGACAAGGGATGATATTATCCAAGCGACCATTTCTCAAACTTCCGGCTATGGCAACGCTACTGTAAACGTAGGCAAGGTGTCCAATTCAGGTCATGAAGTATTGGTGACTGGATCTATTTTGGAAAGTAGTCAGCTGAGATGGAATACGAGCTTGAACTTCTCCTATAATAAAAATGATGTGGACCAATTATTTGGAGATTCCAAGGTGCTATCTGTGGAATCGCCAAGAGGCGGAGGTGCCAATATCCAGCATAGAATTCCTTATGTGGATGAAGAAACCCAGATGTACATGGAAGGAGGTTATGGAGTGATCGTAGGTCTAAAGCATAGGAGAATTGATGGGCAGAAGGTATATGATGCCAATGGATTGCCTGTTCAGGAAAGCGGAGCCTTTTATTTAGGTGATGGCGTTGCACCTTGGGCAGGTGGTTGGAATAACAACTTTGCCTTTAAGAATTTTACATTAGGTTTCTTGGTAGACTTTAAGTTTGGAGGGTCTTTATTCTCTGGTACAAATGCCAATTCCTATTCCAACGGTATGCATAAGGCAACCTTGGAAGGTAGGGAAAATGGTTTGACCATTTCTGGTGTAGATGAAAATGGTGATCCTAAAACTTGGGAAATAGCTGCTAGTGATCCTGGTAACCAAGGTATTACCACTGTACAGAACTATTACAGTCAGTTGGCGTCCATCACCGAATATTTTGTGTACAGTGCCGATTATATCAAATTAAGACAGGTTTCTTTGGGCTATGTATTCCCCAATAGTTTGTTAAGGAACACTCCCTTCAGTTCAGCAAGTTTATCGTTAATAGGCAGGAATTTATGGTTGATTCATAGTGAAGTGGATAATATCGATCCAGAGTCAACTTACAGTTCATCCAACGGACAAGGCCTGGAGTGGTACGGGGTTCCTCAGACGAGGAGTTATGGTTTTAACTTAAGTGTGAAATTCTAATTGAAGGTTCCAAAATTATGAAAACAATGAAGACGATATATATAAAAATTACAGCTTTGTGCCTCATGTTAATGGTGTCCTTCAATGCCTGTAATACTGATAATTTGGCAGAGTTAAACGTTGATCCTAGAGTTGCCAGTGAGATTGACCCAGGCTTTATTTTAGCTTATACCCAGCTTCAAACATCCGGTGAACGGTATGAGAACTGGCGAACAGTGATGATTTATCAGTCCGTGATGATACAGCATTTTGCTGCCTTGGCGACTTATTGGGTAGGGGACAAGTACCTACACAATGATTCTTATTCTGCTGCATTATGGGATAGGGCGTATGTGAATTATATCAAGGATTTGGTCAACCTGGCAGATATTACAGATCCCACAAAAGAAGGCAATGACCCTTCGAACGTAAATTACCATGCTATTGCTCGGATTTGGAAAGTTTTTGCTTTCCAAAGGATAACCGATATCTATGGTGATGTACCTTATTTCGATGCAGGCAAGGGGTTTATTGACCAAAACTTCTTTCCTGCTTATGATCCTCAAGAAGAAATCTATCCTGATTTGGCCAATGAGTTAGAAATAGCCGCGGGTCTTTTAGATGCTGCTCAGACAAATCCCGGCAGTCAGGATTTGATCTATGGTGGAGATCTTGATAAATGGAGGAAGTTTGCTTATTCGTTGATGTTGAGGATTGGCATGCGTATGAGCAAAGTAGCTCCCAGTTTGGCTGAAGAATATGTTGGAAAAGCCATTGCTGGTGGGGTGATGACCAGCAATGAGGATATCTGCTTTATCTCCCACACTGATGGTCCTGCGGGCATCAATAGGAACGGAATTGGAGAAGTGTTCAACTGGGACGGTACTAATTATACCAATGATGATCAAGGGGTATTGAGCAAAACCTTTGTGGATTGGATGGTTGCAGGTAATGATCCTAGGCTAGAGAAATTAAGCTGGGTGAGAAATGGGGGAGAGCCTATGGGACTTCCCAACGGTTATGATGGAAATACCATTGAGAATTTTGATCCGCTTTACACCTCTTCGGCAAGAAGGGATGATTATAGTAGGATCAATCCCCTGTTTGTTTTGAGAGAATCGCCAATGGTTTTTCAGACTTATGCAGAAGTAGAGTTTTTAATAGCTGAAGCCATTGAGCGGGACTGGGCATCTGGTAATGCTGCAGAACATTATAATGCAGGAGTAACCGCGGCCATGAAACAGTTTACAGTATACGATGCCAGTTTGGAGGTAGCAGATGCTGATATCGTAGCTTATTTGGCTGCCAACCCCTACAATAGCGCAGAGTGGGACAGGATACTTGGTGAGCAATACTGGGCGGCTACCTTATTGAATGAATATGAGGCATATGCCAATTGGAGAAGAACAGGTTTTCCAGTATTGACTCCTGTGAATTATCCTGGAAATCAAACCAATGGTACCATTCCAAGGAGGTTGAGATATCCAGGAGCGGAAGCAGCCAATAATCCAGAAGGGTATAATGCAGCAGTGGCGAGGCAAGGACTGGATCTATATACCACTAGAATGTGGTGGGATGTGGAATGATTTATTTCTTACCAATGATTACAAAAGGCCGTTCCTGGGAATGGCCTTTTGTTTTCTGTACTTAAAAGCTTAGATAAATAAGAATCTTTAATTTTTAAGAAAATAGATTATATTTGGTATTTAACAAATTCAAATGGGACCGATAAAGGAACCATTTTTGCTTAGTATAAATCCCGCAAATGCAAAAAAAGAAACACTCTATAAAAGCCATCGCCAAGGAGCTAAATATTTCTGTGACAACCGTTTCGTTTGTATTGAATGGTAAGGCCGAGGAAAATAGAATTAGTCAGAAATTGATCGATAAGGTACAGGCTTATGTCAAAGAAATAGGCTATTATCCCAGTCAGCTGGCGAAAAGCTTAAGGACAGGAAAATCCAATATTATTGTTTTTATGGTGGAGGATATATCCAATCCATTTTTTGCCACGATTGCTAAGATGATTGAGGACCAGGCATTCAAGGATGGATACAAGATCATTTACAGTAGTACCAATAATGACCCCGAAAAGACCATGGGACTGATCAGGGTTTTTAAGGATTTACAAGTGGACGGTTATATACTGACGCCTCCTGTGGGGATGGACCCCAAGTTTATCAAAGAACTATCCAATGACAGGAATCCAATGATTCTTTTTGATAGGTATTTACCGGATGTGGAATGTAGCCATGTGGTCATTGACAATTTTCAGGGAGCGAAACAAGGACTGGATTTGTTTTTGAACAATGGCTTGAAGAATATAGGATTGGTCACCCTCGATAGTGACCAGTCCCAAATGCACGATAGGATGGAGGCATATGATCAAATGTGTAAAACACTGGGGATCAGTCCAAAAGTATTGAAGGTGCCCTTTGGTTCCTACTCTTCTGCAGATACCGCTAAGGCGTTAAAAGATTATTTTCTAAATAATAGAGATTTGGACGCCATCTTTTTTGCCACTAATTATTTGGCCATGAAGGGCATGCAAGTCATGAAGGAGATGGGGATAAAAATTCCAGAAGATATTGCTGTCATTGCCTTTGATGATAATGAGTTTTTTAAGTTCAATACGCCAACAGTGACCAGTATAGTTCAGCCTAAAGAGGAGATAGCGGAGAAATTAATCAGTACCATGTTGGAACTTATCGATACAAATGTGGAGGACAGAAAGGTGAAGAAAATTGTGCTGCAAGCTTCGGTGAATGAAAGGGAATCGTCTAAAAAGAAGGTAGGCGTGAATAAGTAGTGTTTTGTCATTAAACGCGAAGATGCATTGGTCTATCTACACCGCGACGCACAAGTATTTCGGCCTTATTTGCCACGGTGGATAAAATCATTCGTTTTGCTTTAGTTTTACATCGTAGCGGTACTACGCTTAGGATACTAAACTGGCTTGTTTTCTTGCATTTTCAGCCCTCACTACGATTGCTAATGCATAATCCGGGTTTAAAACCACACTACGATCGCTAATTAATAAGCAGGGTTAAAGATTAAAACCTCACTAATGTGTTACGATTAGTGAGGTTTTAATTTATGGATACAGTAAAGCAATTGATTGTCTGGTTCTTCATCATCCGGTTAAATTGTTAGTTTTTAACAGCGTATCAGGCCCTATGCTCATTTATATGGGGTGTCTGACTTTTTTATAGGAGGATGCTCTGGTTATTTTTGTTTTTCCGGTGATGGAGTAAATGCACATCAATTTATAATGGCATTATTGAATAATTGGAGTTAATTTTTGCGCTGATTTTTTTGTGTATTTATGGTAATAAAAACAAGATTTTTGCTTTGTACAATTAGGACAATAGCACAATTTTTTAAATTAAAAGGATTATTTTATTAAAATTTTAAAAAAGATATAAGGTCATGATTTTGTTATTAAAGATAGGTTTGTCGATTTGAATTACATTTTTTTTCATGTAATGTGTTTTGTTAGATGTGGTAAGTGTTTTTGATGATGCCAAATTTGATAAAACGATTTTGCATTTTTACTAAATGGGTTTAGCTTTATGGGTTGAATGAGGTGGTTCCTACCATTATTTTTTTGGCTGGATAGCCTGATTCACCCAAAATAATTTTCAAACCCTAACCCAAATTTCGCATGAAAGCAAAGTTTACAGATGCTATCATTCCAGATGGTAGTTCAGCTTCAAACTTTCGGGGAGTGAAAGGAGGTATTATGATGATGCTCCTTTCCGGTGTATTAGGATCTTTTTCCTATGCTACTGCAAGTCCCACAATTTTACCAGGAAACAATGCCCAAGCCCTTGCGGCATTTTCTGAAATCAAAGCAAAACAGATTAGCGGAACCGTCACCGATGAGTCGGGAGAACCCCTTCCAGGTGTTTCTATTTTAGAAAAAGGGACTACCAATGGAACCGTTACGGATTTAGACGGAAAGTACAGTATTTCTGTAGCTTCCAGCGAATCCGTATTGATCTTTAGTTTTATAGGTATGGAATCAAAAGAGATCCCTGTAGGAAGTCAATCCAGCCTTAATGTAGTGTTGGCCTCAGATACGGAATCACTAGAAGAATTTGTGGTGATTGGTTACGGGTCTCAAAAGAAGAGAGAAATTACTTCCTCTGTTGCAAATGTAGGAGAGGAGGATTTTGTTCAAGGGGGGATGCGTTCTCCTTTAGAATTGATACAAGGAAAAGTAGCGGGATTGAATATCAATAGAACTCAGGGAAGTAACCCAAATGCAGGGACAGATATTCAGCTTAGGGGATTAACATCTATTATTGGTACGACCAGTCCTTTAATAGTAATTGATGGAATTCCCGGTGGTAGTTTGGATCTTCTTCAGCAGGACGATATTGAGTCTTTTGATGTGTTGAAAGATGGTTCAGCAGCTGCCATTTATGGAACAAGAGGTAATGCAGGTGTTATTCTTATTACAACCAAAAAAGGCAAAGCAGGAAGATCGCAATTTGACTATTCCACTTATGTTCAACGAGAATTTGTGGATAAAAAACCTGATTTCTTAACTGCCGATGAATTTCGTGATCTTATTGATCAAGGTTTGATAGATGAGGTTAATGATTTAGGACATTCTACTGATCTGTATGATATGCTTTTAAATAAGCAAAACTTAAGTCAGTACCATAATTTTGCTGCTTCAGGCGGTGGGGAGAACTCTACTTATCGAGCTTCATTTTATTTTAATGATGCTGAAGGTATTGCTAAAGAAAATAGTAGGCGTCAATATGGTGGTAGAATCAGTTTCAACCAAACAGGATTGAACGATCGCCTTACCTTAGCTTCCAATATAGCTACAAACTTTAATAAGGCTAATCTTTTGGGAGGGGGAACAGGTGATTTTGAGCAGGCTATTCAAAGAAATCCTACAGCTCCGATATTCAATGAGGATGGATCATATGTAGAAACCCAAGCATATAATAATTACAATCCGCTTTCTAGATATGCCAACAGGATAAGTGAAAGAAACCAACAAACTTTTTCTGGGGATGCTAGGTTGACTTTAGAGATCATCGAAGGACTTACTGCTTCGGCTTTTGGAGCACATGTGCGGAATTCCTATAATGATAGATACTATCAATCCATGAATGATTTTGCCAATCGTCCTACTTCTCAGTATCAAGGAATGGGGTATGCATCTAAGAGTAATTATTTGAATTGGTCAAATACTTTTGAATCAACTTTAAATTACAAGAGAGTATTTGCTAGTGACCATTCATTAGATGTTATAGGTGGCTATAGTTATCAGTATTTTACGACTGAAACCTTCAATGTAAACAATAATGGATTTACTACTGATGGATTTTTAGATTGGAATCTTGGAGCAGGTAGTGCTATAAACAACACTCAACTTCCAAGACCTGGTATGGGAAGTTTTAAAGAGGATAATACCCTAGTGGCCCTTTTTGCAAGAGCAAGTTATTCTTATAGAGAAAAGTATTTTGTTCAGGCAACTATTAGAAGAGAGGGATCTTCCAGATTTGGGTCTAACCATAAATGGGGTAACTTCCCTGCCTTATCAGTAGGGTGGGAATTGACTCAAGAAGAATTTTTAAGAAGTAGCTCTGCGGTTAATAATCTTAAGGTCCGTTTAGGTTATGGTGTGACAGGTAACCAAGGAATTGGAAATTATAATTCGATGGTAACTCTTTCTACAGGGGGTGTTTATCCACAAGAAGGTATATTTTATCAGACATATGGAGCCGCTAGGAACCCCAATCCTGACTTACGTTGGGAAAAGAAAAAGGAGTTGAATTTAGGTTTTGATTTCTTATTGCTCAATAACAAATTAGGTGGTTCTTTGGATTTATATAATAGAGAAACAGTTGATTTGCTTTATAACTATACTGCACAGCAACCTGCTTTTGTTAGAAGTACATTGCTCACCAATGTTGGTAGCATTAATAATAAAGGGATCGAACTTTATTTGACCTCTACCCTTGTTCAGAATAGTGATTTCAGCTGGAGGGCAGATTTGACAGCCAATACTCAAAGAAACAAAATCACTTCACTTTCAAATGATGTGTTTACCGTTTCATGGATTGAGGATGGAGGTTTGCCAAGTCCTGGTAATTTAGGAAATGCAATTAGAGTTGAAGAAGGAGGGGTAATCGGTAATTTTTATGGAAAGAGGTTTGCTGGCTTCACAGAAGATGGCGAATGGCAATTTTATAAAGCAGATGGTACCATTGGCGGAGCAGGTGATATGTCACAAGAAGACCTGACTATTATTGGTAATGGAGTTCCAAAATATATGGCTTCTTTGAATAATACCTTTACCTATAAGAATTTTGACTTGAGCGTTTTCTTCAGAGGTAAGTTTGGCTTTGATATTTTAAATACTAAAGATTTGTATTTTGGAAATAAAAGATGGTTACCAAACAACTTGTTAAAAAGTGCTATTACCACTCATGCGGAGCTGGATGATGATCCTCAATATTCTGATTATTATTTGGAGAAAGGTGATTTTGTAAAGCTTGACAATGTGACTTTGGGGTATAATTTCAGCCTTCAAAGTGAGTACATTAGAAATCTAAGGGTTTATGCAACTGGAAGAAATCTGTTGACCATTACTGGTTACTCTGGAATTGATCCAGAGTTGCAGGACGTTGGTTTTAATACAGGCATAGATGGAAGAGGCTTCTATCCAAGAACCAAATCATTTTCTTTAGGAGTAAAAGTTGGATTTTAAAGCACGGTAATCATGAAAAAGTATATCAATAAAATTGCAGCAATCCTTACACCAGCTGCTTTAATGGGCACTGTTGCATGTATGGATTTAGATGAAACCATATATAGTGAGCTTTCAAAAGATAATTTCTACAATAATAAAGTGGAAATTATGCAGGGGGTGCTAAGACCGTTTACTCACATGCAAGCCTGGTTGGCACCGACTGGTCAAAGTGGACATTATTATCATAGTGAATTGGCCGCAGATCAACTGGCTTGGCCTCAAAAGGGTCGTCATGGTTATGATGGAGGTGATCATATTAGATTACATTATCATGAATGGACACAAAGAGAAAATAGACTTAGGGACGCATGGTCTTTGATGTGGGCAGGTCTTGGCTACGTCAATTCAGCTCTTGAGGATCTTGAAGGTGTGGATTTTGTTGCTGCAGGGTTAAGTGAGGACGACAAGAAATCTATTCTTGCAGAAGTAAGGGTAATGCGAGCGTACCATTATATGAAAATTATGGATATGTGGGGAAATGTACCTATAGTCACAACTGTGGGTACTCCGACCAATCCAGAAACCAGAAGTAGAGAAGAGGTCTTTGCCTTTGTAGAAAAAGAATTGTTGGATAATGTAGAGTTATTGGAACCTCTTTCACAAGATTTGGTAGGAAGGGTATCTAAAGCTGCTGGATATTCCATGCTTTCTGAGTTATACTTGAATGCAGAAAAATGGGCTGGCCAAGCTATGTGGGACAAATGTATAGAATACAGTAATAAAGTGATTGACGGAGAGGGCGGAAGTTTGAATGGATCTATGAGATTGGATCCTGATATTCTAGGTCCATTTAATAATACCAATCATCTTTCTCCTGAAAACATCTTTCAATTTGCTTTTAGTAGGCAAGGTGGATTTACCTTTAGCTGGGGAGGATTCTTCTTTGGGTATGGAAATATGTCTGAAGCTTTGAATGTAACTTATGGAGGATGGAATGCATTCGTAGTAATTCCTTCCGCATTTGATGCCTTTGAAGAAAATGATCTTAGAAAACAAGATTGGTTCTTATTTGGTCCACAATATAAGTATGGAACCAATGAGCCTATTATAGCTACTGAAGAGTATGACGGTCAGCCATTAGTATATGTAAATAGTATTAGAAGGAATAGTGAAGGAGCTACTGGAGAAGGTAGTATGACAGAAGGAGAAGAGAATAGTGGTGCCCGTTTCCATAAATATCGCTCTGGAACGAAAGAGGATGAGAACTATCAAGAAAATGATTATATCATTTACCGTCTGACTGAAATTTACTTTAATAAGGCTGAAGCACTTATGAGGAAAAATGGCGGAGCAGCAACTCAGGAAGCTGTGGATTTGATCAATGCAAGTAGAGAAAGGGCGTTTTCAGATGCTGACTGGCCTTCTGAAATGTATACGACGGCTACTTTGACAATGGATGAATTACTTGCAGAGCGAGGTAGAGAGTTTATCTTTGAGGGCAAGAGAAGGACTGATTTGATCAGGTTTGGTAAATTTACCACGACTAGCTGGTGGGATCATGAGCCGAGCAATGATGTAAATATGGAACTTTTCCCAATTCCATATGTACAGACAGCACTTAATCCTAATTTGGATCAAAATCCAGGCTATATTGAATAATGATTTTAGAAAAGAGGTAGTTAATATTGCCTCTTTTCTTATTCTTGTTAGAATAAGTTTTTGACTGAGAGGTTTTCTCTTGTAGATATGTTTATATCAACTCCCCATTTTGAAATCCCATCCTGAAGAGGATGGGATTTTTTGGTTTATGCGACCAATGTAATATATGCCCAAACATAAGAGATGAAGGGGAGGGGCACTTCAGCTGTCAAAATAATTCTTAAATATTACTAAAAGGGTTTAGCTTTTTGTGTCTCAGATAATATATTTGTATTTTGAAAGTTAATTGTAAAATGAACTCCCTTTCTTTATCACTTCAGTGCAAGAGCAGGAATTCCTTTAAACCCTAAATAAAAATATAAAAATGAAGAAAATTTGGACCAATGTCATTGCTTTAATGACGGTCGCTCTGACAGTCAATGGACAATCTTACCTTGTCGAAAAGGTAGAGGATCCGGTTGATTTTGTAAAACCTTTGATGGGAACAGACTCTAAGCCTAGTATGTCCAATGGTAATGTTTATCCTGCAATAGCATTGCCTTGGGGGATGAACTTCTGGACACCACAGACTGGTAAAATGGGCGATGGCTGGGCTTATACTTATAATGCAGATAAAATCAGGGGCTTCAAACAAACGCACCAACCTTCCCCGTGGATGAATGATTACGGTCAGTTTGCCATTATGCCGGTAACAGGGGACCTGAAATTTAAGGAGGATGAAAGGGCAAGTTGGTTTTCCCATAAATCTGAAATAGTACAACCACATTATTATAGTGTTTATTTGGCTGACTTTGATGTAACCACAGAGATTGCACCAACCGAGCGCGCCGCTAGATTCAGATTTACCTTTCCGGAAAACGATCATTCCTATGTGGTTTTGGACGCCTTGGATAGAGGTTCTTATGTGAAAGTTATACCGGATGAGAACAAAATCATCGGTTATACGACCAAAAACAGTGGAGGGGTGCCTGATAATTTCAAGAACTATTTTGTGATGGAATTTGACAAGGCATTTACCATCAATAAAACCTTTAAAGATGGTGAACTTCAGGATGCATTGGAAGCGGAATCCAATCATGTAGGGGCAGTTATCGGTTTTTCTACTGAAAAGGGTGAGGTGGTTAACGCGAGAGTTGCCTCTTCTTTTATTAGCTACGAGCAGGCAATGCTCAATTTGAAAGAAATCGGTAATGATGATTTTGAAACTGTCAAAGAAAAAGGCAGGGATATCTGGAATGAGGAATTAGGTAGAATCAAAGCTGAAGGTGGTACTGTTGATCAAATGGAAACCTTTTATTCTTGTCTCTACAGATCTCTTTTGTTCCCAAGAAAATTCTTCGAATATGACGCAGATGGAAATGTAGTACACTATAGTCCTTATAATGGCGAAGTATTGCCAGGTTATATGTTTACCGATACTGGATTTTGGGATACTTTCAGGTCATTATTTCCATTCTTGAATTTAATGTACCCTGAACTAAATGCACAAATGCAGGAAGGTTTGGCCAATGCTTATAAGGAAAGTGGCTGGTTGCCGGAATGGGCAAGCCCAGGCCTTAGAAGTGTGATGGTCGGAAACAATTCAGCGTCTGTGGTGGCCGATGCTTATTTGAAATATGAAGGAGACTATGATTACGATATAGAGACCCTTTATGAAGCTTTGATCAATGGCGCTAATAATGCGGGACCCTTGACTGCTGTGGGAAGGGCAGGAGCAGAGTATTATAAAGAATTGGGCTATGTTCCTTATGATGTCGGTATCAATGAAAATGCTGCCAGAACCTTGGAATATGCTTACGATGATTTTACGATATACCAATTGGCCAAAGCACTAGGAAAGCCTAAGGCAGAGGTAGAATTGTATAAGGAAAGAAGCTTAAACTACAAAAAGCTATTTGATCCTGAAACCAAATTGATGCGCGGTAAAAATAAGAATGGTGAGTTTATGGCTCCATTCAATCCTTTCAAGTGGGGAGATGCCTTTACAGAGGGGAACAGTTGGCATTATACCTGGTCTGTATTCCATGATATCAATGGCTTGATGGAGCTGATGGGTGGAAAAGATGCCTTTGTGGGTCAATTAGACAAGGTGTTCTCACTGCCTCCGGTTTTTGACGAAAGCTATTATGGTGGTGTGATCCATGAGATTCGAGAGATGCAAATTGCCAATATGGGCCAATATGCGCATGGAAATCAGCCAATTCAGCATATGATCTACTTGTATAATTTTGCGGGCCAGCCTTGGAAAGCGCAGTACTGGGCAAGGGAGACCATGAACAGAATGTATCGCCCAACTCCTGATGGTTACTGTGGTGACGAGGATAATGGTCAGACTTCAGCTTGGTATGTGTTCTCAGCAATGGGATTCTATCCGGTTTGTCCTGGAACAGATCAGTATGTCTTGGGAACCCCGCTTTTCAAGAAAATCACTCTTGATCTGCAAAATGGTAATGAAGTAATCATTAATGCACCCAAAAACAGTCCAGAAAACAAATATATTGACGGACTCAAAGTCAATGGTAAGAAGTATTCCAAGAACTGGCTGAGTCATAAGGAGCTATTGAAAGGCGCCCAGCTTGACTTTGATATGAGTGCATCACCCAATAAGAAAAGAGGTACCAAGGAAGAGGATTTCCCCTATTCTTTATCAACTGAATAATTCAAACTTCCTGGGAATAGTGTACACAGATCGGTGTGCGTTTGAAAATTTATTATGAGTAGTAACAAAGTAATAGGCATAGATATCGGTGGGTCACATATCACCGCAGGTATGGTCAATATGAAAGATTATCGATTGGATGAATCTACAGTGGTCAGAAAAGCGGTGCATTCCCAAGGCGATGCTATGACTATCATCCAGCAATGGAAAGATGCGATATCATCAGTGCCAGGCTATGACGCTACCGATGTAAAAATCGGTATCGCCATGCCTGGTCCTTTTAATTATCCTGAGGGGATTTCTTTTATCAAAGATCAAGGTAAATATCAGTCACTATATGAACTGCATGTAAAGGAAATGTTGGCAGATGCCTTGGGTATCCAGGTAGATCAAATTCATTTTGAAAATGATGCAGCTTGTTTTTTGCAGGGAGAGGTCGCCAGTGGGGCAGCCAGATCTGTAAAGAGTGCGATAGGACTGACACTTGGAACAGGCTTGGGAAGCTCCCGGTATCATGGGGATTTTGCTCAGGATGCGGCTTTATGGTGCAGTCCATTTAGGGGAGTTATAGTGGAGGATTATGTTTCTACCAGGTGGTTTGTCAAAGCCTATAAGGAACGGACAGGAAGGAGCATCAGTGAGGTTCGCGAATTGACCCAAAATCCGGAAAATCAAGGCGTGGCAAGAGAGATTTTCAGGGAATTTGGAGAGAACTTGGCAGAATTTCTGAAGATATTTATTGAAAAAGAGCAACCTGAAGTCATCGTGATTGGAGGAAATATCACAAAAGCAGGAGAATTATTTATTCCAGTAGTACAGGAGGAGTTGGCCAAATCCAATTTGTCCACCCCTATACGGATTTCTGAGCTTGGCGAAAGTGCTGCATTGATAGGTGCAGCGAGTAGCTGGAACCAGCATCAGGAGAAACTTTAAAACACAATTTAAAACCTTTATAACCTTTCAATACAATGGCTTCAGCTAATGTAACCCAACCTATTGACCAAAATGTGGAGTTTGACTCCGGACAGAAGTTCATTGGTCCTTTATTTCTTGTAACGATGTTGTTCTTTATGTGGGGATTTATTACCTGCATGAATGATATTTTGATACCTCATCTGCAGCAGGTGTTTACCCTTCAGAATTGGCAGGCCATGTTGATTCAAACTGCTTTTTTTGGCGCTTATTTTATTATCTCTTTGGTGTATTATATTATATCGATTACCAAAGGAGATCCCATTGGGAAAATAGGTTATAAGAATGGTATTATTTTAGGACTTATTATTTCTGCTGCAGGATGTTTGTTTTTTTACCCTGCTGCGAGCTATAAGAGTTATGCGTTTTTCCTTTTTGCGTTGTTTGTCTTGGCATCGGGAATCACGATTTTGCAGATTGCAGCCAATCCATATGTGACCATTTTAGGTAAGCCTTCAGGAGCTTCCAGTAGGTTAAATATGACCCAGGCATTTAACTCCCTGGGGACTACCATTGCCCCTTTGATTGGAGGATATTTGATTTTTGGTGCCATGGGAGAGGTTGAAATTAGCGCAGATGCTGTTAAGTTGCCTTATATAGGTTTGGCATTGACCTTGATTTTTATTGCTTTGATCTTTAAGCTATTCAAATTACCAGAGGTGAATGCTCAGGGAGTGATTGTTTCTGACAGCGGGGCATTGAAGCACAAACATTTGGTATTGGGAATTGGGGCCATTTTTGCCTATGTAGGGGGAGAAGTAACCATAGGAAGTAATTTGATCAACTTTGCCAGGCTACCGGAGATAGCAGGTTTGGATGAAACAGAAGCCAGTCATTATCTTGCCCTGTTTTGGGGTGGGGCCATGGTAGGGAGGTTCTTTGGGGCTGTTGCTTTGGCGGATTTTAAGAAGAATATAAACAGGTTCTTTATCATTGGTGGGATTACCTTGTTGTCCTTTGTAACCATTTATAATGTTTATGGTATGGACATGGCCTTATATGCTTTGGCTTTTATCGCATTGAATATAGTGGTGATTATCCTTGGACAGTTTATTCCTAATAGAACTTTATGGCTGTTTGGTTTGAGTGTAATAGCTTTATTGACAGTGGGATTGTTAACTGATGGAGCGTTGGCTTTGTGGTCGATAGTGGCAGTAGGCTTATTTAATTCCATCATGTTTCCGACCATTTTCTCTCTGGCCATAAAGGGGCTTGGGAAATATACCGCTCAGGCATCTTCTTTATTGGTAATGGCTATAGTAGGTGGAGCAGTGATTACTCCTTTACAAGGCTTGTTTGCGGATCTTACAGGAAGTGTACAGCTATCCTTTTTGGTTCCTATGGTCTGCTATTTGTATATCGTATTTTATGGGCTTTTAGGTTATAAAATCAAAAAAGATTGATATTAATGATCCGAAGAATTTTATATTCATTTTTTCTGGCATTATTGGGCATGCCGGTACTATCTCAAACGATGGACCTATCTCAATTTGTCGATCCGATGATCGGGACGGCAAAGATGGGACATACCTATCCTGGCGCAACGGTCCCTTTTGGAAGTGTACAACTGAGTCCTGATACGGATACCATTCCTTACGAAGTCAATGGACGATATAATCCTGAAGTCTATCGTTATTGTGCGGGATATCAATATGATGATGAAACTATCGTTGGCTTTAGTCATACTCACTTTAGTGGGACGGGGCATTCAGATTTAGGTGATTTTTTGATCATGCCTACCAGTGGTCCATTACAGCTTAATCCAGGCACCGCTGAAAATCCTGATTCTGGATACAGGTCCAGGTTTTCCCATGACCATGAAAATGCTTTCCCGGCTTATTATCAAGTAGGATTGGAAGATTATGGTATAAATGCTGAGTTAACCGCTACGACGAGGGTCGGAGTTCATCGATATACCTTTGATCGGGGAAAGGATGCACATATTATTTTGGACTTGATGTCTGGGATTTATAATTATGACAATAAGAACTTATGGACTTTCTTGCGGGTAGAAAACGATACTTTGGTGACAGGGTATAGAGAAACTTCAGGTTGGGCCAGGACCCGTAAAGTCTATTTTGCGCTGTCTTTCAATAAGCCCATAGCTAATTATGGACACCAAAAATACGATGAGAAGCAAGCCTATAAAGGTTTTTGGAGAAGGTTCAATGAGCGTGAAAATTTTCCAGAAGCAGCGGGCAGAAAGATAAAGGCATATTTTGATTTTGACCTTGAAGATGGAGAGGAAATTATATTAAAATTGGCAATTTCCCCGGTGAGTACAGCAGGTGCCTTGAACAATATGAAGACAGAGACCCCAAACTGGGATTTTGATGCCATTCATCAGGCAGGTGTGGAACAATGGAACAAAGAACTAAACAAAGTACAGGTAAATACCCTTGAAGAAGAGGATATGGTCAATTTTTATACAGCTATGTACCATGCCTTTCTGGGTCCTACAGTATATATGGACGTAGATGGGAGTTATATGGGCTTGGATAGGAATGTACATAAAGCCGAAGGATTTACCAATTATACCAGTTTTTCACTTTGGGATACTTATAGGACTTTGCATCCATTATTCAATGTGGTTCAACCAAGTCGTAATAGGGATATGATCAAGTCTATGTTAGCGCATTTTGATCAAAGTGTTCATCCCATGTTGCCTATTTGGTCTCATTATGCCAATGAAAACTGGTGTATGATTGGCTATCATAGCGTATCAGTGATCTCAGATGCGGTGGTGAAGGGGAACGTGGATTTTGATACTGAACGGGCATTGGATGCTGCTATTCAAACGGCAAAGACCAGTTATTTTGATGGTATTGGCGAATATATGACCAAGGGGTATGTGCCTGAAGATGTAAGTGGAGCTTCTGTTTCCAAAACCTTGGAATATGCATATGATGATTGGGCGATTGCTCAAATGGCCAATAAACTTGGTGCGGAAGATATTGCTGAAGAATTTGGTAAAAGAGCTAAAAACTATAAAAATGTTTTTGATCCCCAGTCAGGATTTATGCGTCCAAAACTAAAGGATGGTTCTTGGAAAACTGGGTTTGATCCCTTGGATACCCATGGACAGGGATTTATTGAAGGGAACGCTTGGAACTATAGCTTGTACGTGCCGCATGATCCGGCTGAAATGATAAGAATGATGGGAGGAAACAAGCAGTTTGTTCCTCATCTGGATTCTTTGTTTTCTATGGATTTACCTGATAAGTATTTCGCTAATACAGAGGATATATCCAGAGAAGGGATTATTGGCAACTATGTGCATGGCAATGAACCTTCCCATCATGCGGTATATCTTTATAATTGGACTGATCAGGCATGGAAGTCGCAGGATAAACTTAGGATGATCATGAAAACAATGTACCGAAATGGAGAAGATGGCCTTGGAGGTAATGATGATTTTGGGCAGATGAGTGCCTGGTACATATTCAGTGCCCTTGGTTTTTATCCAGTAGCACCTGGATCGGTAGATTACGCCCTAGGAAGTCCTTTGGTTACCAAGGCGAAGATTAACCTGGAAAATGGAAATCAGTTTGAAGTAGAAGTAAAAGGGCAATCCTCAAAAAATGTGTATGTAAGCAAAGTATTGTTGAATGGTAAAGAACTTACAGAACCTTTTATTCAACATGATGATATTATGGATGGAGGAAAATTGACTTTTTATATGAGTGCAAGACCGAATAAAAATTGATTTTTCAAGGATTAAAGTATTACAATTTATAATTTTAAATAAGAAAATAATAACTGTAACTATATGAAGATAGAGAAGAGTGCTTCCAAAGAGGAAATCTTTAAGCAAATTAAGGACTGGTTGGATTTCAACGGATATCAGGTAGCGGCTGAAGACAGAGAAAGGCCTTGGGGTGGTTTTTTTGTAATAGATGAAAGCCAGATTGATAAATTCAGATCCCAGTTTTTTTCCAGTGTTGAATTTTCAGAGGCGCAATTAAGGCAAAAATTGAGTCCGAAGATTTTGATTGTTGGACCTGAGAAAAGACTTTCATGGCAGTATCACCATAGAAGGGCTGAGATTTGGAAATTGGTAGGAGGTGAAGGAGGTATTGTGACGAGTCCATCGGATGAAGAAGGAGAATTACAGTCTTTGATTTTGGGAGAAGTGGTTGAATTGGCCAAAGGCGAAAGACATAGATTGGTAGGAATGGATAACTGGGGTGTAGTAGCAGAAATATGGATGCATACTGATCCTGAAAACCCATCCAATGAAGATGATATTGTGAGGGTTCAGGATGATTTCCAAAGAAAATAATAAATGATATTAGCACAGGCCTTTCTTCGACTAGAAAGGCCTGTTTTTATTTTTGGCTAAGTGTGCCTTGAGGTTTAATCCTGCCCAATATATGATGGGCGATTTTATTGCCTTGATTTATGCCTACTTCTATGGCATCTCTATAGTGGATTCCCCCATATAGTCTTGAGATGGCCGCTTCATCTGATGCCTGTAAGAATGACTTGAATTTTCTGGCAGGTAGCCCAAAATACTCTTCGGAAGTGTCTGTATAGGAAAAATTCTCTCCAAAATAGCTGGTCAAGAGTACGGCGCTTGTTCTGGAAATCACGCTGTGGCCACTTGTATATTCAGGGAAAGGTGGTGTTTGGAGGATAGGCCGCCAATTCTGGTCCAAATGTCTGTTGATTACCGTTTCTGGGCGAATACGGTCACTATCATACTTTTCTTCCCAACAGCTAATAAAGGCATCATGAAGGCCCAAAGAAACCATAGCATGTACTTCCACGGCTTGGAAAAAGCTCAGTTTGGCTTTTTTACTGGCAATTCCTGTAATATTTACCCAGTGCCCTCCAGGAGATATCTTTTTAAGTCCTATTGCCATATGCCCAGAATAGGAAACCATAAATGGATTACAGTCCCAAAAATTGGCTATCAGCCTCTTTTCTTGATTCAATACACGAGTGGTGTCATATACCTCTTTCACCTGTTTGTAGAAAGCACTGTTTTTTTCCATTGAAAATGGTGCCGGAGGAACAGGTTTGAATCTTTCCAAATCCTTAATATAGAATGTTCGAATAGTTTTCCATTCGGGATCAATGGCCATCAAATAGGCTGGGGGGGTAGGGTACCAAGTACCCGGCTTATTGGCAGGTGTATATCTTGGAAGTGCACTAAGTTGCCCATAGCCATCTGATTTTGAGTAGGTAAGGATTTGCTGGGCGATTTCTTGTGCATAAGCTATACTGTTTTCCAAGATTTTTTTGTTGGTCCAGCGGTTGGTTTTGAATTTTTGGAACAATTCCTCTTGTGTTTTGCCCAATAGTTTTCCTGAAGGCATGATTCCTTTTCCGACCTCCAGCATACAATAAATGGCACTGAATGTACTATCTATTTCCACAGGATCAGGGTAGTTGATATTTAGGGGCTGGTTAAACTCATTTATAAAAGAGTGCTTTATTCCTTGTTCTCCGACCATGGCCGCATAGGCTCCAAGTGTGCTATAGGCATAAAATCTTGAAGCTCCTGTAGGGGGTGTTACATCAGAAACCATGATTTCTGTAATGGCAAAAAGGTTTTGTACATAAAGGTTCACCTTTTGATCTCTACTTTGGGCATTGAGATGTGAGGGCAATAGAATTAAGCCGATACAGAGTGATAAGACCATGAATGGAGAAAGGCCAAATCTAATTTTGCTGATATATTGAATCATGTTTATTTACTTTTTTGATAGGCTATGATCCCTTGGTCATTTAGGCCAAATAGGAGAATAGGTCTGTTGTTAATGGTCAAAGGGAGGATAGACTTGACATCTCCCTTGATGGACAGGCCAGATTGTTTTTGAGGAAGGTAGCTAAACTCTCCCTTGCCATTTCCCAGGAATACTTCACCGTAGTTGGCGTCAATTACTCCGATTCTCAAACGGGTATATGTTTGGTTTCCTCCAAGGATAAAATCCAAATGACCATCTTCATTGAAATCGAAGCTTGCAATACTATGGACTGGGGCAAATTGGGCCTCAATAGGGAGATCATGGGCTGTAAACGAATTCCCACTGTTCTCCAAGTAAATGGTTTTTAATTCGTTGACAGTAAGGGTTTGGGCCTCATTTAATTGTTCTTTGGAAAGGACATCCTCAATTTTTGCATCCGAATAGGACCCATAATCTGTGAATTTGCTTCTCAGTCCATAAATTTGATCTAGCAATTCATCCCTACTCGCAAAAGGGAAAGGTTCATCATTGAAGTACTTTACCATGAGCGGATCCACAGAGCCATTCTTATCGAAATCACCATAATAGAGGGTCATTGGCTGGTCCTTGCTGGCACGAAGCTGTGAGTTTAACCCATAATTGCCGGCGATAAGATCGATATCACCATCATTGTCAAAATCTCCTAGGGCTAAACTGGACCATAAGCCATGAGGAGAATCTTTCAGCCATTGGGAGGTGAGGTTTTTAAATCCATTTCCCTGTTGGTTGATGAAGACTTGAATAGGAAGACATTCACCTACCACAATAATGTCATCATAACCATCATTGTTGAGGTCTGTAACCTGCGCATCCGTTACCATTCCCAATTGCGAAAGCTCTGGAGCTAGGCTTGCCGTTTCATTCATGAATCTACCGGTTCCATCATTTATTAGTAAGTAACTTTCGGGGCTTTCAGGGTATTTTCCAGGAATGATCCGACCTCCTGAAAACAAGTCGGGAAAACCATCTTTATTAAAGTCAGCACTTTTTACTACAGAAGAACTGGTGAGCATTTTGGGTAATATCTCAGGAACGTGTCTGAAATTATTGTTCCCATCATTCATATATAACCTATCCTGGAGGGCTTCATCGGTGGCTGTATAATTATGATAACCGCCACTTGCTATATAAAGATCAGGATGGCCATCTTGATCAGCATCCATAAAAACTGCATCTGCATCAGAATAGCTGTCCTCTAAATGTAGGGAGTTGACCGGTTTAAATTGTCCAGACTCATTGCTTAAGTAGAGTTTGCCTGGGTTACCTTTCGAGCCGCCTACATACAGAAGGGTATGACCATCATTGGTTTTGGCTTCAGCCATAATAGGTCCCAAATGACTGGGCATTTCAACCAATAGAGGTTGTCTTTTAAAGTCATTATAATTAGACCTTTGGTGTTTGTATGGAACAGGTGATTCCACGCTTAGGTATAAAGGGGCGCTTAATGGTTGTCCAATAGAAGTGGGTTGATCAGCCTTTTCTTCTTCTAAAATTAAAAGTTGATCAACTTGAATGTTTTTTAATAATTGGGTTTTATCTGAAGGCCATTTGATTTTTATTGAATCCACGGATTGGTTATTGCCCAGTCCAAAGTGCAGGGTGTAACTTACTGTAGACTGGAATCCTCTGGTAGGCATCATTTCCAAGCTCTGAGAAATACCATGTGTAAATACCGAAACCTGAGCTCCTATGCCAAAGGTGTTTTTATTTTGTCCTTTTAATTTTATTTGTATATAATGCCCATTGACTTTATCTGAGCCTTTATTTCGGAAGACTGAAGCAAAATCATTGAGGTTATTGACCACGAGGTCCAAGTGTCCGTCATTATTTAGGTCACCATAGGCAGCCCCGTTAGAAAATCCAGGTTCATCTATTCCCCAATCGGCTGATTTATTGGTGAAAGTGAGGTTGCCATTATTTTGGAAAACATAGTTTGGGATAGGGGTGGAGGTCATGGAAGTTACTAGGAATAGGGTATCTGCTTTTTCCCTAGCAATGGCTTTTTGGAAATAATAGTCCCCTTTATATTTTAGGAAATCCCGATTGGTATAATCTCTGTAATAGCCATTGGTGACAAAAAGGTCTTTGTTACCATCATTATTGACATCAAAGAACAAGGAAGACCAACTCCAATCTGTATTGGAAATTCCCGCTAATTGGCCGATTTCACTGTAAGTTTCATTTCCATGATTGATATGCAGCATGTTCCGCATATTTTGATGATGAAAACCCTCTGATATCATCAAGGCATACTGCTCGTAATTTTCTGGACCATAAAGTAATTTCTGACGTTTATTGTCCTCGGGAAGCATATCCAAAGTAAAGATGTCCTTCAGTCCATCGTTGTTGATATCAGAAATGTCCAGCCCCATGGAAAAATGACTGATGTGCTGGAGTTGTTCATTGAGTCTTTCAGTGAACGTTCCATCACCATTATTGATATAAAGGTAATCTGATTCTATATAATCATTGGAGACATAGATGTCTGGCCAGCCATCATCATTAAGGTCAGAAGAGATCACTCCCAGACCAAAGCCAAGAGCATGGCCAAAAATACCTGCTTCCTCGCTTATGTCTTTGAACTGCCCATCATCATTTCTGAAGAGTTTATCTCCTGCAAATTGGTGTCTTGATTTTTTGGCTTCTTGGAACTCAAAATCATGGATGACCTTGATATGATGGTTGAGTAGGTAGAGGTCTAGGTCACCGTCTTTATCAAAGTCAAAAAACAAAGCCTGTGTACTGTTGGAAGGATCGTCAAGACCATAGGTCGCTGCCTGCTCTGAGAAAGATAGGTTTCCTTCATTGATATAGAGTTCATTTCTCCGGCTTTCTAAATCACCTTCACCAGAGTAAGAAACATAAATGTCCAATAAGCCATCTGCATTGATATCAGCCATGGCTACGCCTGTAGTCCAACTGTCCTTACCACTGATACTGGCTTTTTTACTGAGATCTTTAAATTCAAAATTCCCCTGGTTATGATAGAGTTTGTTCGGCCCCATATTACTGGTAAGGAAAATGTCGTCTAAACCATCATTGTCCAGATCACCAATAGCGACACCACCACCATTATAGAAATATTCATAAGTAAGGATATTGTGGTTTTCATCCTCAGTGAGCATGTTTTTGAATTTTACTCCAGATTTTCTGTGAGGAATGTTTTCAAAACCTGACTTGACCTGTCCCTGGGTGAAATTGGGAAATATTAATAACAGACAAAGACAGCAAATAAGGGGGGGGATAGTGTTTCGGGTAATTATTTTATCATACATCTTATATTAAATATAGACCGTTAATTGAGTAAGTCAACCGTATATAATATAAAATGTTATTTTGTCATTACCAACTAAAATGGTGTTAAAAAATGATCCCCCGATGGATGCATCGAGGGATTTTTTATTTTGCAATATTAACTTCTGGGACTGTAGTTTCTTCTACCAAGGCTGTGGCGCCCATAATAGCGGCATCCTCAACGGTACTGGTGTAGATTTCCAAGTGATCACTGATGGATTTGTATGGAAAAGTATTTACTGTTTCGTGCATACTCTCAGAGAAATAAGGATATGCTTTACTGATAGAACCTCCAATTACCACTGCTTCTGGAGCATAGGTGAAGAGGATGTATTTGATCAAGTTCCCTAAATGGGTGCCGTATTCTTTGAATACATCCAAGGCTTTTTTATCACCTTTAGCTGCTTTTTCTGCTAAATCTTTTGCCGTAGCTTCATGGAAAGTATTGAAAAACTTACTACCACAGTAATTTTCAAAATTACTGTCCATATAGGGGACACCTCCCCATTCTCCGGCTCCACAAATGAAACCAGTATAAAGGGAATTGTTTGTAATAATTCCTGTTCCAATGCCTGTTCCTAATGTAATTCCAACCACATGGTTGTATTTGCTTGCACTACCAAATTTGTATTCACCCAATGCAAAACAATTGGCGTCATTATTAATGAAAACGGGTTTATTGAGCTTTTCTTCTAGATATTTTTTAAGCGCAACTTTGGTAAAAGCAGGGATATTTTCCAAGTTATATACGATGCCGTTCTTGGAGTCGATAAGTCCAGGAATACCTATGCCTATTCCTTCTATATCATAAGAAAAGTAGGAAGAGATAAATTCGGCAATGGTAGATAATATTACCTCTTGAGGGGCATGAGATGGAGTTGGGATTACCTTCTTTTCAATCAATTTACCGTCCTTCAATAGTCCGGCATTGATAGAAGTCCCACCAATATCCAGTCCCAGAATAAGCCGACTTTTTTTCATATATCAATAATTATAAACTAAAGATATCCGAGGACTATACGCCCCCGGATATCTCAATAATAGGCGTAAGATTTAATTTGAGATTAGATCATGCCTTCAATAGACTTCTCTAATTCTCTTGCATGGGCGATGAATTCCTCTACATTCATGTCTTTGAAGAAAATCAAGCCGTGACTTGCTCTTACTTTGGCCATATCATGCTGATAGAAGTAATCTTTACCGAGTAGTAACTGTACATCATTTAGCTGGTCAACCCAAGTGCGCTTGGCAATGGTGCTGAATTTACCATTGTGTGCATAACTAGGGAAGGAAGCGTTTACCTGGCTTAGGTAGCAGTTGGCAAATGAATCTTCCATGACAGAAAGATCTCCCAATGAGACGGGAACAATTACATTGGACTCTGCTGCATCAAATTTAAACCAAACGTTTCTATAACCGATAATCCTAAGTTCGCTAAGATCTTTTTCCTTGCTCCATTCTTTAACCGCTGCCGCTGTAGCCTGAAGTACTTTATAGTGAGTGTCAGGTCCACTGCCTTCTGGGTCAAGGGTCAAGCTTATTTTAGTAGGATTGACTTCCCTGAACATTTGGACAATTGGCTCTACGTCACGTGCTTTTTCAGGTTGTTCGGTGAAGATATCACCAGTGTAGAATCCTAGTCTTAAGTGGTGTACATTCTTAACTTTTACTCCAAAGTGAGCCCATACCAACTCTTCTTCAAACTCACGGATCATCCCCTTAAGTTTTTGGATTTTTGGTGGGTTTTTCTCACCATCGTAAGAGTTTTTCAAGATGCTCAAAACATCATTGATGGTCTCTCTTAATTTATCTTTGCTCGGAACGTTAAAGATCTCAACCAATGCTCTAACTACCCTATGGCAAAGCCCTCTTTTTTGTTGTTCAGGGTCTTCAGAAGCCACATTGGTCAGATAGTGGTAAACATCCTTATCCTTCTTGAGCTTGTAGCCAGCTGCAAAGAAATCTTCATAATTAACCATCTGGATTTGGTTCTCATCCATTAGTTTTTTTGTATGAAGCAAGGTGTCAATAACGAAGGTGTTGGTAACTGCAGTAAATCCTGAAGTCAAGACAGAGAAATGTGCCTCGTTGGTCTTTTCACTCAACTGGTTGGTGATGTGAGGTAGGATACCTAGTGATATATCATCATGGTGAGGACCGGTATGAAGCAATACTTCGTTTTCTTCTTTTACCAAGCCATTATTTAATTTGGCTATCGTACTTTCTATAACAGAGGCAACAGTGCTTTCGGAAAGATTGGGGATTAATGAAGTATAAGGGTCTGCCTTAAGTTCGTCCAAAGTCAATCTGTTGGCGTATTTGCCTAATTTTTTACAAAGGTCAAGAACTGATTTTTCAGTTTTTGCTTGCGTCCATTCGCCATTTTTGAAATAGCTGTTTACACTATCTGTAAGTTTTGATGCAGCACCTTTGGTAAGGTAAAAACGTCCATTTTTCAGTTTTTGCAGCACAGTGCCGGGGAAAACATTGTCCAATGGTGTTTCTAAAGAGTCTTTTACAATTTGTGCTTTGGCCTCACCGGCCGCGATAATGATACCTACAGCCTCAGGATTGTAAACGATGGTGTCCAAACCAATGGTGATTACCAATCTATTGGCAGAAACTTCAATTCCTCCAAGGTCACCAGCAGCAACTGCTTGGGTTTCAAAGTTGGTTTCTGTCAATCTCGTAGTGGAGAAAATGTCAGATCCACGGGTATTGAAGGCAATATGGCCATCAGGTCCGATACCTCCCAAGAAGAAGCCGATACCACCTTTTTCACGGATTTTTTGCTCATATTCACCACACCATTTGTCAATCAGGAAAATAGACTCCTGCTGCAGTTTCTCCAATTTCGAAGTAGCTTCTCTAAATCTTAGCGAAAGATCAACTTTATAGTCCGGGAAGATTTCTGTAAAGTGTTTACCACCGGCTAAAGGAATTTCATCTGAATTGATCAAAAGGGCTTTCTTAGGATCCAGGCCAAATCCATCAATATAGAACTTGTTTACGTAATGGTAGAAACTGTTGTTCTGAGAAGAAGAAATTGGGTAAAACTCATCAATTTGTACAAAGTGAAGGTTTTTCAATTCAGGCTTCTTGATATCCAGAAGTCCATACTGCTTTCTGATTTCTTTTCCTTTTTTGCTGTCCCAGTTTTCAAGTAAAAACTGAGTCCATTTGATGAAAAACTCTGGAGTTTTTCCTGTAGGCAAACTGATGACCCCATCAGGGTTATTAGCAGCCCACTCTAAAAATCTACATGCCGTCAATAACCCTAATTTAGGGAAATTGTCTACTGTCAGGTAAGGGATCAATGTGGTGATCTCTTCAACACCTGATTCTTTTAAGAAACATTCTTCTACTTCCGATAAAGGATAGTTACTTAGCATATTTAGAATTGTTTTATGTTAATGCTCTCGTATTCATCGCCACGGCATGTGATATTTAATGCTGTGGATTAGTTAATAATATCTTCGAAAATATTTTCTATGACCACTGCTACTCCTCCAAGTAGACCAACCTCTTTACCTAGTTTATAAAGTGCCAATTCTGATTTTTCCCTGGATTTGGCCATGCTGAAGATGTTCAAGGCTTGTTGGATAGGGGTAATCAGGTATTGTTGGGCCTCTGCTACAGAACCTCCGACTATGATGAGATCAGGGTTCAATAGCTGTATCAGTATGGAGATCCCTCTTCCCAAGTCCAGTCCTACATCAGAGAGTATAGTGATGGCCCTTTGGTCACCAGCCAAAGCTGCTTCTACAATTAGGGAAGGATCAATACTTTCTCCTTTTTCTTTTGCCATACGGCTGAGAATAGAGTCACTGTCTTTAAGGATAGCTTCTTCTGCCATTCTTACCATGGCTGTGCCTGAAGCGACAGCTTCCAAGCATCCTTTTTTACCACAAGTACAAGAGATATCCCTGGATTCAAAGATAGGAGAGTGGCTAAATTCACCAGCAAATCCTGCTCCACCACGGTAGAGTTTGCCATCAATGATAATTCCAAGTCCAATGCCCCAGCCTACAAAAATGCCCAAGACATTATTGTATTTTTGGCCTTGACTAAACTTAAATTCAGCTAAGGTCATGGCCCTGGCATCATTTTCAATAAATACTTTTTTATTGAATTTTGCTTCAAAGTTTTCTACCAAGGTTTTCTTGCCGAATTTGAGGTAAGTATGGTTGATTCCGCTTAAAGAATCCACCAATCCTGGCATGGATATTCCTATCGCTATGATCTTATCATTAGGAATTCCGGATTCCTCCATATATGTAGCCATGAAATCAGCTATTCTTTCAAAGGTGGACTTGTCATTGTTCAAGGTGACTTTGAAAGTGCCTGTTTCGGTTACTGCGGTATTAGAACTGTCATAAATGGCTGCTCGGACAGTAAACTTGCTGATGTCTACTGATAAAACATAAAAGGAATCAGAGGCCAATCTGTATAAGTCTGGTTTTCTTCCTCCTTGAGATTCTGCTCTGCCTTGTTTGACCAGTTTTCCGCTTTGGATAAGGTCAGTAAGTAGTGAGTTGACAGTAGGTAAACTGATACCTACTTCATTGCAGATTTCACTGGCCGTGTTACTTCCGTTGGTGTAGAGGTTCTTGATGATTTTTATCTTGTTGAGGTAGTTTTTTATTTCAACTACGCCCTCCTTTTCATCTAAGCTCTTTTTTGGATTTATTAGATTCATCTTGTTTTATTTATTAGGGTACTCAAATTAACAAAATATAGCTCAATATAAAAAATACTTTTATAAAAAAATTAAAAAAGAATAAACTATTTTCATTAAAATATCGATTCTAAGCGGTGCTGCTAAATGGGCGATTTTAAAATATATAGCTTAAAAGAGCTTGTGAAATGAAAGATTTATGGTGATTCTCGTCCAAATGCCCTTAATTTTTTAGCGAATTGGCAAATTAAGTATCGAAATGATGCTTTTTACTTTAAATCTGTGAAATTGATTGCGGACTATAAAAAAGAAATGGCACCTTTACAGAGAAAGGTGCCAAGGCTTAAAGTTTTTAGTTGAAAATTTGAAAAGGTAATTCTGGTTCCGGGAGAGTTTCGGGAACTACCTCATCATCTTTGAAAGTAATGATTTCTGCAAGTTTTCCAGTGCGGGAATAATAATTCCAACGGCCCTCTTTTTTACCGTCCACCATCAGTCCGGCAGAGGCGATTTTGCCATTATTGTGATAATATATCCATTTGCCCTGAGGCTTCCCTTCCTTGTAATTTCCTTCAGATTCTTTGGTTCCGTCTGTGTAGTAGGTGATACGGCTTCCATTCCCCTCTTTTAATGTTCCTTTATCCAAGGTCTTGGTACCATCATAGGAATAATATTCGCTGATATCCATTAAGCGGCCATTGCTCCAACTCTCTTCTTGCGTGAGATTTTTATTGTCATAGAAAAGGCCCCATTTGCCATCCTCAAATCCATAAAAATAACTTCCCACTGATTTAAGTTGGCCTCCATCATAATAATAGAACCATTGCCCATGTTCCGATCCCAATTGGTATTCTCCTTCTGCAATAAGGATCCCTATCTTGTTGAAGTATTTCCAGAGACCTGATTTGACACCAGTTTTGTACTCTCCTATACTATAAAGCTGTCCGTCAGAATAAAAACTTTTCCATAGACCAGACTTCACCCCTCCTTTATATTGTCCCCTTACAGAGGCAGTGCCATCTGAATGGTTTTCTATATATTCTCCAACGGGAACACCCAGTTCATAGGTTTTTCTTTTAGATAGATTCTTGTTAGGGAAGTATTCTTCCCATGTTCCGACAGCAATATTGTTTTCGTAGTGTTCAACACGGGCGATTCGTTTGTTTTCATAATAATACCTCCAAGTGCCTGTTTTATTTCCACTACTGTCGTATTCCTGCTCTTCAGCGATCACTTTAGTATCGGGGAAATAACTGATCCATTTACCCACTTTATTGCCATGGTTATATTCACCGGTTTGTTCGATAAGGTTGTTGAATGAATATCTTTTGAAAGTTCCATGGGGCTCTCCATCTACATACTGTACTTCAATAAGTAACTGGCCTCCTCTTGAATATTCTAAGTAGGGGCCATTTAGGGTTCCACCCTTATAGCTGTTTTTTATGGCTAATTGCCCATTTTCATAATATGAAAGCCATTCACCATGTCGTTTTCCATCTTTGAAAGTGCCCTCCCTTTTGATGGTCTTACCACTTTTGTTTTCAGAGAGGTATACATTCCTGCCATAGTATTCTTTATAATCACCTATAGCGACACTGTCTTTATAGATGGCCTCAACTATCAGAAAGCCATGTTCGTCATATCTACTAAAGTTTCCATTGAGTTTATTGTCCTTGTATTCGGCCATTATATGACGTTTTCCATTCGAATGATAGGTCGTCCAAATTCCGTCTTTTTTTCCCTCTGTAAGATATCCTTCTTCTAGTACTTGCTCCGTTTCAGGATTTTTTAGTTTCCAAAGACCATTCATTTTTCCGTTGAGCAGCACACCTGTGGCTACCACACTTGAATCGGCATTGAAAATTCTGACGGTTTGACCTTGGCCAAAAGTATTAAGGGCAAAGGTGAAAATAAAAAACACTGCAATTAGGTACTTCATGGGTTCTCCTTGATTTCTTTCAGTTATTTGCGAGTAGATCAAATTTTTAACGCTATTCTTTTTCTAAATTATCATTAATTCTTAGAAAAATCATTCAAAGCCCTTAAACTTCTTTATTGTACGCCATTCTTCCATCAATGATTTTTCTAAGTCCTTGACACCAATATTATAATTGATTCTTTTTATGAATTGCAGGTGCTTCAATTTATCAATATGAGTTGGTATTTGTTCGAACGGGATATCAGTACTGTACATTTTGTGAATGATCATACCTTTATAATCCCATGGAGAGCCAGTGAGGCTTAGTGCGAAACCTTTGGACAAATAATTATGGTATTCATCTGCACAAGGTGTGTGTGCGGCCCCATGGTAAATAATGATGTACAGGCCATGCCCCCACCAATTGAGGAATCTGATATTGAAGCCATTTTTTTTGTCAAAATCTCTCACAATATCCAACACTTGATATGGGCAATGTTGGAGTTCGTTGCCTTTACTGATTTTTTTTCCTTTGTGTGCGGGATGCAATGCAGTGAGTGCAGCGTCTGGAATTTGATTGGCCATAGAGGCGAATAATCCAATGAATTGCTCTTTTAGTTGATGAATTTGGGTTTGAAGGGATTTGTTTTCTAATAGTTCAATATTGATTTTCTCCATGAGTGATTACCAATTTAACAGTGCTGAAGCCCAGGAAAAACCACTTCCAAAAGCAGCTAGGCAAATAAGGTCTCCTTCTTGGATCTTACCTTGCTCCCAGGCTTCACTCAAAGCGATGGGGATAGTGGCTGCGGTCGTATTTCCATAGTGCATGATATTGTTGAATACCTTTTCGTCGGGCAGTTGGAATTTTTGCTGTATATACTGGCTGATCCTTAAGTTGGCCTGATGGGGTACGAGCAAATCAAGATCATCTTTTGTTTTTCCGTTTGTTGCCAAGGCTTCGTTAATGACTTCCTGGAACCGAACAATGGCATGTTTGAATACCACGTTGCCGTTCATTTGCATGCGAAAACTCGGTTCATTAATGATCTCGGGAGAGAGTCTTACTTCTCTACTGCTACCAGGGTCTTTAAGGTAAAGTTCTTCAGCATAATCTCCATCAGCATGTAGATGAGTTGATAAAATGCCTGAGTTTTCTAGATCAGTGACTTGTATCACTGCCGCACCTGCTCCATCTGCAAAAATGACAGCATTAGATCTACCCGCCGTACTTTTGTCCAAAGCACTTGATTGGATCTCTGCGCCTATGAGCAAGATGTTTTTGTACATGCCAGTTTTGATGAATTGGTCAGCTACAGATAAGCCATAAAGGAAGCCCGAGCAGGCATTTCGAATATCAAGTGCGCCGATACCTTGGAGTCCTAGTTCTCTTTGGACCAAAACACCATTTCCCGGGGCAAAATAGTCTGGAGTACTGGTAGCAAAGATGATAAAATCAATTTCTTTCATGTCTATCCCAGCTCTTTCAACTGCCATTTTGGAGGCTTTGGCCGACATGTTGGCCACTGTGTCCTTTCCTGGAGTGAACCATCTTCTTTGCTTTATACCTGTTCTTTCGACAATCCATTCATCACTGGTGTCCATGATTTTGGTGAGATCGTCATTGGTAATGATGTTGTCAGGAACATAATGTCCGACACCTGCTATTCTGGATTTTTTCATTTAAAGTTCAATTTATGGTAGGTCCATTCACCCATCAAAACAAACTGATATAAGGGGCAAAGGGTTGCGAATTTGCTGTCTTTGAACAAAAATACACAGGATGAACCTTGTTCAAAAGAGAAAAGAGGATTTATCCAAACAGGGTGTAATTGCCAAACTGGTCCATTGGGCTGGTCCTTTTGATAAGGTATTCAGCATCAAGGTTTATTTGGTTTACTGCAGGAGATACAGGGTAGGATAGCATTTGTTCGGTAGGGTAGGGCGCCAATAATTCGCTAAGTTGATCCAATGAGCTATATTTGTCTAGCCAAATTTTCTCTTGCTCCTTGTTCAATATTGCCGGCATTCGATCTGCAAATTCCCGATTGATTTTGTTGGCAGGGACAGTTAATATAAGGAAGGTGTGATTGGTGTCTCCTTTTTCATTTTCAAATTCTTCCCAAATGCCCGCAAAGGAAAACAAAGCGTTGTCCTCTAGGGTAAAACGGTGGGGGATTTTAGTTTTTTTGCCTATTTTTTTCCATGCATAATATCCGTCGGCAGGAATGATACAGCGTCTTTTTTGAAAAGCTGATTTTGTGGAAGCTTTGTTGGGGGCTGTTTCAGCGGCTGCATTGATGAATTTGAGGGAAACTGGTTTGTTTTTTGAAAAATCAGGTGTGACTCCCCAATAAAAGTGAGAAAAGCCTTTTGGGCTATCAGATGTAATGACAGGGAGAAGTTGCGTTGGTGCAATATTATATCTGGGATGGAAGTCATCCAATAGTTCTGCTCCAAATCGCGATTCAAGATCCTGTTGAGTCTTGCCTAGGGAATATCTTTCGCACATAATTTTAGTCCATATATTGTTGTAAATTAATCATCTGAATCGATAAATTCAAACGCTCTTTTTTCGGACCAGTATATTTCTTTTCTTTTTCTAGGGCTGAAGCCTACATGTCCCCCAATTTCAGGGAATTCCATGAAGATTTTGTCCAAGGAATGCCCCAATTCAAAGGGGAAACATTCAGGACTTAAGAAGGGATCATTTTGGGCATTCAATAGAAGGGTTGGTATTTGGATGCCTTCCAAAAAATAGAGGGAAGAGCATTTGTCATAGTAGTGATTGGCATTATTGAAGCCATGCATGGGACCAGTGAACTTATCGTCAAATTCATGTAGTGTTTTGATATTGTCTAATTGGGAGATGTCAATGTTTTCAGGAAACAGCTTTGATTTCAGCCTTATTTTTTGTTTTAAGGTCTTTAGAAATCTATTGGAATAGACGATGTTTTCACCTGTGGAAATCTTTATGCAGCTGCTTTTGAGGTGCAAGGGTACAGAAATGGCCACTGCTCTTTTGATTTTTTTAGCCCTTTGTATGGGCTCTCCTAGGTATTTTAAGGTAAGGTTTCCACCAAGGCTAAAGCCAATAAGGTAGATTTCCTGATAATCTTGTTCTACATATTGGATTACTTCATCCAAATCATAAGTAGCGCCAGAGTGATAGAAAAATGGTTTTTTATTCAATTCACCACTACATCCCCTAAAATTCCAGGTGAGGACATCATAGCCCTGTTGGAAAAAATGTTTGGCCATACCGCACATATATGGTCTTCTGCTATCCCCCTCTAATCCATGCGTAATTATTACCATTTTATGAGCGCCGTTTTTTAAAAAATCCAAATCCAAAAAATCATTGTCTTTGGTGGTAATTCTTTGTCTTTCAAAGGGTAATGTCAGGGGTTTTCTGAAAAGTCCGGGGATGATGGTTTGTAAATGGCCGTTAAATAAAATTGTCGGTCCGCTGTAACTTGTGTTTTTTATTAATGGCATTTTTGAATCAGGGGAATCGTTTTCATTCTTTCTGATATTGAAATTACTATTATTAAATTTGAATAAAGATATTTTAAGAACTATTTTTGACTTGCTGAAAAATTGAATTCGATATAGATAACTTATGGCCGAAGTAATAAGAATGCCCAAAATGAGCGACACCATGGAAGAAGGTGTGATCGCTGCTTGGTTAAAAAAAGTAGGAGACGAAGTAAAAGCTGGAGATATTCTCGCTGAAGTAGAAACTGATAAAGCGACGATGGAACTAGAGTCTTATGACGAGGGAGTTTTGTTGCATATTGGTGTTGAAGAAAAAGATGCAGTGCCTGTAAATGGCGTGATTGCCATTATCGGGGAAAAAGGAGAAAATATCGACAATCTTTTGAAGGACATAGAAGGAGGAGGAACAGCTGCTTCGGAATCAGCTAAAGAAGAAACTGAAGAAACTAAAGAGGAGCCAGCTGCTGAAGCCGCTTCATCTGCAAGTGAAGAAATAGATACCTCGGGAATCAACGCAACCTTGATCACCATGCCTAAAATGAGTGATACCATGCAGGAAGGAACCATTGCTGCTTGGTTGAAGAAAGAGGGAGATGAGGTGAAGTCTGGTGATATACTTGCCGAAGTAGAGACAGATAAGGCAACCATGGAACTAGAGTCCTATGATGACGGGGTTTTGTTGCATATTGGTGTTCAGGAAGGTGATAGTGTAGAAATTGATGGCGTGATTGCGGTGATCGGAGAAAAAGGTGCCGATTACGAAACACTGTTGAAGGCCCATGCGCAACAATCTGCGCCGGCTGAGGAAAAGCCTGCTGCAAAAGAAGAAAAGAAAGAAGCTCCAAAAGCAGCATCCAAGCCAGTAGCCAAAGCAGAAGCTCCAAAAGCAGCAGCGAGCACAGCTGGTAATACAACCGATAATGGAAGAGTAAAAGCATCTCCTTTGGCCAAGAAAATGGCCGAAGAAAAAGGTATTCAGATTTCCTTGATTTCTGGTTCTGGAGAAGGTGGAAGAATCATCAAGAGAGATGTAGAGAACTTCAACCCAGCTTCTGTAGAGGCAGTACAGACAACAGCACCGGCCACCGCACCTGTTGGAATTGGTCAGGAATCTTATACTGAGGAGAAGGTTTCCCAAATGAGAAAGACCATTGCCAAGCGTTTGGCTGAAAGTAAATTCTCTGCTCCTCACTTCTACTTAACCATGGAAATCAACATGGATAAGGCAATCGAAGCCCGTAAGAGTATGAATGAAATCGCTCCGGTGAAAATTTCTTTCAATGATATGGTGATCAAAGCTACTGCGGCTGCACTTCGTCAGCACCCCAAAGTGAATTCCAGCTGGTTAGGAGATAAAATCAGGTACAATGACCATGTCCATATAGGTATGGCTGTAGCTGTAGAAGAAGGTCTTTTGGTTCCAGTGATCAGGTTTGCTGATGGAAAGACTCTTTCTCAAATTTCCCAAGAAGCTAAGTCCTTGGGTGGAAAAGCAAAAAATAAGGAATTGCAGCCTAAGGATTGGGAAGGAAATACTTTCACGATCTCAAATCTAGGTATGTTTGGTATTGAAGAGTTTACGGCGATTGTGAATCCACCAGATGCTTGTATCCTAGCAGTAGGAGGTATAAAGGAAACCGTAGTGGTTAAAAACGGTCAGATGCAGGTAGGCAATGTGATGAAGGTGACCCTTTCATGTGATCACAGGGTTGTGGATGGAGCGGTAGGTTCTGCATTCCTGAAAACCTTGAAAGGACTATTGGAAGATCCTGTTAGAATTTTGATTTAATGACTATTCCTTAGCGTATGCTGGGAAGAAATATGTCAAAAAGTCCTGTTTGGTGTTTTCCTGACAGGACTTTTTCTTTTAGTATAGTTTTTGTCTGTTTGGCAAGGAAACATTTTAATACACTATGGAGAAATTAAGATCAACCACGGTAGTGGCGATTAAGCATAATGGAGAAGTGGTCATTGGGGCTGATGGTCAGGCGACTTTGGGGAATACCATTGCCAAAAGCAGTGTAAAAAAAGTGAGAAAGCTCCAGGATGGTAAAATCGTTACAGGATTTGCAGGTTCTACTGCGGATGCATTTACACTTTTAGAAAAATTTGAAGAGAAGCTAGGCGCTTTTGGGAATAATATGAAAAGGGCTGCGGTGGAATTGGCCAAAGAGTGGAGGACAGACCGGATGCTCAGTAAATTGGAGGCGATGATGATCGTGGCAGACGCAGAGGATGTATTGATCATCTCTGGCACTGGAGATGTGATCGAGCCAGATGAATCCATAGCAACGATTGGTTCAGGAAGCATGTATGCACAGTCCGCAGCTAGGGCACTTAAGAAGTTTGCTTCGCATTTATCTGCGGAGGAAATAGTAAGGGAGAGCTTAAATATTGCTGCTGATATTTGTATTTATACCAACCACAATCTGGTGATTGAAAAAGTAAATTGATGATAAGTTGATCATTCATCTGGAAAATAGTTTAGGTGAATGATCAACTTATTTTTTCAAGTAACCATTGATGGAGAATTTTTCCTATATCCTTTTTATTCATTGGTTTAGAGGTATAATCATCAAGTCCTGCTTCTAGGCATTTTTGTCTTTCATTGTTTAGAATTCCAGCAGTTAAAGCAATGATAGGGGTATGCTTGCCTGTTTTGGCTTCCATCTTTCTGATGGCTTCTGTGGCTTCATATCCATTTAGAACAGGCATTTGAATATCCATGAAAATAATGTCAACCTCATTTTCATTATAAACGTCTATGACCTTTTTACCATTCTTGGCTTCCATGATTACAGCTTTTGGAATAAAACTATGCAATAGCTTTTTGGTCAGTATCATATTGACTTGATTGTCTTCGGCTATTAAGATTGAAGGGGAGATTTCCTTAAGTTGATCAAGGTCTTCTTGGTTGGCCATATTTTGATCAAAAGTGGATTTTGTGTCTTTAGGATGGAATAATTTATTAAGTATTTGAAGAAAATCCGGCTTTTTGTATGGCTTGATGAGCAAGGCATCTACATGTTCTGGTATCCTTGAATTTTGAACAAAGGCATTGTGCATCAAAATTGTCTTGATATCATTGGGAATCAGGTTCATTTCTGATTTGAGTTTTTGGATAAAATGGGCCCCATTACCTTCCTTTATATCATGATTGACCAGCATAAGATTATATGGTGCTGAGTTCCTCAGGAGTTGTTCGGCTTCTTCTTGGCTAAGGGCCAGATCTGATGAAGCTCCTAGATAGGAAAGGTTTTCTTGTATCACTTTGCCATGTCTCTGGTTTTTTTCGACGATGAGTGCATAAAGATTTTCTATAGGTAGTGCGGGTTCTTTTTGTTTTTCCTCCAATGTTTCAAAATTGATCTCGAACCAAAACCTACTTCCTTTATTTAATTCACTTTCTACGTAGATTTTTCCCCCCATCATGTTGAGCAGCTTTTTACATATGGCTAAGCCTAGGCCTGTTCCTCCGAATTTTCTGGTGGTCGATGAATCTTCTTGGGTAAAGGCACTGAAGATTTTTTCCTGATTGCCAGGTTCAATTCCCTTTCCTGTATCGCTTACGGTAAACCTGATCTTGGAGAAGTTTTCCAATTCTTCTCCAAGACGCTCTATTTTCAAAGTGATTTCTCCTTTCTTCGTGAACTTTACAGCATTGCTCAATAGGTTGATAAGGATTTGTTTGATCCTTACTTGGTCTGCCAAAACCATTTTGGGGATTTGTTCATCTATATCTAAAATTAACTCAATAGACCTCTGATGAGCTTGAAATGCCACCAAGTTGACAGTCTCTATCCCCAATTCATAAATATTGGTTTGGGAAAGCTCAATTTCCAGTTTACCAGCCTCAATTTTTGAAAAATCCAGGATATCATTTACAATTTCCATCAGGGATTTGGCTGATTGATTGATGAGGGTGATATACTGTTTTTGGTTGGCATCTAAGGGAGTGGAGTTGAGCAGGTCTGAGAAGCCTATCACACCGTTTAGGGGAGTTCTGATTTCATGACTCATACTTGAGATAAAATCAGATTTTGCCCTATTGGCAGATTCAGCTTGGTATTTGGATCTGCGAATACGGTAGGAAGTGAACAGCACAATGGTCACCAGGACCAGCATGATGATAAAGCCAGCTAAGAATATATTACGTCTGAATATTTGTTGTTGGAGTTTTTCATTGATCAGCTTTTCGTTTAATGCCATTTCGGTATTGATGGCATTCAGTCTTTGGTCAAAATCAATTTTGGCCTCCATTCGTCCCATGTTTTTTGAATTGATTTGATTGGTGACGCTGTCCTGCATGGAGGCATATTTTTTCTGGTAGAATAATGCTTCTTTCCAGTTCCCTAGGTTTTCGTAGTAATTTGAATTAAGTTGGTTGATCTTGATCAGTTGTTCCCTAAAGTGATTGTTTTCGCTGATGATTTCTCCTTTGTCCAGGTATAATTTGGCTTTGTAATTTTGTCCAGTGGCCAAATATAGTTCAGCCAGCCTGATGATACAGCTGGTAAGGGTAGAGTAGGATTGTTCCTTTTCTAGTATTTGGTAGGCAATAAGGTAACTATTTATAGCCTTTGCGGTATCGCCTTGGACTTTTTGGATGTCACCAAGGGTTCTGCGCGCATAGGATTCAAGGAAATCATCTTTTTTGTCGGCTAAAAAAGGAGTGATCAATTGCAATGCCTCGTCATATCGCCCCATTTGGGTAAGGATAAAGGCGCGGTTGTTCAATGCGCGGCCACTCATGGACCTGTCCTGTATATCGAGGCTCCTTTCATACGCCTCTTCAAAATACTCCAAAGCCAATTCCAGCTGGCCACTCCCTTCACTGTATATGGCTCCAATATTAAAGAAAGACCTAATGGTCAAATTTGGCTTGTTTAGTGGGATAATACTTTGGTGGCCTTTAAATGCGTAATCTATCGCTTGGAGATAATCATCCATTCTGTAGTAGATCCACCCTAGGTTAATCATGCTTTGCGCCTCGCCCAAAGGGTAATTGATCTCTTTGGAGAGTTCCAGAGCATTAAGGGAATTGCTGAGGGCATTGTTGATATCCTTTTCGATGTTTTTTTCCACCCAGTTGTTCAAGCTGTCAATTTTCCCTTCTTTTGACAGCTTATTTTGTGGAGAGCTTATCTGGAATGATTTAGCATCAATGCCTGTGAAAAGCAAGACAGAAAATAGGGATAATATGAGGAGACTACTTTTCATTTACAAAGTTGGCTGACTTTTGAATTTATTTCAAAAGTCAGCTGGGAGCTAAATATTTAAAAAACAAAATAGCATTAAATAATGAGTATTATTGAATTTTTGTGTCATAAACTTGGACTTTTTCCCACTTATCTTCGTGGTCAGCTATGAATTTTTTGTGAATTGCTGCTAATTGATAAATATTATGATCTTCAATATTGTCGAAATGTACGGTTAATGAGACATGAAAAGAGTGGTCTACTACATCTCTTCTTTCAGTAACTGCTGGCTGGCCTATATAGGCTTTTTTGATGCTGTCAACTTTGATGAGCTCTTCGCAGCCTTTGATAAAACTCTTTAAATCCCTTTTTGGGTTTTTTAGCCAGAAGTACACTTGATGAATCATAAAATCTTTTTTAGGTTTGGCCAAGACATTATTGGAAAATAAAATGCCTGAACCCAATAAGGAGAAATAGTTAAGGAATTTTCTTCTTGCGTTCATAGTTAATCGTTTTATTGTCAATTTACTTCTAAGATAGAAAAATGTTAATGAATGTTATTTGAGTCAGCAAGGTTGATTTAGTATAACAGTTACTTGCTTTCTGTATATTTAATAATACAAAGTTTGAAATTAATATATCAACAGACATTTTCAAAAGTGTAAACAGTTAATTTATTAGTATAAAAAATATGAAATATAGATTACTAGGAAAAACAGGATTAAAAGTTTCTGAGATATCATTAGGAACTTGGCAAGTAGGCGGAGGCTGGGGAGGTGCTTTTGATGAAAAAGCAGCTCATAGAATAATTAATTCTGCTATAGATCAAGGGGTGAATTTTTTGGATACAGCCGATGTCTATGATAATGGAGCCAGTGAGAAAGCAGTAGGGAGAGTTTTGAAGGAGCGTTCCGAAGAAATATATGTGGCGAGTAAATGTGGCCGACAAATTTCTCCCCATGTTTCAGAAGGTTATACTCCGGAAGCACTAAGGGCCTATGTGGAAGCCAGTTTGAAAAACATGCAACTGGAGAGCTTGGATTTAATACAGCTACATTGTCCTCCTTCAGAAGTTTATTACAGAGATGAAATATTTGAATTATTTGACCGGCTAATAGGGGAAGGCAAAATTCGTCATTTTGGAGTAAGTGTAGAAAAGGTCTCAGAGGCCATGCAGGCGATAAAATACCCAAATGTTTCTACGGTGCAGATTATTTTTAACATGTTTAGACAGAAGCCTTTGGAAATGTTTTTCGCGGAAGCCAAAAAGAATAATATAGGTATTATTGCCAGAGTGCCATTGGCAAGTGGGCTTTTGACCGGTAAGATGGACTCTTCAATTACTTTTGATAAAAACGACCATAGGGATTTCAATAGGAATGGAGAGGCATTTGATAAGGGAGAGACATTCTCTGGAGTAGATTTTGAACTGGGGTTGAAGGCAGTAGAGGAATTGAAACCTGTTTTTGCCGGAAATGCTACACTGGCTTCTTGGGCTTTAAGGTGGATTTTAATGTTTGAGCAAGTAAGTACTGTTATTCCTGGAGCTTCTAAAGTTGAACAGGTGGAATCAAATGTCAATGCAGGTCAGCTATCTCCCCTCAGTTCTGATCAAATGGAAAAAGTGAAAGATGTTTACAATGCATACATTAAACCAACTGTGCATCATCTTTGGTAGATAAAAGGTGAACTGAAGATGGTTTGTATAAATTTTAAAGAGAAAATTAGAAAAGGTTCTAAATGAATTACCGTCAACTAGGAAAATCTTCCATCAAAATATCTGAATTATCTTTTGGATGTATGTCATTGAAAGGTAGCAAATCAGATGATAGGGCATTATTGCGTCAGGCATTTGACCAAGGGATCAACTATTTTGATACTGCGGACCTTTATGATGGTGGAGAAAACGAGAAACTTGTGGGAGCTGCCCTCAAAGGTATAAGGGATGAAGTGGTGCTGGCCACTAAAGTAGGAAACCAGTTGAGGCCCGATGGAAGTGGCTGGGATTGGAATCCCCGTAAATCTTATATCCTGCGAGCTGTTGAAAAGAGTCTTCAAAGACTTCAAACAGATTATATTGATTTGTACCAGCTGCATGGAGGAACCATGGATGATCCGATTGATGAAACGATAGCAGCTTTTGAACAATTAAAAAAAGAGGGTAAGATCAGAGAGTATGGCATTTCGTCTATACGGCCGAATGTAATTAGGACCTACGCAGAGAAGTCCAATATGGTGTCAGTCATGATGCAATATAGTATGCTGGATAGGAGGCCTGAGGAGGAGTGTTTAGGATTTTTGGCTGAGAGGGATATTAGTGTTCTTGTTAGAGGAGCTTATGCCAAAGGCTTATCGTTGGATAAGCCTGCTCAACCTTATTTGAACTGGTCATTGGAAGAGGTTAAAAATATTAACGAAAAATTGAAGACCTATAGTGCTAGTTTGATTGAAAAGACGGAATTGATCTTAAGGTATTTACTCAATCAGCCAGCAGTGACTTCCATTGTGTCAGGAATTAGAACTAAGGAGCAATTACAGAATAGCCTGGAAGCTTTTAATGGATCTAGGAAGTGGAAAGAGCTTGCTGCAGAATTGAAAAAAGAATTGCCTGTTAATAGATATGAAGCCCACCGTTAATTATCTTCTAATCAGCAGATGTGAGATGGGAAAGGAAGACCATATTGCGTATTGACCTTGATGGGATTTATTAATATTTAATGTTTAGAGGAACATTTGTCGGATTATATCCGTAGGTTCTCTAAACTTTTGTATACTTTTGAATCTAACAAACTAGATTTACAAAATATCCTTTGATAGAATATCCAACATATAGAAAGACTGTTGCCGCCATATTTTTGGCGATTTTTGCCGTTTTGGTAGTGGGTCCAAGCGCGATTGCTTTGATCGATGACCAAATTGATATTTCTATTTGTTATTCGATGGTGGAAGAAGAGGAGGAGGAAGGTACTGAAAACCACAAGCCAGAAAAAGAAGAGTTTGTGGATAAGTCTATAGTCTGGGATGCAATATTGGCCCAGTCCAAAATCAAATCTGATTTGGATTTTCACCGGATACATGACTATCATTTTGTCCTTAGGGATCAATTCTGTCCCCCTCCAGAACATTCGTAATACTTTACAGCCGATTTGAGCTGAATCTAGGCAGCTTACATTTCCTTTTAATTTCAGGAGAGTTCCTTTGAAGCCAAAAAGAGGTTTCAAAGGATAATTATGCGCCTTATTTAATTACGAATTATAAAATTAGAATTTTATGACAAAGAAGACTAATCTCTTTGCAAACCTCAAGTCAGACTTGCCATCTGGTCTTGTAGTATTTCTTGTAGCCCTGCCATTATGTTTGGGGATTGCCATGGCATCCGGTGCACCATTATTTTCAGGGATCATTACCGGAATAGTTGGAGGTATTGTAGTTGGTTTTTTGAGCCAGTCCCATATTAGTGTTTCAGGTCCAGCAGCAGGTCTTACGGCTATTGTTATTGTAGCCATTCAGGACTTGGGGGGATTTGATATATTTTTGGTGTCAGTTGTATTAGCTGGACTCATACAGCTCGTACTAGGTTTTTTGCGAGCCGGAAGTATATCCAATTATATCCCTAGCAATGTCATCACAGGTATGCTTGCTGGTATAGGGGTGATTATCTTTATTAAGCAAATACCTGTGGCATTGGGATCAGATGTAGAAATTGGAGGTGGATTGGCTATTTTCTCAGACATTGCAGCCTCTTTTACAGATATCCAACCGGGAGTGATCTTGGTGACCGCTATTTCTTTGGCCATATTGATTGCATGGGATAAAATCCCGGCACTGAAAAAATTAAAACTGGTACCTGCAGCTTTGGTTGCTGTGATTTGCGGTGTATTGATAAATGAGTTTTTGATCATGTCAGGAAGTTCTCTGGCGATCGGAGAAAAATACTTGGTGAGTTTACCTGTACCTACCTCTACAGAAGATTTTAAAAATTTAATTACCCTTCCTCAATTTGGCGCAATTGCCAATCCTGAAGTATGGATTGTTGCCATGACCATAGCAATCGTTGCGTCGATTGAAACCCTATTATGTATAGAGGCTGCAGATCGTATGGACCCTATGAAAAGGGTGACCAATACTAACGTGGAATTGAAAGCCCAAGGGATAGGAAATATGGTCAGTGGATTGATAGGGGGCTTGCCTATGACTTCTGTGGTGGTCAGAACTACTGCTAATGTTAATTCAGGGGCTAAATCAAAAATGTCAGCAGTGATACATGGTGTGTTTTTGCTGATAAGTGTTTTGACCATTCCAGTTATTTTAAATAAAGTGCCGTTGGCGACTTTGGCTGCTATTTTATTATTGATTGGTTATAAGTTGGCCAAGCCATCTACTTTTGTTTATTTTTGGAATCAAGGAAAATACCAGTTCTTGCCTTTTGTGGCAACTTTAGGGGCAGTGGTATTCTTGGACCTTTTGAAAGGAGTAGCTTTGGGAATAGTTATCAGTGTGTTCTTTGTATTGAAGGGAAATGCCAAGAGAGTATACTATTTCAAAAAAGAGGATTATAGTGATGGAGATATTATTCATGTAGATCTTGCTCAAGAGGTGTCCTTTTTGAACAAAGCGGCTATCAAGCAAACACTGAACCACATTCCAAAGGGAGCCAGCGTGGTGATTGATGCTTCTGATACCGTGTATGTTACGCATGATGTGCTCGAGCTTATCAGAGAATTTAAAGATATTCAGGCACCAGAAAAAGGGATATCTGTGAAACTAATAGGCTTTAAAGCTTCTTATAATCTGGAAAATGACTTGGAAGAATCTAATCATGTATCCACTGAGCACAAGGAAGTACTATCCTACAGGAAAAATAGAAAAACATCTCATAAGGAGGTGATAACGGAACTGATCAATAATAATTCATCGAATTAATTTATAGAAATTTAAAATAAATATGAAAGCACATACCGCTGAAACTCAAGCAACAGTAACACCTGAAAAAGCATTAGACTTTTTAAAAGAAGGTAACCAAAGATTTGTAAATAACCTTAAGTACAATAGGAATTTGCTTGAACAGGTAAATGATACCAAAGACGGACAGTGGCCCTTTGCCATCGTATTAAGTTGTATTGATAGTAGAACTTCTGCTGAATTGATTTTTGATCAAGGATTGGGCGATATTTTCAGCACTAGAATTGCTGGAAATGTGGCCAATGAGGATATCTTGGGAAGTATGGAATATGCTTGCAAAGTGGCCGGCTCTAAACTTGTGGTGGTTTTGGGCCATAGTAAATGTGGGGCCATTAATGGTGCTTGTGCTGGAGTAAAAATGGGCAATCTTACGGGGCTGTTGAATAAAGTTACTCCATCGATCGAAGAAGTAAAAAAAGAACAAGCAGATAGTTTACCTACAGATCCTGTGTTTGTGGAAGCTGTTTCCCATCATAATATCATCCACACTATGGATGCTATTTTGGAAAGAAGTGAAGTATTGAATGAATTGTATGAAGCCGGTGAAATCGGTATAGTCGGAGGTTATTATAATGTAGAAACGGGTGAAGTGGAATTTACCAAAACCATGATAAAAAGCTAGGTGAAATGAATTATAAAAAAAGCAGCCGCAATTGTGGCTGCTTTTTTTGTTTTTGATAGGCCAGGAGCTTAGGCTTCAGCTTTGGTTTTGTCTCCTAATAAAACCAAGTCATTAACTTGAATTTCTGTAATGTATTTTTTGACACCGTTTTTGTCTGTATAAGTCCTATTGATGAGTTTTCCCTCAATGGCTATTTCAGAACCTTTGTCGGTGTATTTGTTGATGATTTCTGCAGGTTTGCCCCATGCTACCAGTTGGTGCCAAGTTGTTTCCTCTACACGGTCACCTTTGGCATTTTTATAAACCTCGTTAGTAGCCAAACTTATTCTGGCCATTGCATTGCCATTGTCCAATACCTTAAAATCTGCCTTGGCGCCTAGGCGGCCGATCAATTGTACTTTGTTTCTTAAAGTGTTCATAATAGAAATAATTTAGGTTAAAGAATAAATTTAAAGTCCTGCATTGAAGTAAATGCTTGGTTCAAATTTGGCTTAATGGCTGAAATGTAGTCGGGTGATAAATGTTTCTTTCCATTTGTAGTCGTTTGTAAACGTTTGCTTATCTGTACTTTGATTCGTAAATTCAATTAGTTTTTTCACGTAAACTTTATTTTTTATGTACTATGAAAAGAAGCAATGTCTTTATTGTGGACAGGTTATTCAAGGCAGGGCAGACAAGAAATTTTGTGATGACCAGTGTAGAAATAATTATAATAACCAATTGAAGGCAGTTAAGAATAATGAAATCAGGAATATCAATAATGCCCTGAAAAAGAACAGGAGTATTTTGGAAGAGCTATTGAGAAACTCAGAAGGGACTTTCAAGGTAAATAGGGAAAAGCTTTTGGAAGAAGGTTTTCAGTTTAAATACCATACCCATCATTATGTCAACAAAAAAGGCAATGTATATGTATATTGTTATGACTATGGGTATCTGGAATTGGACCAAAGTTCGGATTGGTTTTTGGTTGTTAGAAAAAAGTCAGGTTAGGATAACCGTCATATTGAACTTGGTTTATGACTAAAATTTACTTTAATAACTTATTTGATAAGATTTAGCAGTAGTAGTCTTGAAAAACAAAATCATTTATTTTTGGTCTCTTCTTCAATCCTCTTTTTGGTTTGTTCCATTGCAGTTGGTGTTGGCCTCCTTGATCGCTGCAATCTGTTTTATATATCTGGACATTATGTGGGATTTTGAGCCATCTGGCCATATCAGTTACTATGTGCTAGGAGGAGAAGATGCTGCAAGGAGTATTTTGTCTACCATTGCTGGGGCCATGATAGGGGTGGCAGGCACGGTCTTTTCCATTACACTGGTGGCTTTGACTTTGGCTTCATCGCAATTTGGTCCCCGATTACTACAAAATTTTATGCATGACGGCATCAACCAAGTGGTATTGGGTGCTTATATAGCTACATTTACCTATTGTCTGCTGGTGCTCAGGGCTGTCAAATCAGATGGTGAAATGGTTTTTGTACCCAATCTATCCATCATATTTGCAATATTTTTAGCTATTGTAAATATTTTTTTACTAGTGATTTTTATCCATCATATTTCTGTAAATATTCAGGCAGATCAGGTGATATCCAATGTTAACCTTAATCTGCATAAAAATTTCAAGCGACTATTTCCCAAAGAGGAAAATGGTGCTACTATGAGCGTATTAGATGAAGATAAACTATTAGAGAAGAAGTCGAAATTAAAGGATAAAATTGAAGTGTGTGCCCGAGAAAGTGGTTATTTACAATCGGTGGATCATGTTGGGCTTTTTGATTTGGCCAAAACGCTAGGAGGTTTGATAGAGGTGAAAAAGCATGCGGGTAACTTTATCATAGCGGGTCAGGTGCTGGCATTGATATTTAGCGCAAAAGAAGTGGAGGAAGAAAAGATAGATCAAGTAAAGTCTTTGTTTATTACAGGAAGGAAAAGGACTTCAACACAAGATGTGGAGTTTTCAATAAGACAGATGGTGGAGGTGGCGGCCAGAGCGCTTTCACCTGGGGTAAATGACCCCTTTACGGCCATTACCTGTATAGATAAATTGACGGATGTGATTTGTTACCTAACTTCTGCACAACTACCAAGTCCTTATCATTTAGATGAGGAAGGAGAAGTATTTTTGATAACAAAAACAATCAGTTTCGAAGATGTGATGAATGTCTCTTTTAATCAAATTCGCCAATACGGAGAAGATTCTCCAGCTGTAATTATCAGATTGATGGAAGCTATGCTGACCATATATGATTACGCTCAGAAACAGGAGCAAAAGAAGATTGTAAAAAAACATGCTCGGATGATTATGCATTTAGGGGAAAAGAGTTTTGTAGAAGAAAATGATATAGATGATTTGAGATTACGGTATGATCAACTTATATAACAACAGTGTTTTAACCCGAAATATGCATTAGCGTATCTATTACGGACTGAAAATGCTTTAAAATCAGTCGCTTTGCTGCTGTTTTCGACTTCACCATAGCGGTGCTATGCCTCAGTCTCCAAACAGCCTGATTTTCTTGCATTTTCAGCCCTCACTACGATTGCTAATGCATAATCCGGGTTTAAGAGCAATTCGAGGAATTAGTCATGGTAAAAGATAATTTTTCAGGACACGCTTCAGATTATAAAAAATTCCGTCCAGAATATTCAGATGAACTTTATGAGTTTGTATTTTCTCAGGTTTCTGGCAGATCTGCGGCTTGGGATGTAGGTACAGGAAATGGTCAGGTAGCAACTGTACTGGCCAAATATTTTGATAAAGTGGAGGCTACAGACATCAGTTCCCAACAATTGGCCCTAGCTCCCCAAAGAGATAATATTGTTTATGGCCTGAAGCCTGCAGAAGATAGTGGCTTTTCTGAAAATACCTTTGACCTTATTACGGTAGCACAAGCGGTACACTGGTTTCAATTTGACAAGTTTTTCACTGAAGTAAAAAGGACCTTAAAACCTTATGGAATCATTGCTTTGATGGGATACGGATTGGTCCAGTTGAAGGAAGGAGAAAAAGTACTTAGGGAGTTGTATGAATAGATTTTACGAGATTATTGGGCACCTGAAAGGAGATATATTGAGCAAAACTATGAAAGTATTCCCTTTGATTTTGATATCATAGCATCACCGCAGCTGTTTATGGCATATGACTGGTCATTCCAAGAGTTTATGGGCTATCTGAACACATGGTCTGCGGTTAAGCATTATGAGGCGATTCACAGAAAAAGTCCTTTGGCGTTGGTAGAAGAATCATTACAGGAGCTATGGAGCAGAGATAAAAAGATCAAAGTTAAATTTCCTCTTATTTTGAAACTAGGTGTTAATAGTTAGTTAAACCTTTTCAGGATTTATATGCTCCGAGATTCAATTTTCGGTTCTCTACTTTTCTATACCTGACAGCTTAAGCCCATTTCAATAAAAAGTTGTATGAGTTGTAATTTTGCTGAAATACTTAGGGCAAGTGCCTCTAAAATAATAAGGTTCTAGGGCTATATTTGGAGCTTTGTAATTTTTTCAACAGATAATTCATTTTATTATTTATTAGTTGCCTTAACTGTTTTAATTTTATGGCATGTCTAAGGAGCAAGAGAATTTGACACCATTTTTGGCTGAATTGGCCAAAGAATTATCCGGTGAATTATATTACGATCAATTGATGAAAACCCTTTATGCCACGGATGCATCGGTATATAGGGAATTACCTTTGGCGGTGGCCACACCAAAAACCAAAGATGATATTAAAAGGCTTATCCAATTTGCCAATACCCACAAAACATCTTTGATTCCTAGGACTGCCGGAACTTCATTGGCGGGGCAGTGTGTAGGAGATGGAATAGTGGTGGATGTATCCAAGCATTTTACTGAAATTTTGGATTTTAATAAGGATGAAGGTTGGGTACGTGTACAGCCAGGTGTGGTAAGAGATGAGTTGAATGCATTTTTAAAGCCACATGGTTTATTCTTTAGCCCAGTGACTTCCACCGCAAACCGGGCCATGATCGGTGGAATGGTGGGAAATAATTCCTGCGGTACGACTTCGATTATTTATGGATCTACTAGGGAGCATACTATAGAACTGCAAACTATCCTGAGTGATGGTTCTGAAGCTACTTTTGGAAAGATTTCTAAAGAGGTTTTTGAGGAAAAGAGAAAGCAAAATAATCTGGAGGGAGATCTCTATAAAAAGGTATATGAGGAGCTGAGCGAGGTGACCAATCAGGAAAATATCCGTAGCCAGTTTCCAAAATCAAGCATCCAAAGGAGAAATACCGGGTATGCAGTGGATTATTTATTGGAAACAGAGATTTTTTCTGATATTGATACTGAATTTGATTTTTGTAAGCTACTATGCGGATCTGAAGGTACACTAGCCTTTACTACGGAAATCAAGATCCATGTAGATCCACTTCCGGATCCAAAAGATGTGGTAGTTGCAGCTCATTTTGGGAGTATTCATGAAAGTATGAAAGCCACACAGCTGGCCATGAAATTCCATCCCACAGCCTGTGAGCTGATGGATAAAATCATTTTGGATTGCACCAAGGAAAATATTGAACAGAGTAAGAACCGTTACTTCGTAGAAGGTGATCCAGAGGGAATCCTGATGATTGAATTCAGGGGGAAGACAGAGGAAGAAGCATTGAAGGATGCACAGAGGATGATCGATGGGATGAAAGCTGCTGGTTTGGGCTATGCATATCCGATCATTACGGGCGAGAGAACTAAGAATGTTTGGGCATTGAGGAGTGCTGGCTTGGGCTTATTGGCCAATATTCCCGGGGATAAAAAAGCAGTTGCTTGTATTGAAGATACGGCTGTAGACATTGATGATTTGGCAGATTTTATCGATGAGTTCGGCGAAATCATGAAGGGATTTGGGCAAAAACCAGTTCATTATGCGCACGCTGGTGCTGGAGAGATTCACCTACGCCCTATTTTGGATCTTAAAAAGTCCGAAGATGTGGAGGACTTTTATAAAATAACTGAGGCGGTCGCCAAGCTGGTAAAAAAATACGATGGCTCATTAAGTGGAGAGCATGGAGATGGAAGGGTAAGGGCAGCATTTATTCCTATAATGGTAGGAGAGGAAAATTACCAGTTGTTCAGGAGGATTAAGCAATCCTGGGATCCCAATAATATTTTCAACCCAGGTAAAATAGTAGACACTGCTCCAATGACCAGTTTTCTTCGTTATGAGCCTGATATGGTCACTCCAGAATATGAAACAGCCATGGATTTTGGGCATGTTGGAGGGATTCTTAGAGCAGCCGAAAAATGTAATGGTTCGGGAGATTGTCGGAAACTACCGATTTCTGGCGGGACGATGTGTCCAAGCTATATGGCTACCAGAAATGAAAAAGATACTACCAGAGGAAGGGCCAATACTTTAAGGGAATTTCTGACCAAGAATACCAAGGAAAATCCTTTTGACCATCCTGAGGTGAAAGAAGTGATGGATCTCTGTCTTTCTTGCAAGGGTTGTACATCTGAATGTCCTTCCAATGTGGACATGGCCAGCCTAAAAGCAGAGTTTCTTTACCAATATCAAAAGACCAATGGGGTGCCGTTGCGGAGTAAGGCCTTTGCCTATATCAATAATCTTAATGAACTGGGAAGCCTGGTGCCGGGCTTGACCAACTTCATGATGACCAACAAATCGACTGGAGGTATGATGAAGAAGTTCTTAGGGGTGGCTGAGCAAAGATCTTTACCTACCATCGCCAAGGTGAATCTCAGGAAATGGTACAAAAAGAACTACAGCAAATTGCCGGTAGCAGAAAAGTCCAATGGTCGGGTGAATTTCTTTTGCGATGAATTTACGAATTTCAATGATACTGAAATAGGAATAAAAGCCATTAAATTGTTGCATCACTTGGGATATGAAGTGGTGATGAGGGAGCATACCGAAAGTGGACGTGGCGCTATTTCAAAAGGTCTATTGGACCATGCCAAAGATTTGGCCAATAAAAATGTGCAGATTTTTAAGGAGGTGGTAAGCCTCAATGAACCTTTGGTAGGTGTTGAGCCATCAGCAATTTTAAGTTTCAAGGATGAATATCCAAGATTGGTGAAGTCTGAATTGGTAGAAGCTGCCAAGAAACTAAAGCAGAACAGTATGATGGTAGATGAGTTTTTGGCCAAAGAGGTTATGCGAGGTAATATTACTGCTGATCAATTCACCAAAGAAAATAAGAAAATATTGCTTCATGGCCATTGTCACCAAAAATCACTCAGCTCTGTTACCTTTACCCAAAAGCTATTGACATTGCCTGAAAACTATACTTTAGAAACTATTCCATCAGGTTGCTGTGGGATGGCAGGTTCTTTTGGATATGAGGAAGAACACTATGAGGTGAGTATGAAGGTAGGAGAGCTGGTGTTGTTCCCGACAGTAAGGAAAGCAGCAGAGGACACCATAGTCGTGGCACCAGGCACGAGCTGTAGGCACCAGATTGCAGATGGTACGGGAAGAAAGGCACTGCATCCAGTAGAGGTGCTATTTGATGCTGCTGGCTTAAAATAAAATTTCTTTTGGTTGGCAGTCATCTATTCGACTGTCAACCATTATTTTACTTTTTGATTTTTTGGTCGAATATTTGATGATGAACATTATGTTGTATTTATAATTCATCTCCAAGATATATTCCTTCACTTTTTAGGTATATATTTGCGCTTTTAAAGGAAAAAATTGATGCCAAAGTTAATCCGAGTAACCACCGTACCCATCTCCCTAAAACTGCTTCTTGCAGGGCAAATGAAATATATGAAAGATGCTGGCTGGGAGGTGCTTATGGTAAGTGCAGAAGGTAAAGAAGTCCATGAGGTAAAGCGGAAAGAAGGCTGTGAACATTTTGAAATTCCTTTCAGTAGGAAAATCACACCCCTGCATGATTTAATTTGTCTTTGGAAATTGATACAACTTTTTAAGCAGGAAAAACCCGATATAGTCCATACCCACACCCCAAAAGCAGGTTTGCTTGGGATGATTGCGGCCAAGTTTGCGGGTGTGAAGGTTCGGATCCATACTGTGGCCGGGATGCCTTATGTGGTGACCAAGGACAACAAGCGGAAGCTTTTGGAGACCATGGAAAAGTGGACTTTTGGAAATGCCAGCCATGTATGGCCCAATGCCAACAGCTTGAAGGACTTTATTTTGAAAGAAAAGCTATGTGTTCCCGAAAAAATGGAGGTTCTGGGCAATGGTTCTTCCAACGGTGTAGACCTAGGACGGTTTAACCGGGATAATTTGAAGGAGAATCATTTGGTCGCCGCAACCATGAGGGTAATGCCCGGAGAAAATGATTTTATCATTTTGGCTGTGGGCAGACTGGTGAAAGATAAGGGAATAGAAGAGCTGGTAAATGCCTTCTTAAATTCCAAGATTATCAACCAGTCCAAATTAGTGCTTTTGGGGGATTTTGAGCAAGATCTTAATCCCTTGGAGGAGGATGTCATCCGTAAAATTGAAGATCACCCAAGAATCGTACAGGTAAACTGGTCTGAGCATGTGGAGCATTATATGGCCATTTCAGATGTATTGGTTCATGCTTCTCATCGAGAGGGATTTCCCAATGTGCTCTTAGAAGCTGGAGCTATGCAACTTCCTATTATCTGTTCTGATATCAATGGGAATATAGATATAGTGACCAATAAAAAAACTGGATTGGTTTTTCCCGCAAAAGATAAAGCAGTACTTAAAGAAGCCTTGGAGTTTGCTTTTGTAAAGAGGGATGTCATGCAAACTTTGGCAGATCACCTTTATGTAGAGGTTACCTCAAAATATGATCGTAAAAAGATGCATGCTTTAATCTTGGACAAGTACCGTGAATTAACGGCTAAGTAGCTTTTTGGCTCATTGAGCTAATCATCTCACAAAAGCTTATATTTGTTTCATGGAAGAGAATAAGAAGGTACTCATTATCACCTATTATTGGCCACCAAGTGCCGGATCGGGGGTTCAACGTTGGTTGAAATTCGCCAAATTTTTACCCGAACATGGATGGGAACCTGTGATTTTTACTCCCGAAAATCCAGATTTTGAATTGAAGGATGAAACCATGCTTAAGGAAATTTCATCTCAATGGGAGGTGATAAAGTTTCCGATTTGGGAGCCATATGGTGTTTTTAGGTTTTTAAAGAAAAAGAAAAATGGTCAATCAGCTGACCCATCAAAACTGATGGAAAAGCGTAATAAGAATTGGTTTGACCAAACATCAATGTGGCTGAGGGCCAATGCCATGATTCCTGATCCAAGGGTTTTCTGGGTGAAACCTTCCGTGAATTATTTGTTGGACATACTGGAAAAAAATAAAATTCAGGCGATTATCACCACAGGCCCGCCGCATAGTATGCACTTGATCGGCAGAAATTTGAAAAGAAAGTCTGGTCTGCCATGGATTGCGGATTTTAGGGATCCTTGGTCCACTTGGGAGTTCCTTGATACATTGCCGATGATGAAAACCATAAAAAAAAGGCATGAGCGCTTGGAACAGTCGGTGTTCAGGGAAGCGGACAATGTGGTCACCATATCACCTACTTTTCAGGAAGAGATTAGTAAGATTGCTGAAAGGGAAATTGATTTGATCACCAATGGATTTGATTCTTCTGATCTGCCAAAGAACTTCAAAAAACAAAAGAAAAGGGGAAAGGTTTTTGAGATTGTCTATACTGGGATCATTGATGCTATCAGAAATCCTATTCCATTTTTGAAGGCTTTTAAATCAGCTTTTGAGCCTCATGAGCAGGAAGTAAAATTGACTTTTGTAGGCCGCGTGAGTGAGAAGGTGAACAACTATATACAAAAAGATTCCTGGCTGCAAAACAGGGTAGAATTTCCTGGCTATTTGCCCCATGAAAAGGTATTTGCTTTCTATGAGAAAGCAGACATGCTTTTACTGATACTTACCAACACGAAAAATGCCAAAGGGAATATTCCCGGTAAACTTTTTGAATATATAGCCACTGGCAGGACCATTGTGGCATTGGGGGATCCTGATGGTGATGCAAGCATGATCATCCAAGAGGCCAGGGCAGGAAAAGTATTTGCACATGAGGCTGTAGGGGAAATAAAAGGATTTTTAGAAAATCAAGTGAATTTGGAAGAGGGAGAAGAGCGTGAAAGGGATATCAGCAGATTTGAAAGAAGAACATTGACCAAGAAATTAGCCAATTTACTTAATGAAAAAGTCAATACCCTTTCTTGAACTTGCCGCAATGCATGCGGATTTGGCTGATGAGCTTCAATCAAAGTTTGCTCATATGCTTCAAAAGGGGGTTTTTTCTGGAGGGGATGAAATAGCTGAATTGGAGAGAAGTTTGGCAGTTTATCTGAAATCCCGTCATGCGATAGCATGTTCCAATGGTACCGATGCCTTGGAATTGGCATTGCGCGCTTTGGAGATAGGACCTGGTGATGAAGTGATCGTGCCCGCATTGACCTGGGTATCTACTGCTGAGGTCGTCAAGATGGTTGGTGCTGAGATTGTGTTTTGTGATGTGGATTCCAATGGTCTGATCAATATTGACCAGATGGAAAGTATGATCACAAAAAGGACAAAGGCGGTCATTCCTGTTCATCTTTATGGGAAAATGGTAAATATGGATAGATTACTTTCCATTACAAAGCCAAAAGGAATCAAGGTGGTTGAGGATGCAGCGCAAGCACTGGGAGCCTTTAAACAAGGAAAAAGCGCTGGAGCCTTTGGTGATATTGGTTGCTTTAGTTTTTATCCCACCAAAAACCTAGGTGCCTTGGGGGAAGCTGGTCTCCTGATTACAGCTGATGATTTTTTGGATAGAAAGTTAAGGCTATTGCTTACACATGGACAACCCGAAAGGGACGTTCATGAACTGATCGGAAGAAACAGTAGAATTGATACATTGCAGGCAGGTTTTTTGAATGTGAAGCTGGATTATTTTTTACCCTGGCAACAAAAGAGAAAACTGCTTGCAGGAATATATTTGGAACATTTACAGCACATAAGGGGAATTTCGATGCCCAAAGGTATCTTAAAAGAAGACCATAATGCTCATCTTTTTACGATCAAATTGGAAGAAAGGGATAAGCTTAAAGGTTATTTGTTTGATAGGGGAATAGGCACTGCCATTCACTATCCTTTGCCTGTTCCAGCTACTCCGGTTTTTAGTGACAATGGTGATTTTCCGATAGCCAATAAAATAGCTAGTACAACACTTTCTTTGCCACTTCATCCTTATTTGGGAGAGCGAGAGGTGAGACTAGTTTGTGAGGGAATTCAGGGGTTTTTCCGGAGTTAGATATTTCAGTCATCAATACTTTGTGACCTAGGTCACCGTTTTGAAGCGAGTTATTTAGTATTTTAAGCTTGAATCAAAATAGAGACTAACCATGAATTATTTCTTTAATAAAACACTTCAAAATGCCAGTTTTGATAAGGTAATTGGTCAGGTAACGGAAGCCTTGAAAGCAGAGGGCTTCGGGGTACTTACAGATATTGATGTAAAAGCTACTTTTAAGAAGAAACTGGATATAGATTTTAGGAATTACCGTATTCTCGGTGCTTGCAATCCTAATTTTGCCCATAAGGCTATAGATGCAGAGGATAAAATAGGCGTATTTTTGCCATGCAATGTAGTGGTGCAGGAATTGGAGAATGGGGATGTGGAAGTGGCTGCCGTGGATCCAATAGCTTCCATGTCAGCAGTAGAAAACCCTTCTCTTGGGGAAATAGCTGGCCAGGTCCAGGAAAGTTTGAGAAGGGTAGTAGTTGGCTTATGAAATTAAAAGGATTTTTCTGAGGCTGTCTCAAAATTTGTTATTGGTACTATAGGGAAAACTTCTTGCTTGATTTTGTTTTTGAAAACCAACGGCTTGAGGTTTTTCCTACTTTTAGAATGGCATCTGCTTAGATTTTAAGTCAGTCTCTTTATGCTTTAAAACCAATCGTTCTCAGGTATTTATCCATTACTGCATTAAAGTCAGGTGAACACTTTGTGAAGTAAACAGCAGGCAAATAGAACACTAACACCAGACTTCCTTTAATCAGCAGGTTAAGGTAAATATTTCCAATATTCGGGATAATATCAATGATCAGCCAGATAATCCCAATTATGGTCAGCGTTTTGAGGCTTTCCCATGAAAAAGGTGTCAAATTGTATTTTTGTCTTAGGAACCAGTAACGCATTCCATTGATCAAGATCATACTAAGCAAGGAGGCCATTGCTGCTCCTGATACGCCCATGATGGGGATTAATAGGTAGTTGGAAATGATCAATAGGGCTAAGGTCAGGAAGCCCATAAAAAGGTTATAATAATAGTGCTTTGAGACAGCAATGATTTGATAGTTGACAGAAGTAATATTGTCTATAAGCTGTGCTAGGGCAGTAAAGAGCAACACAGGTAATGCTATGGCATAATTTTCTCCCAAATACCCTCCAATGCTATAGCGATTTCCCCATACACATAGGAAGATTAAGCCTCCGATGACCAATAAGGTTTGGCTGCTTTTCCGATATATTTTTTGGATATTATCATAATCATGAACTGCCATGGATTCTGAGATGGTTACGATAGATACTCGTCTAATCGCCTTAGCAGGTACGCTAATTACAATTCCAAAAAAGAATAAGGTTACATAAATACCCACCGCTTCTTCACCAATCAGCCATTGAATCATATAAGTATCTATGTATAAAATAAGTCCACCACTTAGGATTTCAAGAATACCAGAAGATGAAATCCCAGCGATGTCGCGTTTTTCCTGTTTAGTAAATGGACCTGGTCTCCCCAATGTGAAAACCTTGGCTTTATTTAGGAAGATATAGGACATTAAAACAGGAATAGTAAAAATGGCCAAATTGAAATAAACCAGCTGCTGGAAATCAAGCCATTGGAAGTAAAATAAAACAAGCCCTATTATGGGAAGGAATTTTTGGATAATACTATCTGCAAAAACTCCAGGTAAGGGTTGGTGGTTAGTGCGGAGATAAGCGTCAAGAATGTATTGAAAAACCCTGAACCCAATCACGAGTAATATACCCCAGTAGAAGGTGTTATTGTAATGGAAATTTTCAAAACCACCATCTTGGGTCTGGAAAATGAAGCTTTTACTCGCTAAAAAAATAGGAATGGCCAGTATACTACCTATCAGCCCTACTAAAAGAGAAAAGGTGATAAAACTTCTCTTTTTTTCAGGATTCCCCTTGAATTCCGGTACCATTTTCAATGTGGTCAAGTTGGTACCCAAAGTGAAAATAGAAGCGAAAAGGGCGGTGGTGTTCAAGACCAGTTGAAGGAGGCCTATTTCTCCCTCGGTCAATATTTTGGGACGGAGTAGGGCAGAGCCCACAAAGCCAATTAATATCCCTGCGTAGGCGATGATGGTACTTTGAGAAGATTGTTTCCTTATGATCCCCATGTTTTAAGGTTTGATCCAAAAAGTGGTGTCAGAAAGTCCTGTAGTGCAAGTGAAATGTTCCCAATCTTTAAGTAATTTAAAGGCAAGCTGGTAACTTGGCCGATCAGAATTGTCCAAAATCATCAAACCACCGGATTTTAGTTTGGGAATAGAATTGAGCAGACAGGCCACTCTTGCCCTTCCATCTACCAGAATAAAGTCAAAATAGGCATTTTCAAATTCATCAGCTACATGAAAATATTCCCAGAACTGGGGCTTAAATGCGTAATCTTCTTCTTTTAGATGTAGCTTCTCAAAGAATTGAGGCAATTCCTTTACATGTAAATTGGGGGCTTCAGCGATAAATCGGTAATCAATATTATCGAGCTGGTTTTCTTCAAACCACTTTGATACATGTTCATACCAACCTTGGTGGTGCTCAATACTGACCAATTTTTTTATCCTCTGGGCAAAAAACTTGGAACTGGCACCGCTGCCAAACTCCAGGCCAACCATGTCCTTTTTTAACCAAGTTTTCAGGAAATTTACGGCAGAAGGGGCAAACCAGGGGGTGGGTTTATTCCACCATCGAAAGACATAGAATACGCCTTTGATCAATGGACGGCAGATGCGATAACGTAAGTAAGTAAATCCATCACTTTTTTCTCTCCGCCAATTGTCATTAGGAAGTATGCTTTTATCTTGAGCTTTTTTGAGTTGTTGGATGATTGGATGTGCCATGCTATTGGATATGCCCTGTACTTATTAGTGGTCAAACTTATAAAAAATCGGCTTATTTACCGCTGATCTTTTGAAAGATGTTTTTCCAGCGATAGGAACGGATAAATTTACCCTCTTCTTTGGAGACCACAGGGACGGTATTGTCTAAATTGGCACGGATATAGCCAATCATGCTGTGAAGAAGGTAAAGTGGCTTTTTTTGTTTGATGCTTACTTTGGCCATGGATAAGAAAGCAATGCCTAAGCCGTAGCGCATTTTGTACATGGCTTGCCCTTGCATGTATTTCGCTTTTTTGGAATAGGAAGAGCCTGTGGGACGAAGGTGCTGAACTTTTAATTCAGGAAGGGTGATTACCTCAAAACCATAATACCTGCAAAGCAGCTCATCTATGGTGTCCCAACCTATGCTACATCGTAAACCGTTCATTTGTTCAAATAATTGTCTAGAGTAGGCCTTAAAAGCTCCTCGGACATGGTCTTTGCCCATCGGGTGGTTGAGTTGCCATTTTCCATTTTCCAATTCGTAAGCAAAACCGCCAACTATTCCAGCAAATGGGTTGTTTTTAAAGACCTTTGAGACTGTTTCAAAATAGTTTTCGGGTAGGATCAGGTCTGCATCCAGTTTGACAATAAAGTCATAATTCACATCGAGAATATTCATGCCCTTTTCAAAGGCGGCAACTACTTTGCTTCCTGGCAACCGGGAAGCTTCTGTTTGACTGTTGACCTTGCGGATCCATAGGAATTGGGCTGCATATTCATCAATAATCTCTTCTGTATTATCTGATGAATGGTCATTGACGATTACTGCTTGGGCGGGGAGCAAGGATTGTTTTGCAAGAGAATCCAATAGTCCAGGTAAAAACTTGGCCTCATTATGAGCAGGGATAATAACACTGTATTTTAGCATAAAATCGGTTGGTGCTGCCCTTTACATCAGCAAGTTCATAAGATTAAATTGCAGCTTTTCCTTTTTAAGAGCCCATTTCTTTTTGGGTGTGGGCTGATCCATTGTTTTAATTGGTTTGAAGATAAAATACTGAAAATCATCTTCCTCATAATAAACCGAATAGGACATGCTTTTATCAAGGTAAAATCCATTGTCGCTAATACTTTTTATCAGATCACCTATATTGACGATAGATTCAAAAAACTGTAGGGATTCTGGGTCGTTTTCAGCTTTCCAAGTAGAAAACTGAGGGGTGGGCAAATTGATGAAAATGATAGAATCTTCGTGGGAATGGCGTTTGATCCCTTCGAAAATCCTAAAATGATGATCTTTGGAAACCTGTTGTAATATTTCTGATATTACAAAGAAATCATAGGTGTTTCCCTGGCTCTCATAAGCTTTCATTTCAGCAATTTTAAAACTAAGGTTTTTTTGATCCTTCCAGCCTTCCTGTGCTTTATGAATACTTTGAGGACTTATATCGATGCCCAGAACATGTCCGTTTTTTGTTTTTTTGGCAATAAGGTGACTTAGCTCACCCAGGCCGCAGCCTATTTCCAAAACACGATGATTGGATTTTAAACCTGATTCTACCAATTTTTCTAAGACGCGAAGGTATCTTAAGTCTATTTCATCTTTCTTGGGTTGGGCCTCAAAACGGTCATAGTAACTGAAATATTTATCCTTTTTCTCTTCCATATTTTGGGTGCTTTGTGAATGGCAGTATTATCCCCACCAATAGCAATAATATAATAAAATATTGGGAAGAAACTGCAATAAAAGAACCCTTAAAATAGGACTTAGGTTCAAAGCTGAAAATGATATTTGATGAACCTTCTGGAACCATTAAGCCCCTCATGAGGTAGTTAGTGCGGATAATCTCCGCAGGTTTTCCATTGATGCTTGCGGTCCAGCCTGCAGGATAATATATTTCAGAAAATACGACCAAGCCAGCCTCTTTGGCTTCGACGGTATATTCCAGTTTATTGGGTTGGTATTTATTTAGTTTTACTGTACCTGCTCCGGTTTCAGCTTCAAACTCAGATATGTTAATAGTTGCTTGTGTTTTTGTGTCCATTTCGGACAAAGCCTTGATCTCTTCATCATTAGAGTTTACAGTGATGATTTCAGAAGGGAACCAGGCAGGACCGTTGGCTTCTGGGTTTTTGAATACCGCATTTTCTGCCTGACCAGCTATAATATATTTGGTGTTGAGCATATTGACCGCCTTGAGGCTTTGGTAATCAAAATTACCTTCTTGGGCTTTTTGGACAAACTGGCCAATTTCCCCTTGCAAAACCCGATCTATCAGGTCTTGGTATCTTCTCATTTTTGCACCATGGTAACCTCCAATACTATTGAACCTGTAACTGGTCCTAGCTTCTTGGAAGGTGTTTTGTAAGTTGAGCACCCTGAAATATCCATTGTCCTGCAAGATTTTTTTGTCCGCACCATTTGGGGCGAAATAAGTTTCACTTGGGCTTTTTGACAAAGACGCATCGTTGAGGTAGCGCTTATTTACTGTCCATACATCTGCAATGACCATCACGGCTATACCCAAAGTAGCATAGAGATAAGTGGTTTTTTCTTTTATGGCCAGGTAAATCAAAAGTCCACTTGCTGCAATAAAGGCCAAGCTTCTGAAGGCGTCTTTTTGCAAGAGGGCCTTTCTGTCCGCACGTATGGCTTTGCTGAGCCATTCTGGGAAGTTGGCATCTGCGGCTCCTTTAAAACCAAATGCTCCTGCCAAAAGAATCAATAATAGGGTGAAGCCACCTACAATGGCCAGTGCTAATAAAAAGGCTTTGAACTTCTTCTTTTGGTCTTTTTGGACAAAAAGGTTTTCTAAACCTATGCATCCTAATACCGGGATGGCAAATAGGGTAATGCCCAAGGCCATGGAAACAGCCCTGAATTTATTATATCCAGGAAGAAAGTCAAACAGGGTATAATTGAACCAAGCCAGGTTTTTTCCCCAAGCTAACATCAAAGATACTATGGTGATGACCACAAAAATATTTCTGTACCTCTTAGGAGCGTAAATCATCCCTATCACAAACAAAAATACCATAATGATGCTGCCATAAATGGGGCCTCCAGTAAAGGGCTGATCCCCCCAATAAGTAGGGGCTCCTTGGATGAAATTGTTTAATTGTGCCCCGGAAACTCCATTTTGTTGGAGGGCCTTTTCTGTATGGGAATCTTCACCGAGGTCTTCTTGACTGGCACCACCAGAGAAGTTCGGGACCAAAAGGGTCAAGGATTCCAGTTTGCCTTGAGACCAGCTAAAGGCGTAATCCTTGCTCAGGCCACTTTCATTTTGAGTATTGCCTTCCAAGGTCTTTTCACCACGGATGGAGTATTCACCGTACTCTAAAATTGATATCAGTCGGTTGGCATTTCCAGCCCCTGAAAGGACACCTGCCAATACCAAAATTCCGGCAACTTTTCCAAATTCAGCCAATCTTTTTTCTTTACTATAATAAACCAATTGTCCTATTCCATAGATAAGGATGACTATCAGGGTATAATAAGTAATTTGCAAGTGGTTGAAGCGGATTTGTAGCATTAAGGCCAAAGCGGTGATGGCAAATCCCAATATTTTTTTTCCATTGAAGGCCATGTGAATGCCTGCAAGAATAAGGGGAATCAGGCATATAGCCCATATTTTGGCATTATGTCCTGCTTCCAGGCTTAGCATATTGAAGGTATTAAAGGCAAAAGCCCATGCACCCATAACGGATATTTCAGGTCTGACTTTGAAGCAAAGCAGAAGTATATACATACCGACCATTCCAAAGAAAAGTCCATTGATAGGGTGGGGCAGACCTAAGGTCAAGATGGATATGACAACCCTAGATATATCGCCTGGATATTCAGTATTGATCAGGTAAGCGGGCATTCCTCCAAACATTCGGTTGGTCCAAAGGGCTTCCTCTCCTGTTTCCTCCCGAAAGTCTAGCACCTCTTTAGCAGAACCTTCCCATTGGAGGATATCATTTTGGAAAATCATTTTTCCTTCAAAAAGAATAGGAGAAAAATATAAAACGATCAGGGTATAAAAAGAAACGATCCCTAAGAGGTGAGGTAAAACCTCTTTTTTAAAATTGATTTGCATGCTGCTTATTTTGTTATTCCTATTTTAGAATGATGTGCAAATTATAAATTAATGGGGATTTCTAATAAATAATACAGATGAGAAGTTTTCTGCCTTTGATAATACAAATAACAATGATAGTATAGAAGAAGTCAAAATTGGATGGCTTAAGAGAAGAGGAGGGATAATTTTAGAATTTGATTTTACCAAGAGGTACTAAATTTTTTAACTAGTACCTCTTGGTATGTTTTCAATTTGGGATCAAGTATTGGAAAGTTTAAACAGCTTTTCTGTGATTTCATCCAACTCTTCATCAACCTCACTTTTAGAAATATAACTTAGTGCATCCTCTTTTAATTTGGTCATGTTTTCTATGGAGCCATTGTCCATGGCCGTATCTGCTTGAATGAGCAGAGGTTCCAAGCGGTGGTAATCTTTTTGGTCCTTTGTGCTAAGGGTTTTGTAGATTTGGTCCAAGTGATGGTGAACTGTTTTGGCATTACCAGACATCATGATTTCAATTATCGGCTTTATCCAGCCTGCGGCACCCCAATCTTTTGCTTTTTTGTATTCGTATTTTTGACTGGTACTACCAGTGCCTAGTGAAACTATCATCATGTCTTTGGCAGTGGGAAGGTGCTTAATGCCCTCAAAATTCATGGTCCTAACCTCAGAATAAGCGACAAGTGCTGGGTTGTTGACAAATACCCCACCATCGATCAAGGGATAAGGAGTGCCCAGACTGTTTTTTATACGTGAGGTTTCGAAGTAGGTAGGGGCGGCAGAAGTGGCACGGGCAATGTCTTTAACTTTATAATTGTAGATTTCCTTGACGGATTTATGTTGTTTGAAAAAGTGAGGTTTTCCGTTTCTGATATCATAAGAACTAATAATACAGGGTTTAAGGAGCTGTGAAAGCTCTGTTTCTAGGAAAGTATCATTTAAAGCTTCTTCGAGTTCACTGGCATCGAATTTCTCGTCTAGAATCCCCATTCCACTTTTGATTTTTTGCCACTTGCTCACGTCAAAAATTTCGTCCCCACGGTCCAGATAGATGTTTACAGCTTCTTCAGCAGTAAGTTTTGGACGGTTTTCTTCATTAGGAGTTAAATAAGCCAAAGTAAGGATCCCTCCAGTACTTGTACCAGCCATAAAATCAAACATGTCTGATAGTCTAAGGTTTTCGTCCTTACCTTTTCTTTGGATTTTCTTTTCAAGTTGGCCGAGAACTACCCCAGGTAAAATTCCGCGTATTCCACCGCCATCAATGGATAATATTCTTACTTTTTTCATGGTTAATAGAGGTTAATTGTGCGTAAAAAACTTACAAAAATGATTGTGTATTGCAGACTAATTATAGTGAGAGCTATTTTTTGATCCTCTCAAGAGCCATTGTCTGGAAGAACTGTAATTGCATTCCAAACTTTGGAGAAATATCAATCCTTAAGGATTAAGTGCCTTTATTATCAGCTTTTTATGAATACTAAAATATGAAAAATATTGATGATTTATTAGTGGGTAATAATTTAAATGATGTATTGATCTTGGGTTAGAGTTCCTGAGGGTATTATTAGAATTTTATGGTTATGAAGATGGGAAGGGGGCTTGGGAATATTTTGTTGCAGCTTGGAATAAGGTGACAAATGGAGATCGGTTTGATTTGATTGGGGCAAACTTATTTTGAGTAAAAGGTAGATGAATGGGATGTGAATGATAATGACCGACCTTTTTTAGTGGATATAAGGTGAAATCATTTAAGTTTATTTAACTAGTAACTGGTGATATTTGATTAAAAATGTTTTTAAATATGCGTTAAATCAATTAACTTATCTATAACTACCTGTAGATATTGTTCCGGTGTAAGACTGCATTTTGTTGGGACTTTGAGTGAGAATGGCAGGAAGACTATAGGGATAAATCTATTTCTGCTTTAGTCACCATTATACCCTAAATATCATGAAAAAGCATTTTAATTCTATTTTGCTGTTGGTGATTTTAATGCTTCTTTTCCAGTGTAGAGAAAAGAACTCAGGCAGCATGGCAAGTGAAAACCCTATAGAAGAGGTTCCATTAAATTATGGGTTTGAAAATCAGGTTAAACTTGGTGAGCATCTGGTACTTGTGGGGGGCTGTAATGATTGTCACACGCCTAAAAAGATGACAGATCATGGGCCTGTATTGGATTCTGCGCTATGGTTATCTGGGCATCCTTCTGCTATGTCCAAGATAGAAGTTGACAAAGCAGAAATGGAATCGAAGGGGCTGGTGGTTACTAGGGATTTAACAGAATGGATAGGTCCCTGGGGTGTTTCTTATGCAGCTAATCTTACTCCAGATGAAACTGGGATTGGCAATTGGAAGGTAGAACAACTGTATAAAGTGTTCAGGGAGGGTAAGTATAAGGGATTGGATGGTGCACGGATGATTTTACCTCCCATGCCATGGGAAATGTTTCAATATTATACTGATGAGGAGGTAGAGGCTATTTTTGCCTATCTTAAGAGTGTCAAGCCAATCAGAAATCAGGTGCCGCCACCATTGCCTCCGGTTTCTATGGTCAAATAATCAATATGGGAAGATGATCGTAAAAAACGTTAATTGATTTACAAATTCAATTTTTGAGCGGTTTTCTCTAAAATCGTAGCATAAAAGTTAGGATGGATGTAAATCAAATGGATAAATGCCCAAGAATGGCTTTTGGGAAAGGAATGCGGATAAATTTGACTAACTTCGATTTTTTGGACAAGATCATTAGTCAGCAGATATGAAGATTATAGAATGTCCCCGTGATGCCATGCAGGGGAGAGAAGAGTTTATTGATACAGCGATCAAGGCTGCTTATATTAATCAACTATTGGAGGTAGGCTTTGATACAGTAGATTTTGGGAGTTTTGTAAGTCCTAAAGCTATGCCGCAAATGCGGGATACTGCTGAGTTGTTGGATTTACTGGATCTGTTCCATTCCAAGTCAAAATTATTGGCGATTGTGGCCAATAAGAGGGGGGCAGAGGAAGCATTGACTTTTGAGGAAATTGATTATTTGGGATTTCCCTTGTCCATTTCTGAGACTTTTCAGCAAAGAAATACTCATAAAAGCATTGCGGAGGCATTAGAGACTGTAGAAGACATTCAGAACCTTTGTGAAATCAAGGGTAAAACCTTGGTCACCTATTTGAGCATGGGCTTTGGTAATCCCTATGGAGAGCCTTTTTCGGCAGAAATGGTGGCGGAGTTTGTGGGGAAGTTGGATGCAATGGGAATTAAGATCATTGCCCTGTCAGATACGATTGGAGTGGCTGAACCCAAGCTGATCGAGGAATTGTTCAGTACCAATATTCAAGCTTATCCAGAGATAGAGTTTGGGGCTCATTTTCACAGCAGGCCGGAAAGCATTGAAGAAAAAATTAAGGCTGGATTGAAAGGTGGTTGTGCTCGTTTTGATGGGGCCATTAAAGGCTTTGGGGGTTGCCCCATGGCCAAGGATGAGCTGGTGGGGAATGTGGCCACGGAAGTGATGATTGAGGTGCTTGAAAAAGAAGGTTTCGATTTGAATTTGAACAAGGAGGAGTTTGGAGAAGCCATGAAGTTGGCCAGATTTGTTTTTGGTTGAGTCTGATCATAAATTTAAGCTAGTTGCCACTTGTAATGGTGAATTTTGATGTGGAGGATTTATACTTAGCACAGACCATATTTTTTCCCAGGAAATGACTTTATTAAACCTTGAAACTCCAAATTGAGCAGGAGAGAAGCTAACTGGGAAACGGGAATTTGGGACTGCCAGCTGAGATGGTCAATCTCTAATTCCTGATTATCGGAAAGCAATTTTAGGATAGTTTGTTCTTCAACTGGAAATTGGCTGAGATCAATCTTAATTTTTTTGACTGGATTTTCTTTATTGTTTTCATTGTCCCATGAGAGGGCTTCCTGAATATCTTTCGGCCCTGTATAAATACTGGCCTTCATGGATCGAATAAGGTTATTGCAGCCTTCACTGTAGGTGTTTTGTAGATTACCGGGCACAGCAAAGACTTCACGGTTATAACTATAGGCAATTTCTGCTGTAATCAATGCGCCACCTCTTTTGGCGGCTTCTACCACAATCAATGCATCAGATAGTGCTGCTATGATGCGGTTTCTAGCAGGGAAGTTATTGGCATTTAATGGCGTTCCTACTTTGTACTCAGATACAAGTCCCCCATTTTCCATCATATTGGCTGCTGTGCTTTTGTGACTGGCTGGGTAAATGGATTCTAGGGAGTTGCCCAAAATAGAAATGGTTGGAAGCCCAAAGTCCAAGGCAGCCCTATGTGCGGTGATATCAATGCCATAAGCCAGACCACTGATGATTGTGGGTTGAAATGGGCTGAGGCTTTCCACTATTTTTCGTGTGCTCATTTTACCATAATCCGATGCATTTCTAGTACCTACGATACCAATGCTTTTATCCGGGTTAAGGTTGATGTTTCCTTTGGAAAAAAGGAGGACGGGTGAGTTCAAATAGGATTTTAATCGAGTAGGGTAGGATGGTTCAAGATAGGTATGAATGTGAATTTGATGTTTATGACAATCATCCATTATTTTCTCAGCTTTTCTGAGAAATTCTTGTTTTTGTTTTCTTAGCTCAATTAGTTTGGGCCCTATCCCTGGGATTTTTGCTGCTTTTCCCGGGGGCATATTGAAAAAGTTTTTTGGCGAGCCACAATAGCTGATAACGGTCTTGAAAATATTGGGGCCAAGTTGTGGGATTAGGCTGAGTGCTATGGAATATTGGAGTTGGTTTTCATCCGCTGTTTTCTGCATGAAGATTGTTCCTTATTTCTATTAAAAAGCTTCTAATTTCTTTCAGGCGATTGACCATGCCGGCTTTGTCAGAAATCTCATACTGATCTTTTTTGATGATTTCTTGAGCACCTTGCAAAGTGTAGCCTTTTTCCTTTACCAAATGAAAAATGAGACCGATTTTTTCGATGTCTTCCTTGGTAAACCTGCGGTTGCCTTTTTTGTCCTTTTTGGGTTTGATAATGTCAAACTCACCTTCCCAATAGCGGATCAGTGAAGTGGCTACTTTGAACATTTCAGCTACTTCACCTATGGAATAATACTTTTTCTCTATTTCTCGTTCTTTGTATGGCACCGCGCAAAAATTTAAAGGTTCAAAATAACGAATTTATAGGAAAGAAGGCAATGGTTATAGTCAGTATTTCCTGGAGAGTCTTCTGTAATAAAAAAATACTAGATGCAGGATAGTAGCTCTTAATTCCAATATCCTGCATCTAATGCATAATTTTTATGCTTCTAGTAGCTTTTTGTAGCTGGATTCAATTTTTTCAAAATCAAACTTGGCTATGGCATCATCCATTTTTTGTTTGATTTCATCCAGGCAAAGCTGCCCTATACTACCTTCATGGCTGTGATTAACGGTATGTTCAGGAGCAAAATCATCACTTTCAATATCTAAACCTACCTTTTTGTAAGCATCTCTGAATGGCATGCCTTCCAAAACCAAGCGGTTGACTTCTTCTACACTGAAAAGATGCTTATAGAATTTATCTTCCAATAAGCCGGATTTCACCTCAATATGCTCCAACATAAATTCGGTGATTTGGAGGCAGTCCTTCAGTTTTTCAAAATCAGGGAAGGTCGTTTCTTTTAATAATTGTAAGTCACGGTGATAACCTGTGGTGGTATTGGTCATTTGCATCATCAGGTTCTGAGGACCACTTTGGATTTGGTTGGCCTTAGCTCTGATCAATTCAAATACATCTGGATTTTTCTTATGAGGCATGATACTGGATCCAGTGGTGAGGTTATCAGGGAACTTTACGAAACCAAAATGTTGGTTCATAAAGATGATCGTATCCGCTGCTAATCGGTTGAGCGTACCCGCCAGTCCGGCCATGGCAAAGGCGATTACCTTTTCGGTTTTTCCACGGTTATTTTGAGCGTTGATCACGTTATAGTGCATCTCTTTAAAGCCCAAAAGCTCAGTGGTCATGGTGCGGTTTAGCGGAAATGAAGATCCATAGCCTGCAGCAGAGCCCAGTGGGTTTCTATTGGCTAGGTTATAGGCAGCTAGCAACATTTCCAGGTCTTCTGCCAATGACTCAGCCAGTGAACCAAACCATAGGCCAAAAGAAGAAGGCATGGCCAATTGGGTGTGGGTATAACCTGGCATCAAATCATTTTTATGTTTTTCTGCCAATTTCACCAATAGGTCAAAAAGGGATTTTGTAGCAGCAAGTACCTCCTGGATCTCTGAACGATAATAAAGCTTTAGGTCTACGGCAACCTGGTCATTTCTAGAACGACCGCTATGTAATTTTTTACCTACATCTCCATATCTTTCTGTAAGAAGAAATTCAACCTGTGAATGAACGTCCTCTACTCCAGGATCAATTTTAAAGGTTCCAGCTTCAATTTCAGTATAGATTTCTTTCAGACCCTTTTTCAGGGTAGCTAGCTCATCTTTGGTCAAAAGACCAATACTTTCCAACATGGTCGCGTGGGCCAGCGATCCCAATACATCAAACGGAGCCAGGACAATGTCAAATTCAGGATCACGTCCAATTGTAAATTGTTCAACTTCCTTGGTGCTAGTAGTGTTTTTTTGCCAAAGTTTCATAATTGTATTATGCTTTTCCCAAATTGACGGGAAGGTTAATTTCTAATTTTGATCAAAATAATGTTGTAAAATCTCAACATACCGATCGATTCCCTGATCGATTTCTTCCAAATAAATAAACTCATCTGGGGTATGTGAGCGGGCAGAATCTCCCGGACCAATTTTAATAGAAGGATACGGAATCAAGGCTTGGTCAGATAATGTGGGACTGCCGTAGCACTTCAGGTGCATGGTCTCAATGACCTTCCAAATATCATGGTCTTTGGGCAATGCTGAACTGTTCAGACGCATAGACCTTGGTTGTAAATCTGCCTTTAATACTTCTTTTAACTCATCCAGAGCTTCTTGTAAAGTATAACTGTCTGTAACCCTGACATCCAAGGTGTAAACACATTTGTCCGGGACCACATTATGCTGGCTGCCTGATTGGATGATAGTTGCGGAGACTTTGCTTTCTCCCAAGTACTCTGAAACCTTTTTGAACTTATAGTCTTTAATAGTATTTAAGTCTGGCAATGCTTCATATAAGGCATTGATACCTTCATTTCTTGCAGCATGTCCAGCCTTTCCAGTGATAGTTGCATCAATGACCATAAGGCCTTTTTCAGCTACAGCGACATCCAATAAAGTTGGTTCCCCCACTATGGCCAAATGGATTTTGGGAAGTTCCTCTAAAAGATAAGCTATTCCTTCCCTGCCACTGATTTCTTCTTCTGCTGTTGCGGCCAAGATTAAATTGAAAGGAAGTTTGTGATCGTAGAAATATACAAATGCAGCAATAAGGCTAACTAGACAGCCTCCTGCATCATTACTACCCAGTCCATATAATTTCCCCTCTTCAGTGATGGCATTAAAAGGATCTTTTGTATAGCCATTATTGGGCTTCACGGTATCATGGTGGGAATTCAATAAAATAGTGGGCTTTTGGGAATCAAAGTGTTTATTGACGGCCCAGATATTGTTCTTTTTTCGCTTGATTTCCACTCCTTTTCGCAAGAGGTAATCAGCTATTATATTGGCTGTGTTATCTTCCTCCCTGCTTAAGGAAGGAGTTTCGATCAACTGCTTTAGAAGAGTTTTGGCTTCTTCCTTGAGCTTGTCCATGAATCCGCTAGGTCTGTTTAAATTAATTTAATGCTAAATATAAGGATCCCTTTAATAAAGGTCGTATTTATGTCTTTCTATATTAGTGCCCGATTTTTTTCCCTTAGCTGCCAATAACAAGTTTTCTGCTTTGCCCAGCCAGACATTGCTGACTCCTTTTTGAAGTGCCGCAAAGGCATTGTCCAGTTTTGGAATCATACCGGAATGGATAACATTGTCTTTTTTGAGTTCTTCGTAAATTTCCTCATTGATGCGGGGAACGACAGAATCATCATTGTGCTCATCGATCAGTACCCCTGCTTTGTTGAAACAGAAGTACAATTTTACCATGTGTTTTTTTGCCATGGAAGTAGCAATTTCCGAGGCAATGGTATCAGCATTGGTATTGAGGAGGTTGCCTTTTTTGTCATGGGTGATGGCTGATATTACTGGAACAATATCTTCTGCAAGTAATAAGTCCAAAAGATCAGTGTTCACTTCCTTGACATCCCCTACAAAACCGTAGTCAATTTTACCTATTGGCCTTTTTGATGAGCGTATAAGATTACCATCTGCACCTGTAAAGCCCATGGCATTTTGCCTAAATTCCTGTAGTTGGGCGACGATCTTTTTATTGATCAGTCCTGCATAAACCATGGTAACCACATCTAAGGTCTCTGCATCAGTGATCCTTCTTCCATCCACCATTTTGGGTTTTATACCAAGGCTTTCACCGAATTTGGAAGCCATCACCCCTCCACCATGGACCAGGATTTTTTTTCCTTCCAGTCGGGCAAACAAAGCTAAAAATTCTTCCAGTTTTTCCGGATCATCAATGACGTTACCGCCAATTTTTACAATACTGATATTCATATTTGGTCAATAGGTTGTTAGGGGAAAAGCTTATTTTAAAATATGACTAAGTGCTGCTTGTGCTGCAAAGATTCTGTTTTTGGCTTGATGCTGTACCAAGCTTCTTGGGCCGTCTAAGATTTCATCCGAAAGTTCCACATTTCTTCTTACAGGAAGACAGTGCATTACTTTTGCATGAGGTGCTTGAACCAATTTCTGTTCATTGAGCATCCAAGATTCATCTGTGCAAAGAATCTTTCCATATTCATTAAAGCCACTCCAGTTTTTAACATAAACAAAGTCAGCATCTGCAAGCGCCTTGTCCTGGTCATATTCTATTTTGGCTCCTTTGGTGAACCTCTCGTCCAATTCATATCCTTCCGGATGGGTGATGGTCACATCATGCCCACAGCCGATGGACCATTCTGCAAAAGAATTGGCGACTGCATGTGGAATAGCTTTGATATGTGGTGCCCAAGTAAGCACGACTTTTGGCTTATCTTTTTTCTTAAGCTCATCTATGGTAATCATATCCGCCAAACTCTGTAATGGATGACGAATAGCACTTTCCAAACTCACTACTGGAAGACCACTGTGTTTGATAAACTGGTTGAGGATATAATCTTCGCTGTCTTCCTTTTTATTGGTGAGGGAAGGGAATGCTCTCAGCGCCAATACATCAAAATAGCTACCCAAAACACCAGCAGCATCACGGATATGCTCCACTTTGCCTTGGTTCATGATGGCACCATCTTCCATTTCCAATGCCCAGCCTTCTTTGTCCATATTGAGGACAATAGCACTCATGCCCAAATTGGCCGCAGCAATCTGCGTGCTGACACGGGTCCTTAGGCTGGGATTCAAAAATATCAATCCAATTCTCTTTCCAGCGCCTAGGTTTTGATCCTGTAAAGGAGATGCTTTGTATTCCAAGGCTTGTTGGATCAGTTGATCAGCCAGGCTTTTGTTTTCAAATTGGGTGTAGTATTTCATTGGTCAATTAAGTTTTAAGAATGAGATAAACCGCTAATACAAAGCGTTCATCTTTTAGTAAAAATGAACGCTTTGTAATCACTGGTTTGGTATGGTCCTATTGGACCTTATTAGTGGTTAATACTGTTTTTAACTTTTGAATAAATAAAGTTAAGGCTTTTGCTTCAATATTCAGTGGAGGAAGCAAACGAATGGTGTGCTTTCCTGCTGAGCTGCCCGTGAAAATTTTATGTTCCTTGATCAAAGCAGCTCTTACAGGAGCGGCTTCTATGTCCAGGTCAAATCCAATCATCAAGCCTTTACCTCGTACTTCAGTTACGCCTTCAATGGCCTGAAGTTCTTTTACCAAGGCTTCGCCACTTTCAAGTGATTTATCAATAAGGTTTTCCTCTTCAATTACCTCCAAAACAGCCAATGCAGCAGCACAGGCTAAATGGTTGCCTCCAAAGGTGGTTCCAAGAAGACCATGAGAAGCTTTGAAATCAGGACTGATCAACACTCCTCCGATGGGGAAGCCATTGCCCATTCCTTTGGCTACAGTGATCAAGTCGGGTTTTAATCCTTCTACCCACTGATGGGCAAAGAATTTTCCTGTCCTGGCATATCCAGACTGAACTTCGTCCAAGATGAGTTTCGCGCCATATTGCTTCGCCAATTTGGCAAGACCCAAAAGAAATTCTGTATTCGGCACTTGAATACCTCCTACACCTTGGATTCCTTCTATGATGATTCCAGCAATATCGCCTTGAGCCAATTGCTTTTCCACGGATTCAATATCGTTGAAAGGAAGAATATGTACATGTTCATGCTCGTTGAAAGGAGCGATGATTTTGGGATTGTCCGTCAAGGCCACCGCACCTGCAGTCCTTCCATGGAAGCCCTTGGTAAAGGAAATAAAACCTTTTTTGCCTGTTTCAAAAGAAGCTAACTTGAGGGCGTTTTCATTGGCTTCAGCACCAGAATTACATAAGAATAAATTGTAGTCGGTATAGCCAGAAACTTCGCCCAGTTTTGTTGCTAATTCCTTTTGGATAGGGATTTGGACTGAGTTGGAGTAAAAGGCAATATTGTCCAATTGCTCCTTGATCCGTTTTGTATAATGTGGATGGCTGTGTCCTATAGAAATCACGGCATGGCCACCATATAAATCTAAATATTCATTTCCTTGATCATCCCATATTTTGCTGCCGGCAGCTTTCACGGGGGTTACATTGATCAATGGATAAACATCAAATAGGTTCATCTTTTTTTGTTTAGAAAGCTACGCTTTTGAGTTTTAAACCTGTTTTTTCATCCAAGCCAAAGGCCAAGTTGTAGTTTTGGACGGCTTGTCCTGAAGCTCCTTTCAAAAGGTTGTCAATGGCGGAATAGACCACCAATTGTCCTTCCTCTTTTTTCAAGTGAACAATGCACTTATTGGTGCTCACCACCTGTTTCAAGTCAATATCTTTATCTGAAACGTGGGTAAAAGGGGCATCTGCATAAAAGTCCTTGTAAACTTTATAGGCATCTTCTATGGTTCCTTCGTAAGGAAAATAAGCCGTTATCCAGATTCCTCGCGAGAAATTACCCCTGTAGGGAACAAAAAGCAGGTTTTGGTCAAAGCCTTCCTGAAGCTGCCCAAAAGTCTGTTTGATTTCTTTTAGGTGCTGATGGGTGAAAAGCTTATAAACTGAAACATTCTGGTTACGCTGACTAAAGTGAGTGGTTTCACTCAACTTTTTACCTGCACCAGTACTGCCCGTTATACCGGTAATATGAATATCATTTTTGGCCAATCCAGCAGCAATGGCAGGTACCAAGGCCAGTTGGATTCCTGTGGCAAAGCAGCCCGGGTTGGCAATGCGCTTGGTGTCCTTGTTTTTTGCGGAATTGATCTCAGGAAGTCCATATAGGAAACCATTGGACTCATCTCTGAAATCAGTACTCAAGTCAATGATGACAGTGGTTTCATCGAATTTGTTCTGTTCCAAAAAGGATTTGGCCTGTCCATGGGGCAATCCCAAGAAAACGGCGTCCAAACCTTCAGTTTTTACTTCATCCGTGAAGATCAAATCGGAGTCACCGATCAGATCTGGGTGTACTTCATCTATTTTTTTGCCCTTTTGGCTGTTGCTGTGGATATAAACCAGTTCACAGTTAGGGTGGTTGACCAAAATTCTTAGTAATTCCCCTCCGGTATATCCTGCAGCGCCAATAATGGCAGTTTTGATTTTAGTCATTTTCTAAGGTTTGGTTCACTTTATGGAAAATTGCTGTTTGGTTACCAAGTATTTTGGTGAATCCTTTAACATCTTCAGCGGTATATCCTTTGTTCATTTCACCATAACTACCAAATTTGGCTGACATCAAATCATGCTCTGACTCAATTCCAATCAATTGGAACTGATATGGTTTAAGGGCAACCTTTACAGTACCCGTAACGAATGTTTGAGTATCCTGAAGGAAAGCTTCTAAGTTTCTCATCACTGGATCTAAATAATGTCCTTCGTGAAGGTGGTTTCCGTAGAATTCTGCCATTTGATTTTTCCAGAATGTTTGCCATTTGGTCAGAGTGTGTTTTTCCAATAATTGGTGCCCCTTAATGATGATCAAAGGTGCGGCAGCCTCAAAACCAACACGGCCTTTGATACCAATGATGGTGTCTCCTACGTGAATGTCTCGGCCAATGGCATAGGGATCAGCCAATTCCTGAACTTTAAGGATAGCATCTACTGGATTGTCAAATTTTTCTCCGTTGACCCCTTTTAATTCACCAGCCTCAAATTGCAAGGTAATTGTTTTAGGTTCAGTTTTTGTCAACTGAGTAGGGTAGGCTTCTTCAGGCAAAGTATCACCAGAAGTAAGGGTTTCCTTACCTCCCACAGAAGTTCCCCAAATACCTTTATTGATGGAATAGGCTGCTTTTTCGAAATTCATTTCCACGCCGTGCTTTTTCAAATATTCGATCTCAGCTTCACGGCTCAATTTCAAATCACGGATCGGGGTAATGATTTCGGCTTCAGGAAGGATGGTTTGAAAGATCATATCAAAACGGACCTGATCATTTCCGGCTCCTGTGCTTCCATGAGCTACAGCTTTTGCTCCGATTTTTTTAGCATATTCCGCAAGGGCCTTGGCTTGAAGGATCCTTTCAGCACTGACAGAAAGTGGGTAAGTTTGGTTTTTCAGAACATTGCCAAATACCAGGTACTTAATCACCTCATTATAGTAGGTTTGGGTAACATCCAATACCTCAAACGACGCAATTCCCAATTTATCTGCTCTTTCTTCGGTGGCTTTTAACTCTTCCTCGCTGAATCCGCCAGTATTTACCAATACGGCATGAACTTCATAGCCTTTTTCTTGGGATAGGTGGATGGCGCAAAAAGTGGTGTCCAAACCACCGCTATATGCTAAAATTACTTTTTTCATTTTATATAATTTCTAATGTTTTATTCGTCTTTTTTTTTATTCCTGTGAAGACAGCACGCTTCATGCGCACCAAGCGCTCAAAAAGGCTAAGGTTTTTGTCAAAATCCTTACGCATGGCCACTTCTTTTTTCTTTTGGTCCTTAGGAACATAAAGCATTGCCGTGCAAAGACAGTTGCTGCGATTTTTGCTTTTTAGGATTTCATAGTTGACACAGCTTTGACACCCTTTCCAGAATTCCTCATCATCTGTAAGGTCTGAATAACTCACCGGTACATAGCCCAGTTCAGAGTTGATTTTCATTACAGCTGCACCAGTTGTCAAACCAAAGATTTTAGCATTTGGATACTTGCTTCTGCTTAGTTTGAAAACTGCTTTTTTTATTTCTCTGGCAAGGCCGGATTTTCTAAAATTGGGGGAAACGATCAGTCCTGAATTGGCTACAAATCTCCCATGGCTCCATGCTTCAATATAGCAGAAACCTGCCCATTCTCCAGTTTTGGATAAGGCGATGACGGCTTTGCCTTCCATCATCTTTTGCTTGATGTACTCAGGGGAACGTTTGGCAATACCAGTTCCTCTGGCTTGGGCGGAAGTAGCCATTTCATCCACAATTTCTTGGGCATATTTACAATGCTGCTCTGCGGCAGGCTGAATGATAAATTGACTTTTTGTCATGTTTGGTATTTATCGAGGGAGTCTTGATTGGCTCTATATCCCGACATCGTTATGCCAACTGATTGACTCCTGTAAGTACTAATGAAAATAAATTTGATTGGGGTAGTAAGACATCCGCGTGAGATATCCATAATATTAGCAGGGACTAAGCCCTAAACAGGCTCCTAAAGTCTTTCCTTATTGAAAAAATTGGCATAGCAATACTCTTAATGGAAAGGATATCCATTGAATTGTTGTGCGCTGCTATGTTAATTAAGTGACTCATTGTTCTAATGCGGTACAAATGTTCGAATTAATGATGAAATAAACAAAATATTTTGATAGAAATTTTATCAAACAATACTTATGTCAAAGCTTTGGCTTGAATACCATCATTATCAAATAATTATATTTTGATGCTTTATGGTACTTTACAGATGATTCTTTGGTGAGATGGGCGCTATTGACGGCTTTTTATGTAAAGTGATTTGGGATAAAATGTAAAGATATGTTTCCGCTGTGGTTCTTTAGGGTAGCGTTTCATTCCTTTAATTTTATTACGTTCTAACATTTGATAGATAAGAGAAGTTATTCAGATAAGTGTTTGATTATTAAATGCTGTATAAAGTTTCAAAACCATTAAAAATTGACTAAATTTGTCAAAAGTAAAAATGTCAAATGAAAACTTTAGCGACTATTTTATTGGAAAGCAGGGAAAATCTTGCGCTTACCTTGAAGGAAGCGGTGAGTTTGACAGGGATAGATGCGGGATTGATCAGTAAATTTGAACGAGGGAAAAGATTGCCATCAGAAAGAAACTTGATGAGTTTGTCAGAGGTCTATGGCTTGGTCTATAGCGATTTGAAAAAGAGATGGTTGGTGGAGAAAGTGTTGAATTTGGTGCAGTATGAAGTTGATTCAGCTGAAATATTGGCTTTGGCAGAAAGTAGGGTAGAGTACCTTGCTGGAAAGCAGTCTCTTGTCCTTCAAAAGATTCCTGAGGAGGTTTTGTCCAAGTTGGAGAAGATAGATTTGCTCAAGGAAAAATGGAATAATAAAAGGCCATTGGGAGCAGTTCAGCTGCAAAAGATGAAAGAGTACTTTAATGTGGCTTATACCTTTGAAAGTAATAGAATTGAAGGGAATACCTTGACCTTACAAGAGACCCATTTGGTAGTAAATGAAGGAATTACCATTGGTGGTAAGTCGATGAGGGAGCATTTGGAAGCTATCAACCATGCGGAAGCGGTGGATTATTTGGAGCAGCTGGTGGTGGACAAGGTGGACCTTTATAAGAGAAGTTTGCTGGATCTTCATTATTTGATTTTAAAAGGGATTGATAAGGATAATGCGGGTAAATTCCGTACAGTGCCTGTGCGAATCAGTGGGAGTAAGCATATTCCGCCCCAGCCTTATCTGATCAATAAGATGATGGAAGATTATTTCTTGCATTACCAAAATCAAAAAAAGCTATTGCATCCAGTGCTTTTGGCTGCGGAGCTTCATGAACGCCTGGTGAGCATTCATCCTTTTGTGGATGGAAATGGAAGGAGCAGTCGGTTGATCATGAATTTGATCTTGGTCAGTAATGGATACACCATTGCCAATCTAAAAGGGGATAATGCATCTAGGATGGGTTATTATCGGGCTTTGGAAGCAGTACAGGTGAATAATGATCCAGTACCTTTTTATCATTTGGTAGCTGATGCTGTTTTGGAATCATTGGAGCAGCATTTGGAGATGGTTTAGTCAGGATAAAGGTGGTTTTATTATTTGGCCACCTTTTACACTTTATAGTCAGGCTTTTGTTTTTAAAGCCATTTAGGGGTTTTTTTTCCTTTATTACACCATGCGGATATACAGAACTTTTTTTTACAACAGATACATGAGAATAAAAAGAATAGCCAAGAGAATAGCGGCCCATTGAAAGAGCGGGCTACGCTTTGGGAACTCATATTTGCAAATGGGACATTCTTTAGCTTTGGCATCTACCTCCATCGCACAGGAAGGACATTCTCTAGTTTTCATATATTTTTTGAACTCAAATGCTACAAAATTGATTTAATCATAAGATAATCAAAAATAACTATGAAGATAGAAATCTGGTCGGACATCATGTGTCCTTTTTGCTACATTGGAAAAAGAAGGTTAGAAGAAGCATTGGAGGAGTTTCCTCATAAAGATAAGGTGCAAGTGGAGTGGAAGAGTTTTTTATTGAATCCTGAAATGAAAACAGAACCTGATAAAAGCATTGCTCAGTATTTGGCAGAAACCAAAGGCTGGAGTTTGGAACAGGCTGAAGAGGCAGGAGAGCAGGTAGCAGCTATGGCTAAGGAAGAAGGTTTGGATTATGATTTCAGTAAAGTGGTTGTGGCCAATGCAAGGAAAGCGCACCGTCTTCTACAGTTTGCCAAGATCAATGGTAAGGGAGACGCTTTAAAGGAAAGGTTATTTCATGCCTATTTTACAGAAGGTGCCAATATGGATGATGAGGCAACTTTGATCCATTTAGCTAAGGAGGTTGGATTGGAAGCGGAAAAAGCGGAGGCTGCCATACCGTCCGCTGATTATGACGCAGCTGTCAACCATGATATCTATGAATCTCAACAATTAGGGGTGAGAGGTGTTCCTTTTTTTGTACTGGACCAGAAGTACGGTGTTTCTGGGGCCCAGCCTAAAGAGACTTTTAGTCAAGCTTTGGATACAGCTTGGAAAGCATACGAAGGGGAGAGAGCTCCCTTAAAATCTGTAGAAGGAACTGAAACAGGCAGCGCCTGTGATATTGATGGAAATTGTGATTAGTTTAAATTTTGTGATTTAGTGTTGAATATTAGAAAGGTGGGGCTTGAGTTCCACCTTTCTTTTTTACTGATATTTAGGAGGATTTTAAATCTTCCTATGTTGAGTATAATTTATACAAAGTTGAAACTTATCATCTTACAAACCTTCCAGTAAAAATTATTGAGCCTGTTTTATTGTCAGTTATAAAAAATATAAAAGGGCGACTGGCATGGAATTGCTTTATCGTCTTTTTGGGCTGTGATAATACTGCACTGTTGCCAACTATCACTATTTTATTTAAAGAAGCAGCTGTAGCCTCACTTTTGATTTCATTGGTTTCAAAGGTGGTCTTATGGATGATTTCACCTATTTTCAAAGAATCTTTGCTTGAAATACCGCTGAAATCTGCTTTATTAGAAAACATTAAAGAATAACCCATCTTTTTAATGTCCTTGATCGGATTGATCTCGGATTCAATCTTCATTTTTGGAAGGGTCAACTTAATCTCTTCTTCAGCACTTAGTCTGTCTATTTTTGAAAGGTAATCCAGGTTGATCTTTTCCTCCAATTCCAAGAGGCTTTTATGTCTCTTTGGTAAAAGTACCATCATAGAGTATTGATTGGATTGATAAGGAATATGAACAGCCTGAAGTTCTGGATCTTCATAATACTGGTAATTGGACTGATTATACATAAAGTCCATACTAACCATTTCCTTTGTAATGGTATAAAATAGGCTCAAAGAATTATTGTTGGATTCAAATGGCTTTTCCCATTGTCCAAAAAAATAAATTGCATTCAAAAGGCTCAATTTGACATCTTTCCCCAATCCATTTAATCTCTTTATTTTGTTTTGGGTTTTGTTTGATACCCAATCATTTAACTTTTGGTTGGGATCCGTATTATTACCCATGTTAAAGCTAAAGACATCGGCCATATAGTCTGTCTGAATTTTATCTTTGTATTGGGCATTTATCTCAAAATTGTCTTTTATCCATAAGGAGTTGGCTATGATGAGCTGGTTGTTATTGCTGCCATCATCATTTTTGATGTGCTGAGGTTGAATTTTGGGAGCTTCATTATTTGATGGTCCATTTAAACCAAAGTTTTCACTGGACTCCTTTTCAAGATTATTGATAGATAATAAACTTTCCAATTCCTGCTTGGTGGATGATCCTGCCCCTTCCATGGTCATAGCTAATGCCAAATTGAGACTGTAAGGGGAAATGAAATAGTTGCTGGAATCTGGTTTGGTCGCCTTGTATATTCTAAAGGCGAAATTATTATTTGGTTCCTGGGGTGAGTTTTGAGAAAAACTATAATGTTGAATTAATAAACTCAGGATAAAAATAAAGGGCTTTTTCATAAGTTTTAAAATAATTTTTACTGACTTTAATCTGAATAAAAAGTGATTTTTAACTAAAATTTAAGCATTGTCAAGATTTATCACCTCAAATAAGATCAAGTACATTTTGGGTTTATTTGAATTTGATTGTAAGGTAAACAATGCTGTAATCCCATAAAATACCCCATGTGGGGTATTTTTAGACTTTGTTTGCCTAAGCCAATTATAAAAATGCCAATTAGGGAAAGTTTTAAAGTTTTTTTATGGCTCTCTCTCAAGTTGATAAGCTCGAAGGTCACAAACAAAACAAAAAGAACCAAACCTAAGGGGATATTGTAGGCGGACATGGAAGTTTAGAATCAAGTGAATCCATTGATAGCATCTTTTAAAAAATACTAGTCCCTTAAAAGTTAATAGACTTTTATCTTTTTCATTTTGCAGAAGTTAAATTATTTGTAATGTTTGGAAAGGTAGAGCTTAGACAAGCTGTTTTGAAGAAAGGTTATAGGAAAATGATTTTTTTATGGGACTTCCAATGACTGGAGTTATGTTTACTGGCACCTGGTTTTGCCACAAATCATGAATTATTCCACCTTTCTTTATAATTTTGCCCCAAATCAATCCCTTATATTTTGGCAACTAAAGTTCTTTTCATCACGCCTCCATTCACCCAACTGAATACTCCTTATCCAGCTACGGCTTACCTTAAGGGCTACCTCAATACTTTGGATATTGCTTCAAACCAGGCGGATTTGGGCTTAGATGTGATTTTAGCCTTGTTCTCAAAAGAAGGACTCATGCAGGTTTTTGAATTAGCGGAAGAACAGGGGTTTCAATATTCAGACAATGTAAATCGAATATTGAGGATGAAGGCTGCTTATTTGCAGACGATAGATACAGTGATTGATTTTTTGCAGGACAAGAATCCAACACTGGCCTATCATATTTCCGAGGGAAATTTTTTACCCCAGGCAGCTCGATTTGAGCAGTTGGGAGATGTGGACTGGGCCTTCGGGACAATGGGCCTAAGGGACAAATCCCGTTACCTAGCTACCTTGTATTTGGAGGATTTAGGAGATCTGATTACTGAGGCCATAGATCCCCATTTCGGTTTTAGTCGCTATGCGGAGAGCTTGGGTATGTCAGCTGGCAGCTTTGATGAGATGGAGGAAGCCTTGCAGGAACCATTGAGTTTGATCGATACCATGTTGTTGGATTTGTTGGAGGAAAAAATAGAAGCATATCAGCCCGAATCGGTAGCCTTCTCAGTTCCTTTTCCAGGGAATCTTTATGGTGCATTGAAGTGTGGGCAATATTTAAAGACCAATCATCCTAGTATTAAGGTGTGGATGGGCGGAGGCTATCCCAATACAGAGTTGAGAAGTTTGAAAGATGCTCGGATTTTCAATTATGTAGATTATATTACCTTGGATGATGGAGAAGCGCCAGTTCGTTTGTTGTTGGAACATTTGGACGGGAAACTGCCTTTGGAAGCTTTGAAGCGAACATTTGTTTGCTTGGAAGGAGAGGTGAAAATGATCAATGGGGCTACAGATAAAGATGTACCTCAGCGGGATGTGGGGACTCCCGATTATAGTGACTTGCCTTTGAGTGAATATCTTTCGGTGATTGAGGTAGCCAATCCCATGCATCGCTTATGGAGTGATGGCCGATGGAATAAGTTGACCCTGGCGCATGGCTGTTATTGGGGGAAATGTACTTTCTGTGATATCTCATTGGATTATATTGGACGTTATGAGCCCATTACTGCAGCGATACTTTGTGATAGGATAGAAGAAATCATGGCCCAAACAGGAACCAATGGTTTTCACTTTGTGGATGAAGCGGCCCCACCAGCTTTGATGCGGGATTTGGCCCTTGAGATATTGAGAAGAGGTCTTGTGGTCGTTTGGTGGACCAATATCCGTTTTGAAAGTAATTTTACCGCTGATCTTTGCCGATTGTTGAGGGCTTCTGGCTGTATTGCCATTTCAGGAGGATTGGAAGTGGCTTCCGATCGATTGCTTGGATTGATCAAAAAGGGAGTAACTGTGGCGCAAGTTGCACAGGTGACTCATCATTTAACCCAGGCAGGCATTATGGTTCATGCTTACCTGATGTATGGTTATCCTAGCCAAACTGCTCAGGAAACCATAGATTCCTTGGAAATGGTGCGTCAGCTTTTTGAGGAAGGTGTTTTGCAATCAGGTTTCTGGCACCGTTTTGCTATGACCGCCCATAGCCCAGTTGGCTTGGATCCAAAGGCTTTTGGCGTTTATAGGACTGATTTGGCTTTAGCACCTTTTGCCAATAATGAAGTGGATTATGAGGATCCAGTTGGGGTGGATCATGGAACCTTTTCTGAAGGTCTAAGAAAGTCTCTTTTCAATTATATGCATGGAGTAGGTTTTGATATACCTTTGAAAGAATGGTTTGATTTCAAGGTTCCTGAGACTACAATTGCCGGAAACTATATTCATAAGCAAATAGCCGAAGAAGCTGCATTAGTTTATAAAAAGCATCATAGAATTGTTTGGATAGGGGCGCAGCCAGATGTGCAGGATTCGGAAGAACAAGGTTTTGTCGAATTGGTCTTTTCGGGTAAGCAAGAAGATTTTGCCATGGAGTTGCCAGAGGAATTTGCAGAATGGGTGGCCAGTCTACTGGGAAGGGTTTCCTATGACCAACCTTTGCGTATGCTTAAAGAAATTTGGGAAGATTATGAAGCCAATGCCGGCGATTTTGAAGAGTTGGTGGAATCCGAAGTTTGGGAAATACTGAGAGAGCAGGGTTTGTTGGTTTTTTAGTGACCTTTTCTAGTTATTGAGAAAACCGCAGAAAACTAAGAGGGCAGGGAGAGAGGGGAATTGACTTTTCTTTTTGACCACAGATGAAGGTGATTAACACAGATTGAAGTAATTAATCTAAAGATTATTTTTCTTTGTTAGTTTAATTTCATTAGCAAAGGTCGGTGATCACTTACAACTAACCATTTATCATCTGTTAATATTTCAAAATGTTTAACGGAATCAAGTAAGTTTTTTGATGCAAAAAAGTAGTCAATATGATAAGGCTTTTCAGTCTTTCTTTGAAGGAAGAAAGTTGGGATAGATTCCTTACCTTGTTCCTCATAATGCCAAGAATGATATACACTAAGAATATTTTTTAATGAAAGTGTGTTTACAATATCAGAGTGGTTCCACCATCTGTCCCATTGATCCCAAATGCGATTACTGTTTAAATCCCCTCCAATTATGATATTGGTGAAGGCATGGATATTTATTTCCAAATATTTCCAGAGTTGACCATTATATCCAAAGTTAGGAGAGTTGTTGTGGTGGGCCCATACTCCTAAAAGATTGAATTGGTCATTAATAGAGCAGGGAAGGAAATATTTGACAGAATGGTCTTGATACGCGTTAGACCAGTTCAATTTTTCAAGTTTGATGGATGGATCAGCGAAAACTCCCAATCCCTTATTTTTATTATCTCCAATCCAAAGATAATTAGTTGCCCAATTCTGATAATTTTGGTCTTTTGTAGAGCTTGGGTTTTCGCATTCTTGAATTATTAGAATGTCAGCATGCAATTCATTGAGTAAATGGAATTTCTTTCTAAAAGCTCCATTGCAATTCCAAGAGATGATTTTCATCAATTCATAAATTTTTCAAAATAGCCTAGTTGAACCTCATAAATAGTTTTGGGTTTTAGGCCCAGTTCAACTTTTTCAAACATTTTTACCAGCTTTTTGCCATCTACTAACTCGACTGGAGGAGCTCCATCTCTTGATGCTTCTTTTTCAGCTTCTCTTGTGAAAAACCCTGTTGTCATGATAATGCCTTTTTCAGCACGACCAATCATTGCGTTTCTGAAATCTCCAACTTGTGCTCTAGAAACACTTCCTTTATATCTTTTACATTGGAACAAGACTTTAAAACTGACAAAAGGGTTAAGTTCAAGGACACCATAGCCATCTATTCCACCATCATGAGATTGTCCTGTAACTAGAACATTTTCAAAACCATGTTCTCGCAAAAGTTCTTTGCAGACATTTTCAAACCCACTTGGAGATAATGATTGAAGCACCTCTAATAAATTAGTTTCAGCTTTTAACTCAACTGTTTCTGGAACTTCTTCTTCTTGTTCCTTTAGTACTTCCTTTTCATTTTTTTTCTGGCGAGCCTTTGCGTTGATATTTACCCACTTTTTGATGATTTCGTAGGCATCATTTGTAGTTAAATGAGCTTCTTTACCTTTATCTGTTAGTTTCCATGTTCCTCGAATTGAAGAATCCAAATACCCTTCCCAAATGAGGTATTGTCTTGCCCAAGCAACTTGATTATAAAATTTATTAATGCCTGATTTATCTAAAGTTTGATTTAAAAAGTCTTCATTTAAGCTTAAATCGGACGCAATTTTGTCAACTACCTCTCTTGGCTTTCCAGAATATCCTAGAGATCTAAGGGCATCTAATGTGGGACCAAACCATTTTGCAAACTCAGCTTTTCCTTTTCTCTTAGCCATATATGATGATTTTAAAAATGAATCAATCTATATTGATTAAACCTGAAACTAATCAAATAATAAATTTTACAATTATGTTTTTTTCAATCTTTAAATTTCTCTGGTTTCTAAGTTTACCGAAGGCTAATCCTCGATAATATCTTCCAATTCCCTTAAATCCACCGGTACCACCCTGGATACACCTGCTTCAATCATGGTAATGCCGTAGATAATATCGGTACTGGCCATGGTGCGCTTATTATGGGTCACAATGATAAATTGAGACTCATTGGAGAACTTTTGGATGATCTGGTTGAACTTATCAATGTTGGCATCGTCCAGTGGGGCATCCACCTCATCAAAGATACAGAAAGGTGCTGGCTTCAATAGGTAAATAGAGAAGAGTAGGGAAGTGGCCGTCAAGGTCTTCTCACCACCCGAAAGCTGGTTGATGGTCAATGGCCTCTTTCCCTTTGGCTTGGCCATGATCTCAATGGTACTGTCCAATGGAGACTCTGGGTTGGTCAACTTTAGGTCACAGTCGTCCTCTGCTGTGAACAGAGAACGGAAAACCTTAACAAAGTTGGTTTTGATTTGATCAAATGCAGACAAAAAAGTTTCCTTAGCCACCGTGTCAATTTCCTTAATGGTGTCCATCAAGGAGTTTTTGGCTTTTTCTAAGTCTTCTTTCTGCGAGGAGATGAAAGTATGGCGTTCCTTAATCTCATCATAGGCTTCCATGGCCATTGGGTTGATTGGACCAATTTTTTCCAATCTTTGCTTGGCCTTCTGGACTTCTTCTCGGATTTGTTCTTCATCCTTTTCCTGGTATTCAGGATCGACCTCAGGATCTTCCTGAATAAGGTTGTCAAGGTCAATCTCAAATTCCACACTTAGTCTCTCCTTCATACTGGAAAGCTTAAGCTTGATCTCGTTAAGGGTGTTTTGCAATTCCATGATAAGGGCATCTATCCCTTCTTTTTGCTTGGAAAGTTCACGGATGCCTTTTTCCATTTCATCGATATTGCCCCTGGAAGCATAGTAATCTTTTTCCGCTTCAGTAACACCGAGTTCAATGGCTTCTTTCTCAGTATATAACTCGATCAATTCATCATCCTTGATTTCATTATTGTCCAGAAGTCCCTTGATTTCTTGATCAATTGTACTCAGTTCGGATTGGGATTTCTCTATCCTTTCCTTACTGTTTTCAAAAGCACTTTTCTTAAAGGAAATTTCCTGCTCAAGGCTATTGACTTTATTTAAGTGCTGATGGTATTGGATGTTTTCTTGGTTGTAATTGCTGGAACGGACGGACAAGCTTTCCTCTTCAGTGAGCAATTGCTCATTGATGATTTCGATCTCTTCCTCCATGCCGTCAAAACCATTTTTCTCTTCTTCCAGCTTTGGACCTATTTCATTGACTTCTTCGCTTAAGCTGTCAATCTTTTCAAGGATATCTTCCCGTTTATTGGCATTGGTGGATAGCATCTCTGCCAACTGCTCCTTTTTGGTTTTGATGGAGATATATTGCTGGTTGACCTCAGAAATTTCAGATTGAAGGTCTTCGATATCCTTCTTATAGGAAACTTCTTTCAGTTTCATCAGGTCACTGACTTTTTTGTCCAAGTTGGACCTTGCAGCACTGACCTTTTTATTCAGCTCTTTGATCTCAACTTCCAATTTTTCAAGGTTCTTTGCTCGGCCGATTCGCTTACCTTCGAAGAGCCCAACTGAACCACCAGAAATGCTGAATTTGCGCTTGGTGAATTTTCCGCTTTCCGTGATGAAAATGGTGTCATTATCATCTGGAATGTCTTTGATCTCACCCTGAACAATATAGACATCGTCCAAGATATAACTGATTAGCCTAGCATACTTTTCATCATATTCAATGATTTCCGTGGCAGCCGTAGCATTGGCAAACAGTTTATTGGTAGAGGGCTTGAAACGCTCAAAATGCTCTAGGACAAAGAAGTTGGCTTTTCCTCTTGCTGCATCACTCAACAGGTTCACTGCGGCAATGGCCTGGGCCTCTGTGTCCACCACATAATAGTTCATATAGCTTTCAAGATAATTTTCAATGGCCACACGATAGTTTTCGCTGGTGGTCAGAATATCCGAAAGCAGGGGAGTGTCCTTGCCCCAATCTGAATTCTTTTTCAGGAACTTGATGGCTTCAGGGAAACCCTCCAGGTTTTCGACCAAGGATTTTGTCAGGTTAAATTCATTGGATTTTGCATCCAATTTTCTCCCCAACTGAGTGACCTCTTCCCTGATCAGTTCTATGGTATGATTTAATTCTTCTATTTTATGATTCTGGTCCTCTTCCTTGGCTTTCAGTTGGGTGATGCGATCGGTTTTTTCATCCAATTCATCTTTAAGGACCAGCATTTTTTCTTCAAATTCAGCAAGGTTTGCTTCTTGGCTATTATCGTCTGAAGCAGTTTTTTCCAATTCTTGCTTTAGGGAGGAAAGCTGAATTTGCTTGATCTCAAGTTCTTTGCTGAGTTGGTAGATAGCATCCTTGCGAGAGGAGAAATCCTTGCTGAGCACCTTTTGCCTTTCCTGAAGAATGGCATGGGCTGATTTTTGTTCTTCGTATTCTGCTTTTAGGTTTTCTACTGTCAGCTCTTTTTCGGCCAATAATTTTTCGGCTACTTCCTTTTCCTGTTCAAGAGAACGGATACTAAAGCCCGCACGGTCATTGGATTTTCGGTCCTGATCGATTTGCTCTCGGAGCTTCATTGACCGATCTTCCAAGAATCGAAGGCGTTCGTTTTTGATTTTTTTCTCACTCTCAAACTGTCTGATTTTGTTGACATGCTCGTTGAGTGTTTTTTGTCTGGAGGAGAGGAGCTTTTCTTTATGGATCTGATCAGACTTGGATTTTTCCAGTTCTGCTTCCTTGGTCGTTATCTGGTTGTTGAGCTGTAGTTTGCGATCATTTTCTGCATTGATCCTTTCATTGGCGCCAATCAGGTTGTCGGTATGGGTTTTTACACTGATCTTGGCTAGGGCAATGCTTGATATTTTATATGATTTTTTGATTTCAAAGTATTTGGCAGCCTGCTTGGCCTGTTTTTCCAGGGATTTGAGGTTTTTCTCAATCTCATATAAGAGATCTTCCACCCTGTCAAGGTCTGCATCAGTATCTTCTAGCTTCTTAAGTGTTTCCTTCTTGCGGGTCTTGAACTTGGAAATACCGGCAGCTTCCTCAAAGAGGTCCCTACGGGAGTTGTTCTTGTCATTGAGCAACTCATCAATCATTTTCAGTTCGATGATAGCATAACTGTTGGATTGGATACCCGTGTCCATAAAGAGGTTATTGATGTCCTTAAGACGACAGGCAATGCCATTGAGTAGGTATTCACTTTCACCAGAACGGTAGTAGCGACGGGTGATGGTGACATGGGTGTATTCTGTAGGGAGCAGGTTTTTGGTGTTTTCAAAGGTCAGGGATACCTCAGCCAGATTGGTAGGTTTCCTGTTTTTGGTACCATTGAAAATCACATTCTCCATTTTATCAGAGCGCAGTGCCCGGGTTTTTTGCTCACCCAGTACCCAGCGGATGGCATCCACAACATTGGACTTTCCACATCCATTCGGGCCTACGATTCCTGTAATGCCCTTGTCAAAATGGATGGAGACCTTGTCCCCAAAACTTTTAAAACCTTTGATTTCAAGCTTGGTTAGCTGCATGTATGCTCAAATAAAATAGATTAAGACAAACAAAATTAATCAGATCGGGCTAATAAGCAAATGGGAAACTGTAGCTTCATCTAAATGAGGTATGGACGAGCCTAAGACATGCCTATGCCTCTGATAAGAGAAATACGGTTAAAACACGGGATAAACACGGGTTAACTAGGGGATAAATACGGGTTAAAGGAGGGACGTTAAAAATGTTAAATTCATTAATATTGGACCGTTTTCATATTAGTCATCTGATTTCCACAGCCTGTCCAGTCCGTGTCGGAGACTCCCTGTTTCTAGTTGGCGGCAGGCAGGATTAATCAATCATTTCTGAGAGATCTGTGCTGTCCTTGAGAGGATGTTTTGAAGCGTACAATATATTGATGCCATAGCGGATGTAGAGAATAATTTTATTCAGAAATGAAGATTTGATCGGATTTGCTGTCCTTCCTGGAGGCAAATGAAAAACATTGAGATATTTTTCCTACCTTAGTTTTAACCAAAAAACAGCGAAACAGTGGATAATGGAACTTGGATCTATATTGTCATTTCGATAATATTTTTTATAGTCAATGCGCTTACCAAAAAGAAAAAGGAGAATGGTCAGGAGCTTGATGAGATGGGTGAGGAGCTATCAAATGATGAGCCTAGAAGGAAGCCTGTGTCTTTTGAGGAACTATTGAGAGAAATTCGCCAGGAACAGCAAGGAAGGAATTTTGAAGAAACCGAGCAAGAAGAATTGTTTGATGAAGAACCTGAAGAAGCCGTTTATCCTAATGTTGAAGTAGTTGATAAACCAACCAAGAGATCATCTGAAATTAAATATTACGAAGGGACCTATCAGGCAGATCATGCATATAAGGGAAAGGGGTTGGTCAAACTGGATGATCAGGTGGAAATAGATTCCGATAAGAAGATTCTCAATGAAGTGGAGGATGTGGCAGAGGAAACGGCAAGTTATAACCGGTACAGAAGAGTGTTAAAGGATCCACAATCGCTTAAAGATGCCATCGTGGTGTCTGAAATTTTGAGAAGAAAGGAATATTGATTTAATATTTGTATTATTTCGGTTATAATGTCTTAAGCATTAAGGTTTTTGTTAGCCTTAATCGACTGTGTGTCAGGCCTAGGTGGAGGTGGTAAAATTAGGATGATTAGGCATTATTCAATGTTGAGTGCAAATTCTCCTTTAGGCTGCGGTGATAATGGATTGATTTTTTCGAATCTTATGATTTTAAGCCATTGATCCTCCCGGCTTTCCGTCTGAAGGTAATTATTTTTCTCTGCAAATTCCCTTACATTTTGGAGCAGTGAAGCATGCTTTGGATAAGCATGCTGACTGTATTTGTATATGAACAATGTGAAATTTTGAGGAGGATCCAAGTTGGGATAATCTTTAAACTCCTCCAGACTTATTGCCCTTCTTACAGGTGATAGATTCTCAAGAATAACCTCTTGGCTGTCACAGATAAATTGATGGGTAAGTAGGGGAGAATTGCGGTCGCTATTGTTTAAGTTTTGGATAAATGCATTTTTGAAGTGAGGGTAATTTTTCAGATCAGTCTGATTTTTAACTGCTATAAATACAGGAAGAATCATCAAAAACACCATCCCTACCAGTCTAAATTTAGGGTTTAGAAGGCCCAAACAGGCTGCAAAAAGAAAATAATAGATCGCAATATTCCATTCCATTAATGACAAAGCGATAAATCCTCCAAACGCAATCCATATTGAGCAGAACTTGTTCCAAAAAAAGTTATCCATCCACCTGTAGTTTTCCAGTGCAATATTGGCAGAGAGTAAGGGGATAAGAATGATCAAGTGTCTGGGATTGAGGTGGATGGGGTTGTAGTAGGAGAAACTGGTGCTCATCAACCAAAAGCCCAATATCATACTGATGGTACAGAGAGAAAATATCATTGGAAGGTCTCTTTGGGTCAAAAAAGCCCTGATAATGGAGGGAATCGATAAAACGATCCATATCCAATAGGTGCGCTCCACAAAAGTAGTGATGGGAACAAAGGTAAGCCGCTCCAACATTTCCAGCCATCCTTTATCAAAATAGCTATAGGCAGACACATAGTGACCTTCCTGAATACTACGGAATCTAAATAAGGCATCATCATATTTCCATTCAAAATATCCTAAGTATAGTATGCCCATTAAGGTGATAAAACTGAAAAAATATATATAGAAGATTTTGCTGTTGTCCCTTATATAATCAAATACCAAAAGCATCGCTGGAAATGGGGCCAAATATATGATGGTTTCCTTTGTACAAAAACCCACAAAAAAAGCCAATGCCATGAGTAAGCCAGATTCTAGAGGCCGCTTAAATCTGGCATTTGCTGCATAGGGAATTAAAGCTGTCCAGAATATAAGTGGGGAGTCAGGGTACACTTTGGGTAAGAAATGCAACAGGTAAATATTGGGGATGAAGAATAATACCAACCAAAATTTGGATGAAGCCTTTGGCATGACAGTCCATAAAAGGCACAATGCCCCGATATAATAGACCAGACTGGACAATGACGCTATTCTATCATTGAAGCCAAAAAGAAAGGTAAAGAAGCCAGATAATATATAGGCTCCCCATCTAAATGTGAAATGCTCTCCGGTCAGGACATCCTTGCCCAACCAGAAATTTTGACCATATTTTATATAGGCCACATCATCACTGAAGGTGATACCATCATAAGCAAAAAACCAATAGCCTATTAGCAATAGAATACCGGTAATCAGGTAGGCATTAGGCTGATGGAGTTTTACACTTTTTTCCATAATCTTATTTATTCTCGTTTTTTGAGAAAGGGAACTTGGTGAAAAGTTGACAATTAGTGTCTCATGTTTAGGGGTTTCAGATCTTGGACGTAAATTGCTTTCTGAAATTTAACTTGTCATGGCTAAAACAAAAAGTGTTGAACAACAAAAAATACTAAGGGTTTTTAAATTGATCAACTTACTCCGCTCGAATATAGGGAAACCAGTGAGTAGTTTGGCAGAATCCTTGGGGACGGACAAAAGGACCATTTACCGGTATTTTAGATTATTGGAGGAATTGGGCTTCCATGTAGAAAAGGAATTTGGTAAGTTCAAGATTGTAGACAGGATTGACCGGCACGAGGATAGTTTTTATGGAACTTTTTCTGATGATGAAGCGGCCTTTATGGCTGATTTGTTGAACAAAAGTGGCAAAAAGAATCTTCTGAAGGATTCGATCTTACAGAAGGTCCATTACCGTTCTGATTTTCAACAAGGGGTCAGTCAGTTATTCAATGCCCATTTAGGGACTTTTGTGGACGAACTGGGGGAAGCAATTAGGAATAAATTTCAAGTAGTTTTGAAGGATTATTATTCTCTTAGTAGTGATTCGGTGAGTGATAGGTTGGTGGAACCGGTAGCATTCACCAGCAATTTTGAATCGGTGTATGCATTTGAAGTTGCCAGTAAGGAGATGAAGCTTTTTAAGCTAGAGAGAATAACGGAGGTAAAAGTAAGCTCCAAAAAACATGTTTATGGGGTTTTGCATGAGTCTTTAGAGCAAGGATTGTTTGGTTTTACGGGTAAGGACAGGTTTCATGTAAAACTTAAACTTTCAAAGAAAGCCTACCAATTACTTATGGAAGAACATGCTGATGCTAAGCCATATACTTTTATTAGAGAAAGGAATGAATATTATTTTGAATCTGAAATACCAGAATTACCAGGTATTGCAAGGTTTATTCTGGGTTTACCTGGTGAGGTAATAGTGGAAGAAGGAGAGGAATTAGCTCATTACCTTAGAGAGCAATTAAAAAAGGCTGAAAATATTTTCTCAGCCTTTGAATTGAAATAAACTGTGGTAGTAGTTTATTTGAGTTGGATCAGTTTAATCGTGTTGTCGTCTATATGTCGGAATACACCATTTACATTTGCGTTGGTCTCTAAGTCTAGACTCAGGTCATCACATAAAGTGCTGCATTCAATATCAATTTCTCCCAGTAAATTATATCCTACTTCCTCATTGCCAAGTACCAAGTTGGAAGGGTTGAAATCTGTGGATTTTAAGGGGAGTTCAAAGGTTGTGCCAGCGGCAACAGGGGTCTTTTCATTTTCCGAAATAAAGGTGTATTTGATGAAATGTAAACCCGTGGTGGAGTTCAAAGCTTCTTCTTTTCGTATTTTTAATTCATAATTATATCCCAATTCGTAGTCAAAGCCAATAATGGCATCCATGGGAATCGCTGTCCATTCATCCTTGGCTATTTGATCGCTAAATTGGACCCTTAACCATAAGGTAGGGTTATCGGCTTCATTGTTTTGAACGATGGGGAAATGTTGGACATTTATATTTTCTTCCTTGATGGGGGTTTCGTCCATACAAGAAGAAAACAGTAGGGTGAAAATCATCCCCAAGCAAGCTATAAGAAGGCTGTTTTGACGTTTTAGGGTAAAAAAGCTAATCATAATAAATAATTGAGTTGGTTTAATTAAAAGAAGTGTTTTTATGATAATTCGCTCTGCTACAATAAAAATGCCACTAAATGTAAATGATGATTAATTAATAAAAAGAACAAGTCCGCTAAAAGTGTTTTTTGACCATCGCCTAGATTGTTTTTTAATTGACTATGATAAATTTTTATCTTCGGAACTTAATCAACTAGTTTTTATGAAAAGACCAATTACGCTCATTTTAGCATTGCTAGGTATGTTGGGAAGCCTTAAGGCACAGGAGTTGTTAAATTCTGATTCCTCAGCAATTTCCAAACATCAATTGAATATTAAAGGGAAAAATGTACCCTATACAGCCACAGTTGGAACTCAGCCTGTATGGGGTAAAGATGGCAAGGAAGTGGCCTATCTATTCTATACTTATTATGAACGCTCAGATATTCAAGATAAAACCAAAAGGCCTCTTGTGATTTCCTTTAATGGTGGTCCAGGTTCTGCTTCTATCTGGATGCACATTGCTTATACCGGTCCGGTACTTTTGAATATAGATGAAGAAGGAAATCCTGTTCAGCCTTATGGAGTGAAAGATAATCCACACTCCATTTTGGATGTGGCAGATATCGTTTATATAGATCCTGTAAATACAGGATATTCAAGAATCACGGATAAAGAAGCTGACCGTGCACAGTTTTTTGGTGTGAATTCGGATGTGAACTATCTGGCAGATTGGGTAAGGACCTTTGTGAGCAGAAACAATAGATGGGCCTCTCCGAAATATTTGATCGGTGAAAGTTATGGAACGACCAGGGTGTCTGGTTTGGTAAATAGGTTACAGAACAGTCAGTGGATGTTTTTCAATGGAGTGGTATTGGTCTCTCCTACAGACTTGGGGATAGAAAGGAATGGACCAATAGCAGCAGCCAATTATCTGCCTTACTATGCTGCTACTGCTTGGTACCATAAGGCACTGGAACCATCATTGCAAGAGAGGGATCTTGAAGAGTTGCTGCCAGAAGTGGAAGAATTTACTGTACAGGAATTGATTCCAGCTATGGTAAAAGGAGGTTTTTTGGGCAATGCAGAAAAGGAAGCTTTGGCCAGGAAAATGTCCCGTTATTCAGGATTAAGTGAAAAAGTATTATTAGAGCATAATTTAGCTGTTCCAACCCAGTTTTATTGGAAAGAGCTGCTTCGTGACCAGGGTCTGACAGTGGGGCGATTGGACAGTAGATACAAAGGGATAGATAGGTCCGATGCTGGAAGTAGTTTTGACCATGATCCAGCTCTAACTGCCTGGAACCACGCATTTGCTCCAGCATTTAACCACTATATGATCAATGATCTTGATTTTAAAACGGATTTGAATTATTTCCTTTTCGGACCAGTCCATCCATGGGACAGGACAAGGGATAGCACAGGTGAAAATCTTCGTTCAGCAGTGGCGCAGAACCCATACCTGCATGTAATGATCCAGTCTGGCTATTATGATGGTGGAACGGATTATTTCAATGCAAAGTATTCGATGTGGCAAATGGACCCAAGTGGTAAGTTAAAGGATAGGTTGTCTTGGAAGGGGTATAGAAGTGGGCATATGATGTACTTAAGAGCAAAAGATTTGGAAAAAGCCAATGAGGATATCCGGGAATTTATCCAAAAGTCTTTACCGCAGGAAGGGATGCCTGCGCACTATTAAAATGACTAGTGTAGAAGGAGAAGCCGGGACTTACCCGGCTTTTTCTATATAGGCATTAATAAAATCGTCCAAACTGAATATAGGCTCCTTGAACCCCATAAAATCACCTAAGGAATGATAAATATCAGACTTGCTTTTACCCATCTCTCTTAGTCCTTGGATGGAAGTGGCTCCTTTGGATTTAGAAAGTTTTTTGTTTCCAGAATGCATCATTAGTCGATGATGAAAGAAAGTGATATCTGAATAATTATTGGTAGGCAATAAGGTGGAAAGGTAAGTTTGGGCCAGACTTGAATCCAGCAGGTCCTGTCCACGGACAATCAGATCCACACCAAAGTTGATGTCATCAACTACAGATGCAAGCTGATAGGCAGGTAAACTTGTTTTTTTTCTTACCACAAAATGCCGCATATTGGAAGGCAAAGGAGCGTTGTAAATTCCTCCTTCCAGTGATTTCAAGTGGATGGAATGACCATTGGTGATTAGTCGCCAATTATTGTTTTCAGCATCTAGGGGGATTCCTTTATTTAGGCATGTTCCAGGATATTCCATATTTTTACTGATCTTGGCTATTTGTTTTCTGGAGCATTCGCAAGCAAAAAGCATATGCTGTTCACTTAACCAGTGCAAGGCTTTTTCATAACTCTTCAAGCGTTTGGTCTGTGAAAATACCTGATTGAATTCTTTAGTGTTTCTGGGGCCAAGATCCCAAGGGATTTCCAAAAAATCCAGGGAGACAAAAATGTCCTCGATATATGCTTGTCTTACTCGGCTTTGATCCAAATCATCAATGCGTAACAGTACTTTACTTTGGTACTTTTTGGCAAGGGCAGAAGTGATCAAAAATGAGAGGATATTGCCTAAATGGAGGTATCCACTTGGAGTGGGTGCGATCCTTGTTAAATGGTATGTGGTTTGGGGGGTGGTCATAATAATAGCTACTAAAATAAGAAAGTATCTGCTATGCAGTGTCTATTCAAAAAGGAATTATTCATTAATTAAGATGAAAGGTAAAAGTGGATGCGTTAAGGCATTGCTTTGTTTATTGCATAGTCTTTAATAATTAAACATCTTGTAATAATCACTAACTTTCATTATTGCCTTATTAAAGTGTTTTACGAAGGGGATTTATTGAATTGCGACAGTAACCTTTTGATATAATGGGTGGATAGTTAGTTTGGCTATTTAAAATGAAAAGTTGTTCTTTAAATATAATTCAAATTTACTTTGGAAATGGAAAATGAACTTAATTTGGCCGTGTTGATTGACGCGGATAATATACCTTCTTTTTATATCAAGGAGATGATGGAGGAATTGGCCAAATATGGTAATCCTACCATAAAGAGAATTTATGGGGACTGGACACAGCCGCAGTTGGCCAAGTGGAAGGCGGTGCTATTGGAAAATGCCATCACGCCGATGCAGCAATACAGTTATACTTCAGGCAAGAATGCCACAGACTCTGCCATGATCATCGATGCGATGGATATCTTATATACAGAAAAGGTAAATGGCTTCTGCTTGGTCTCCAGTGACAGTGATTTTACTAAATTGGCCACTAGGCTAAGAGAGGCTAATATGAAGGTTTTTGGTATAGGAGAGAAGAAAACCCCCACACCTTTTATTGCAGCCTGTGATAAATTCATCTATCTGGAAATATTGAAACAGCAAGAGAAAGAAGACAAGGTTGCTGTAGCTAAACAAAGTCCTGAAGTGGAAAAAATCACCAACAAGGTCATCAGGTTGATAGCCAATACAATTTCTGATTGTTCTGAGGATGACGATGGATGGGCATTTATGGGGGATGTGGGGAATTTGCTGCAGAAAAAACAACCGAACTTTGATTCAAGAAATTATGGTTTTCAAAAACTCACACCTATGATCAGTTCAATTAATCATTTTGAGATAGACCAGCGTGAAAGTGGTAGGGGGAGACATAAATTGATTTATGTTAGAAATAAAAAATAGAAAAGGCTTCCCAAAATGGGAGGCCTTTTCTATGAATGTGGAGTAAAACTAATTATTGCTACCGATATTGCCCTGTCCTACTATGGTGCCCAATTGGTCAGCACTGAGGTGTACATTTACATAACCATCTATATTCATCAAGCCTGAATAATTTAAGGCTTCTCCTGAGTCCAACATCTCCACATTGGTTATACTCATTCCGGTAGAGCCATCCACCGAATTGAATGAAAAGATAATAGGTCCACCTTCAGCAGCAGAGTTAGCATGTATATGGGCAGGGTGACTTCCACCATTAGGAGTGCCATCCAAAGCAATGGTCGCTAAAGCAAATCCATTGACCCTTTCAGAAAAGGTGATGGTACCATTGATTCCTGGTACATCTTTTTCATTCAAGCTATAGACCATTGTATTTCCGGTAAGCTCATTTTGACCTATGTCTCCCTGTGCAACGATGGTGCCTAGTTGATCGGCACTTAGGTGTACATTGACATAGCCATCGAAACCAAGGATGTCGTCATACATCAGGTCATTACCTGCATCAGTTTGTCGGATAGTAGTCATGCTCATACCTGTATTTCCATCCACAGGATTAAAGCTTACTGCTATTCCTCCGCCTTCTGCTGCTGTATTATAATGAATATGTGCTGGATGACTTCCACCGTCAGGTGTTCCATCTAGTTGAATCGTGGCCAGTGTGTAACCACTGATTCTTTTTTTGAAGGTAATAGCGCCACTGATACCGGGAACTGCTTTTTCGCTCAGGCTATATGTTTTGAACTGATCAGTGAGTTCGTTGATACCGATATCAGCTTGGGCTACTATTGTTCCCAAATCTCCAGTTGAAAGATGGACATTTACATAGCCATCCATGTTGATAATGTCTTCATATGAGACTGTTGTGCCATCATCTTTCGTTTCGATAATCGTCGTGCTCACTCCAGTACTGCCATCTACTGGGGCAAAGGAAATAGCAATTGGTCCGCCTTCTGCGGCTGAGTTAGAATGGATATGTGCTGGGTGGCTTCCTCCATCAGGCGTGCCTTCCAAGCTTATGGTTGCCAGAGTTGATCCATTTACTCTTTTCTGGAAAGTGATAGTTCCAGAAATTCCAGGAACAGCTTTTTCCAATAAGTTATAGGTTTTGGAATCGCCAGCCAAAGCATTTCCTCCTATGTCGCCTTGTGCTACTATGGTTCCCAAGTCACCATGACTAAGGTGGACATTGATGTAGCCATCAAAATTGATCAAAGAGTTATAGTTGATCGCAGTGCCATCATCACTTTTGTTTACCAAAGTGGTGCTTACACCTGATTTTCCATCAACAGGCATAAGAGAAATAGCAATATCACCTCCTTCAGCTGCCGAATTAAAATGAATATGTGATGGGTGCACCCCGTTTTCCGGAGTTCCGTTTAGGATCAAGGTTACCTTAGTGTAGCCATCTTCTCCTTCTTCAAAAATTGCGGAGCCACTAACTCCGGAATTACCAATTTCTGCTAGCGGATAGGTCATTCTTTGACCTGTCAGTTCTAATGCCTCGGTGGGACTTGTATCATCTACACAAGAAAAAAGTCCGAATAAACCTAATATCATCAGCCAATTAAAAAGATGTAGCGGTAGGCGCTTTTTCATTTTCATATTGATTTTGGTTAAAAGAATATTTATGCAATAAAATTATAACTAGGGTAAATGATATTTGTTTAGTTTTGGTGTTTAATAACTTTGATTGATCCATTAACTTGCAGGAGTTTTAGTGGGGTTTGTAAATTGAAATATCCATTTTAACTGTTATTTGGCATCTTTTTTGGGAAATCTAATTTGAACAATATTATATGAATATGTTGAAAAGAATATCGATTTTGTTTTTGTCAGGCTTGGTGCTATATGGTTGTGCAACAGTGCCGTTAAGTGGAAGGAAACAGTTGAGTTTGGTTAGCAATGAAGAGGTGCTGCCTATGGCCTTCCAACAATATAAAGAAGTAAAAACGGAAAGTAAATTGCTCACAGGTACCAGTGATGGAGAAAAGGTCCAAAGGGTAGGTAAGCGCATAGCTGCCGCTGTGGAAAGTTATCTTAATGATAATGGTTATGGAGACATTGTGGAGGGATTTGAGTGGGAGTTTAACCTTATTCAGGATGATCAGGTGAATGCTTGGTGTATGCCTGGCGGTAAGGTGGCGTTTTATACAGGGATTATGCCAGTTTGTCAAGATGAAACGGGAATAGCTGTAGTTATGGGACATGAGGTAGCTCATGCCATTGCCAGTCATGCCAGAGAAAGAATGTCTCAGGGACTGGTTGCAAATGGGCTATTAGGAGGCTTGCAAGTAGCAATGGGGCAAAACCCAAGTCTGACAGAAGAGATATTCATGCAGGCCGTAGGTATGGGTAGTCAAGTGGGCATGCTTAAATTTTCAAGGGATCAGGAGCTTGAATCCGATCAATTGGGCTTGATTTTCATGGCCATGGCTGGTTATGATCCAAGAGAAGCACCTGAATTCTGGAAAAGAATGGAGGCCAAGTCTTCAGGGGCTGCGCCTCCTGAATTTCTATCCACTCACCCAGGACCTGATAGAAGGATTGATGAGTTAAACAAGCAAATGCCAGAAGCTTTAAAATATTATAAGAAGTAATCTTTTAAGATTACTCATAATTCGAAAAGGCTGTGATCTGAATTTAGGTTACAGCCTTTTTTTGATGTGACTTTTTGAGTTTATAGGGGGGATCTCTTTGCCAAACCAATGTAGTGTTCAATTCATAGATTATACTTTTTAAGGAACTACCTTAAGATTTAAAACGAAGCGATTCAAGTCTTTTGAAGGGGTAGGATAGCGTCCCTTTGGTAGATATTTATGGCACTGTAGGAGTTGCATTTTGGTAGTATGTGATTAGGAAGGATCAGTTTTTATTTAGTGTTGATTAGAAATCACTTTTAGAAATAAAAAATTGAACGATTGATTGAGAAGGATGCTTTGTGATAACAATTAATTTGTTAGGAAATCATCAATGTAATTTTTGTTTTTGACAAAGCGTAAGATAGGGTGTTTTATCTGTTTTTTCTTGTGTATGATTGTATATATTATGATATTAAAATTTGTTTTGTATTAAATAAATAATGTTGTAAGATGTTTTTTTTGAATAAATTACATTTTTAATATAAATATTTTTAGTTATTTTTTTATAGGTAAAACATGACAAAAGTCTTGTTTTTAGTTTCTTTTTCTCATGTTTTCACCGTTTCAAGGACTGTACATTTGTTATATCAATTAAGCAAAAGAAGTTTTCAATAGCATAACCTTTTCAATTATGAAGACAGCGAAATTACTAATTCTATCAGCACTATTTGTGGTGCTAGGATTTCAGCTAAAGGCCCAGGGAAATTATAGCCTTTCAGGTTCTCAGGTATTTACAGTGGAGGGAACCTCTACCATCCATGATTGGGAAATGGTGTCGAAGGAGGGAGTAAAAGGAAATATGGACGTGACCATAAATGGTTCAGAAATAACATCCATTTCGTCATTAAAAATCATACTTCCTGTAGAGAGCTTAAAGAGCGGAAAGTCCAGCATGGACAAGAATGCTTATGAATGTTTAAATCAGAAAAAGAATCCAAACATTCTCTATGAACTGGTGAGTGTAGATCAAATCAGCGCTGACAAGATCAAAGCAAAAGGGAAAATGACCATAGCCGGACAATCTAAGGATGTAATAATGGAAGTTAACTATAAGTTGAACAATGGAACAGTGGTTTTTGAAGGGAATCAGGATATCACCTTCTCGGAATATAAGCTTGACCCTCCAACAGCCATGTTCAACACTATTAAAACAGGTAATGAATTGAAGTTAACATTTAAAGCTCAATTTCAACCCAACTGATAAATCAACAAACACATAATCAAAGCAAAAAGCCATGAATACTATGAAAAAAGGCATCAATTATGCCATCTTATTCTTTGCGGTATTATTATCAGCTACTTCTGTGGTACAGGCCCAAAAGTCTTTACAATATTACAGAGCTGATAATAGCTATGGGGTCAATGTTTTTGAGACCAGCAAAGATTCAGTTGCTACCTTTGAGGGGCTGAGGGTAAAAGTAGGCGGTGATTTCGCGTTACAATTTCAGGGAATTAATCAGGAAAATAGCCTGAATAATTTGGTGGATCTGGAGTCAAATCTAAACCTTCCTACTGCCAACCTAAACCTTGATGTTCAATTAGAGGACGGTGTCAGAATGCATTTGAGAACCTATCTTTCTGCAAGACACCACTCAGAAGCTTGGGTAAAAGGGGGATATTTACAGTTGGATAAATTGGACTTTGTTTCTGAAGGATTTCTAGAGGGATTGATGAAATATGCTACCATTAAGGTAGGGATGGATGAGATCAACTATGGTGATGCACACTTTAGAAGAACAGATAATGCCAGGGCTATTTTTAACCCATTCGTAGGGAATTATATCATGGATTCCTTTGCTACCGAGGCTTTTGCCGAAGTAACCCTACAAAATAACGGGTTCTTGGCTATGCTAGCTATTTCTAACGGAAAACTCAATCAGTCTGTGGTCTCCAACCAAAATTCTGACAATAAGCTTTCGTTCTATGGAAAAGTAGGTTATGATGATTATCTTGCTGAAGATTTGAGGTTTAGGTTGACAGGTTCATGGTATACCAACCAAGGACTTACTACTGGAACCTCACTATATGGAGGCGACCGTGCAGGATCTAGATATTATAGTGTGCTGCATACAATAGAAGATGGCGGATCTGATTTTGAAGGCCGCTTTAATCCGAGATTTAACCAACTTACTGCCATTCAAATTAATCCATTTGTGAAATACAAGGGATTGGAATTTTTCGGGATATATGAATCAGCCATGAACAGTGAGGAACAGGGTGATGGTCAGTATACCCAACTTGCAGGCGAATTGCTGTACAGGTTTGGTTCTCGTGAGCAATTATATTTCGGAGGTAGGTATAATAAAGTAAAAGGGGAGGCAAATGCAGATGACCCAAGTATAGCCATTGAAAGGTTCAATATAGGCGGTGGCTGGTTTATGACCAAAAACATTGTTGCTAAAATTGAATACGTAAACCAAAAATATGAAGGATTTGCGGCAGACTCTAAATACAACGGAGCAAAATTTGACGGACTGAATATTGAAGCCGCGATAAGCTTCTAAACATTTATGATCTCATAAACCTTGGAAGAGTATCGGGCAGATCGGTACTCTTCTTTTGCATTCATAAAATGGTTCAATTATAAATCAAGGTATTATGTTTAAATTACTCGCATTTATTGGTGTTCTTCTTTTGCCGATTAAGCCAAAGGAACCTAAAATAATCATGTGGCATATTCTTGAGGAAAGTGAGCTGGGTATTGCAGGTACTACGAATGTCAATAGCTACTATTGCATGTCTGATAATTATTTTGGTGATGACAAAATTTATGAAAGGTATTCAAGTGACGGCAACATCAGCTGGAGCGGGAAGATAAAAGTGCCTGCAAGCAGTTTCGATTGTGCCAATAATATAATGACCAAGGATTTTCAGACTACTATTAAGGCTGATCAGCACCCCTATATTGGTATGGAATTTTTACATCTTGAAAAAGTCCATGGTATGGGTAATGTCATCAGTGGGGAGGCTATCGTTACTTTGGTTCAGGTTCATAAAAAAATTAAAATAGACTGTGAAATACAAAAAACAGATGATGGGGTTTTAAAACTTGAAGGCAGCCACTCATTTTTGTTTTCAGATTTTGGTCTGGAAGCCCCTAGGAAGTTCTTTGGAGCCATCAAGGTAAAAGACAGCGTCACCGTTGAGTTCAAATTATTTTTAAAATCTGAATCGTCAAATAACACTAAAGGGAATTTATTATGATAAAAGTCATCTTTTTTTAATAGGTTTATAACATAGCTTTGTGATGTTAATTAATTTTTAGGTTCATGACAATAAAGAATACACCATGTGAATTATGCTTAAGCCGTAAATTTTCCATGTTTTCAGGTTTATCTGAAGAGCATTTATGTAATTTATCGGACAGCAAAAATCTTATATCCCATAAAAAGGGCCAGATGCTGTTTTATGAGGGCACAAAACCTTTGGGGGTTTTTTGTGTAAGCTCTGGAATTGTAAAAGTTTTTAAAACAGCATCTAATGGGAAGGAACAAATTATCCGATTGGCACAAAAAGGAGACTTTCTAGGCTATACCTCTTTGCTGGGTGAAGAGGCTTACTTGAATTCAGCCACCATTGTGGAGGATGCAAAAATATGTTTTATTCCCAAAGAAACTTTTCTAAAGCTTATCGCTGAGGACAATAATTTTCATAGAAGATTGACCAAAGCAGTATGCCAAAGTTTGGGATTGATGGAGGAGCAATTGACCGATGCTACCCAAAAAACCATCAGGGAAAGGCTGGCATTTACTTTGATCAAACTTTCCGATTCCTATGGGGTAGATGGCGGTGAAAATAGAAAAATTGATCTGGTCCTGACCCGGGAAGAAATAGCGGGTTTAGTAGGAACCGCCACCGAAACGGTGATCAGATTGCTATCTGAATTTAAAAAAGATAAGCTGATAAAGTTTGAAGGGAAAAAAATTATTGTTTTAGACAGAAAAGGATTGGCCAGGCTATCTGATTTTTATAATAATTGATGCTGGTACATCCTGTATTTCAAACAAAAGCCCAAACAGATATTGTTTGGGCTTTTGTTTGAAATATGATTTTTATCAGTTTTTGGCTTTTTAAAAGTCATAAATCCTCGGCTCAAAGCAGATTAAATTTGTCTTAAATCTTTAATTGATTACAGATGAAAGGCAACATTCATAATTACCTGGAAATACCCGCTGATATATTGGCTCCTGTATACGAGCAGAAGATGCAGCGGGACTTTTTTGATCATGGGCCGGTTGAGGGAGTTTTGAATCATGAGGAGAAAAATATCTATATGATAATGGCCAAGCTGCCCAAGGTACTGGACTGGCTTCATGGGCAGGAGCAGCCGCAGATGCTGGAGAAAAAGCCTTGCGCCATTCCATTATTGTTGTTTGACCAGCAGTTGTCCTTCGAAAAACTCCTGTTTCACTATGATGGAACCCAAGATTCTGCCCATATCATCCATGGATTTCTAGAGAAGTTTGAATTACATATTAAGCATAGCCAAGCCACTATAATTTCTCCAAGTTTCATTCCTAAATCGAAGCTACAAGAAGAGCAGGCACTGATTCAATTAATCAGGAATTATACCAGTGAAACCAGCTTTATAAAATTCAACTTTAGGAAAATCGGGGATTTCTGGTCTTATGCTACCAAAAACAAATCCACCATGCTAGTAACCTCTAAAGCTTACCAAGCTGATTTGGCTAAAGTCCTATTTCACTTTTATAAAGGAGGGTTTTGGTATGATAACCTGTCGTTTTATTTGGCATAATTGCCCCAATATTATTTCATGAAAATTTTAAAACAGGATTATTTATAGTTAAATTGATACAGAATCACCAATGAACATGAAGGAAGTTAAAGAAAGAAATAATACTTTGTGCTTCCACTGTGGAGAACAGTGTTTGGACGAGTCCCTTCGCTATGATGAAAAGGATTTTTGTTGTCCAGGCTGTAAGTTGGTTTATGAAGTGTTGAATGAAAATGGCCTTAGCAGTTATTATGAATATGGTGAGAAGCCGGGTATAAAAAACACCAACAATAATAAATCAGTCAATCGATTTGATTACTTAGAAGAACCTGAAGTAATCCAAAAACTAATAGATTTTCAAAACGAGAAGGAAACGCATATTTCATTTGATATCCCTGCGATACATTGTGCCTCCTGTGTATGGTTATTGGAAAATCTACATAGGTTAAATGAGCATATTTTTGAATCTAGGGTGGATTATGTGAAAAAAGAGGTACACATCAAATTCCTTCATAAGTCCCTAAACCTTAAAGAGCTGGTAAGGTTATTGTCCAAAATCGGCTATGAGCCTAGCATCCAGTTAGATGCATTGGAGAAAAAGCCTAAGGATAGAATTGACAGGAGATTGATCTATAAATTGGCAGTAGCTGGATTTTGCTTTGGCAATATGATGTTTTTCAGTTTGCCTGAGTATTTCAGTGAAGTGTCATTATTGGAAGAGAATTTTAGAGGCCTCTTTGTCCAGCTCAATATAGCCTTGTCACTTCCGGTTATATTTTATTCAGCTACAGATTACTATAGGTCAGCATGGTACTCTCTGCGTTCTGGTCGTGTTAATATGGATGTCCCCATTGTTATGGGAATCATTTCCTTATTTGTTTATAGCCTTTATGAAGTAATAGCGTTAGGGGGAAGCGGTTATTTCGATTCTATAGGGGGGCTATTGTTTTTTCTATTGATCGGGAAATATTTTCAGCAAAAAACCTATGACCGTCTTGCTTTTGACAGGGATTATAAGTCCTACTTCCCATTGGCTGTAACCCGCTTGGGGAATAAAGGGGAAGAGGTTGTTTCGCTTCCTAAAATAAAAGTAGGGGATACCTTGAAGATTCGTCATGGTGAGTTGATTCCAGCGGACAGTTTGTTGCTGGAAGGAGAGGCCCAAATTGATTACAGTTTTGTGACAGGGGAGGAAGTGCCTGTTTCTGTGAAGAAAGGATCCTTGATTTATGCAGGAGGTAGGCAGCAGGCAGGCGCTTTGCTTTTGAATGTACAAAAAGCCCCATCCCAAGGTTATCTTACTGATTTATGGAATCAAGATAGTTTTCAAATCGAAAAATCAAAGGAACTGGAATCATTGGCCAATGCCATCAGTGGGAAGTTTACCTTGGTGGTGCTGATGGTGGCTTTTGGTTCACTAGCTTTTTGGATTCAAAGGGATGTTTCCTTGGCCATGAAAACATTCACCAGTGTTTTAATTGTAGCCTGCCCATGTGCATTGGCGATGTCCACTCCTTTTACCTTGGGTAATACATTGAGGGTTTTTGGGAATAGGAAATTTTATTTGAAGAACAGCCATGTGGTAGAGCAACTGGCAAAATCAGATACCTATATTTTCGATAAAACAGGAACGCTTACAGATCCTGCAGCGGCTAAAGTAGACTATATAGGGTTTTGTTTGGACGATGAGCATAAATCAGTACTCAAAGCTATGGTCCAACATTCCGTTCATGCCCTAAGTAATAGGCTAAATGTATGGTTGGGAGGTATTAAGCCTGCTTATGTGGAAGGGATAGAAGAGTTTTCTGGAAAGGGGATTGAAGCTATTTATAATGGCGAGATAGTGCGCTTAGGTTCGGCCAAGTGGTTGGGGATCGGTGATGTTAGAACCAAGGGTTTTGGTAATAGGATTTATTTATCCATCGGGGGAGAAGTAAAGGGATACTTTCATATCCAAAGTGGATTGAGGAATGGAGTGGTTAAGACCATGGATCAATTGAAAGATATGGGCCAAGTTCACTTGCTTTCCGGTGATCAGGACCAGGACCGCGAAAATCTTCAAAAGGCATTTGGGCCAGCGGTGAAGATGAATTTTAACCAAAGCCCAAAAGAAAAGCTGCAATACATCAAATTCTTGAATGATGGAGGGAATAAGACGGTGATGGTTGGAGATGGATTGAATGATGCAGGTGCCTTGCAGGAAAGCAGGGTGGGGATTGCAGTAACCAGTCAATCCACTCATTTCTCTCCTGCCAGTGATGCTATTATGGACGCCGATGTAATAGGCCATTTACCTCAATTTATAGCATTGGCAAAGGAAAGCAGGAATGTGATTAAGGCGAGTTTTGTACTCAGCTTTCTATACAATATTGTTGGGATCAGCTTGGCTGTCCAAGGCCTGCTAAGTCCTGTTATTTGTGCGGTTTTGATGCCACTGAGTAGTATTTCGGTGGTGGTATTTACCACAGTTATGATCAATTATCTAGCGATGAGAAAGGGAAGTAAAAACAATTATTTATGGAAGTAATATTCATTTTGATCGGGGTGAGTTTGGTTTTGGCTTCTAGCTTTTTGTTCCTGTTTTTCAGGGCCATGAAGAAAGGTCAGTTTGACGATACTTACACCCCGTCGGTAAGAATTCTATTTGATACACATAAAAACCAAAAAACGGTTAAGCCTAAACCGTCACCTAAAACCAAATAAAGTATGTCAGAAGTAATACTAGAAAAGTTCAGTTACGATAATAAAATCGTAAAGTACTTTGGAGCAGCCACCATAGTTTGGGGCTTAGTCGGAATGCTGGTTGGGATATTGGCTGCCATCCAGCTTTTTCTTCCCGAGGCCAACATGGGAAATCCTTATACCACATTTGGTAGAATTCGTCCCTTGCATACCAATGCGGTGATTTTTGCCTTTGTGGGAAATGCCATTTTCGCCGGCGTGTACTATTCCATGCCTCGGTTGCTGAAGGCCAGGATGTGGAGTGATGCGCTTAGCTGGATCAATTTCTGGGGCTGGCAGCTGATTATCCTAGCTGCAGCGATCACCTTGCCGCTAGGTTTGACCACTTCAAAGGAATATGCAGAATTGGAATGGCCTATTGATATTGGTATTGCTGTGGTGTGGGTGGCATTTGGTGCCAATATGATCGGTACATTGCTTAAGCGTAGGGAAAGACATATGTATGTGGCCATTTGGTTTTACTTGGCCTCATTTGTAACCGTCGCAGTACTGCATATTTTTAATTCTTTGGCCTTGCCAGTTTCTTTCTTTAAAAGTTATTCTGCCTATGCCGGTGTTCAAGACGCCTTGGTTCAGTGGTGGTACGGTCATAATGCCGTGGCTTTCTTCTTGACCACACCTTATTTGGGATTGATGTATTATTTCCTTCCCAAAGCAGCCAATAGGCCAGTTTATTCCTATAAGCTTTCTATCGTTCACTTCTGGTCCTTGATCTTTCTGTATATCTGGGCAGGGCCTCATCACCTGTTATATACCGCATTGCCCAACTGGGCCCAGGTGCTCGGGGTAGCTTTCTCGGTGATGTTAATTGCTCCATCTTGGGGCGGTATGGTCAATGGCCTATTGACACTAAGAGGAGCTTGGGACAAAGTGAGGGTTGACCCGGTACTTAAGTTTATGGTCGTGGCGGTGACCGCTTACGGTATGGCTACATTTGAAGGGCCTTTATTATCCTTGAAAAATGTAAACGCCATTGCGCACTATACTGATTGGATCGTTGCACACGTACATATTGGCGCCTTGGGCTGGAATGGTTTCTTGACCTTTGGTATGCTTTACTGGCTATGGCCTAAGATGTGGAAAACAAAATTGTACTCTACTAAATTGGCGAACACCCACTTCTGGTTGGGTACCCTCGGGATAGTTTTCTATGCCCTGCCTATGTATGTCGCAGCCTTGACTCAAAGCTTGATGTGGAAAGAGTTCAATGAGATGGGAAGATTGGCCTATCCAAATTTCCTTGAAACAGTGCTTGAAATTGTTCCCATGTATATGCTAAGGGCATTTGGTGGGGTACTTTACCTGACTGGGGCCATCGTGATGGTTTATAACCTTATCAAGACTTCCAAAATTGGTGTTTTCCAAGCTGAAGAGCCTGATGAGGCACCTGCCCTTACCAAGTTTGTACCGAAAAAAGGTGAATACTGGCACCATGCCTGGGAGAGAAAACCCATCTTCTTTACCATTTTGGCCACAGTAGCCATACTTATAGGAGCAGTGATTGAGATTGTCCCAACCTTGTTGGTGAAATCCAATGTACCAACTATCAGCAGTGTAGAACCCTATACTCCGCTAGAACTGCAGGGAAGAGACCTTTATATCTCTAATGGTTGTGTAGGATGTCATTCACAGATGATTCGGCCTTTCAGGTCTGAAACGGAGCGATATGGTGAATATTCCAAAGCGGGTGAATTCGTTTATGACAGACCGTTCCTTTGGGGGTCTAAGCGTACTGGGCCAGATTTGCACAGGGTAGGAAAGAAATATCCAGATAGTTGGCATTATCATCATATGTTAGACCCAAGGACCATGTCTCCCGGCTCCACCATGCCTTCTTACCCATGGATGATCACCAATTCCATGGACCATTTAGACATGCCTGACAAAATTAGGACCATGCAACAACTCGGGGTACCGTATCCAGATGGTTATGCAGATGAACAGGCCATGAAAGATCTGCACGAACAAGCCCAGGGAATTGCTTCCGGACTTTCAGATGCAGGTATAGAAGTAAAACCAGAAGCTGAGATCGTGGCATTGATCGCCTATTTACAGCGACTAGGAACGGACATCAAGAAAACGGATGCTCCGACATCAGAAGAAAGTATCGCTAAATAACTCCAAAAGTCATGAAAAAGGAAATTTTAACCTCAATAGAGAACGTGGAGATTTATCCCATTTTGTCTTTGCTCATTTTTGTACTGTTTTTTATCGGTGTTGCTTGGTGGGTGGTAAAAGCAGATAAGCAGTATATAGATCATATGAAATCCCTTCCGATGGAGGATGATAACCCAAATTATGTGAGCCATGAAAAAAACTAAAATAGCACTTATGGTGTCCATGTTGGCACTTATCACCCAATCAGCGATGGCCCAAGAGGCTGAAAGGGGATGGATGGAATCATTGGGAGAGATGGATAGCAGTCAGTTGACCTTATTGATCATCATCATGGTGGTCCTTGGACTGATGGTCTTGTTGATGATTTTATTGATTTATCTGGCCAGCTTTATTGTCAATATATTAAATCAGGAAAATCCTGAAATGGCCAAAGAGCCAAGCTGGTGGGAAAATTTCAAGGAGAAATTCGTCACAGGAAAGCTTAAGCCTATTGAGGATGAAGAGGAGATACAAATGGATCATAGTTATGATGGTATAGTTGAGTTGGATAATTTTATGCCTCCTTGGTTAAAGTACGTGTTTTATGGTTCCATATTGTTTGCGGTAGTTTATTTGGTGAACAATACCAATGTGGGATTTGGTAAATCACCTACGGAGGAATATCAGGCTGAACTGGCAGAGGAAGCCATTGCTGCTGAGGAGCGGAAAGCCTTGGCCCTGGCTTCGATCGATGAAAGCAATGTTGCCTTTGATCAATCACAGACGGTCTTAGAGATTGGTGGTGCCATTTTTCAAAATAACTGTGTGGCCTGCCATGCCGCAGATGGAGGCGGTGGAGTAGGACCAAACCTGACGGATGTATTTTGGTTGCATGGAGGAAGTATTTCTGATGTATTTACGGTAATTAAATATGGTGTTCCAGAGAAGGGGATGATTCCATGGCAGGACCAGTTAAGTCCGGAAGAGATCCAGCAAGTAGCGAATTTTGTACTCTCACTAGAGGGAACGACTCCGTCCAATCCTAAGGAACCTCAAGGTGAAGAATATGTTCGTGAAACTGATGGAGAAACAGGCGGAGAGGAGACTGTTTCAGATAGCGTACAAGTTAATGGCTAAATAATAACGGGGGCAGTATAAGCTGCCCCTTACAAAAAAAAATAACCATGTCCCAGGATCAACAAAATAAATCAGAGGCCTTTAGAGATTCCCTTTCCACAGTAAAGGACGATGGAGGAAGGAATTGGGTATATCCCAAAAAGGTAAGTGGTTTTTTCTATAAATGGAGAACTTATGTTTCCTGGATTCTATTAGCGATTTTATTTGCAGGTCCATTTCTAAAGATTGGAGGAAAACCTTTTCTTTTACTGAATATTTTCGAAAGGAAATTTATCATATTCGGGCAGGTGTTTTGGCCTCAGGATACGCATATTCTGTTGTTCTTGTTGCTTATATTCTTTGTCTTTATCATCCTGTTTACAGTAGTTTTTGGTAGGGTATTTTGTGGTTGGGCCTGTCCTCAGACCCTGTTTATGGAGATGGTGTTCCGCAAAATCGAGTATTGGATTGAAGGGGATGCCAATCAACAAAAACGTTTGAATGCCCAGCCTTGGAACCAGGAAAAAATATTGAAAAAGGGAGGCAAAATGACATTGTTCTTGCTCATCTCCCTTTTGATTTCCCATCTGGTAATGGCCTACCTTATAGGGGTGGATCAAACCTTGGAAATCATCAGCAGTCCGCCTTCGGCCCATTTAACAGGATTCATGGGCTTACTGGCATTTACCGGGATCTTTCTCTTTGTATTTTCTTGGTTTAGGGAGCAGGCCTGTACAGTGGTTTGTCCTTATGGTAGGCTGCAAGGAGTTTTATTGGACACCAATTCCATCAATGTATCCTATGATTACTTACTGGGAGAACCGAGGGGGAAAATCAATAAGAAAGACCCCGGAAAATCCGCTAAAGGAGATTGTGTAGATTGTAGTTTATGCGTGCAGGTTTGTCCTACTGGCATTGATATTAGGAATGGGGTACAAATGGAATGTGTCAACTGTACCGCATGCATAGATGCTTGTGATGAGGTGATGGTGAAGGTGGATAGACCCAAGGGCTTGATTCGTTATGCTTCTGAAAATAGTATCAAGGAAGGACATCAAAAATTGATCACACCGAGGGTAATAGGTTATATAGCTGTTTTATTGATTCTAGTAGTAGCCTTTGTGGGATTGCTCGTGACCAGAACTGAAATGTCAGCTACGATTACTAGGTTTAGAGGAATGACTTATCAAGAAAGGACTGATGGTCAAATCAGTAACCTTTACGAGGTGACCTTCATAAACAAAACCTTTGATGTACAAAACGTACAAATAAAATCATCCAACGATAAATATATGGTAGAGGCAAGTGATGAAGGAAATTGGATATTGGATGGACAATCCAAGGTGGAGGGTAGGTTCTTTCTGGTAATCGATGCCAATGAGGTAACAGAAATTAACCAGGAAGTGGAATTATTATTACTTCAAAATGGTGAAGTAATCGATGAAATCAAAACCAATTTTATGGCACCAATGCCAAAATAGGGTTATTTAAAATCAATAGATTATGAACTGGGGAAATTCGATAGTATTGGTATTTGTTGTATTTGCAGCCATTGTTTTTACCATGGTGGGAATTTGCATCAAACAGGATGATATTCATTTGGTTACAGAAAATTATTACGAGGCTGAAATCAAATATCAGGAACAAATTGAAAAGGTTTCCAATGCGGCATTATTGTCAGAAAAGGTGATGGATTATGATCCTTCAGAAAAGGAATTAAATATTCACTTGGATGATGGTGTGAAAGGAACTGTTTGGTTGTTTAGGCCTTCAGATGCCCGACTGGATCAGGAATTCAATTTTGAGATTGACCAGTCAGAAGAGAAGAAAATCAGCCTTAATAAATTGGAGCAAGGCTATTGGAAGGTGAAGATCGCCTGGACCAATGCTGGAAAGGAATATTTTGAAGAATTGAAAATTAGCCTCTGATGATCTGGACAGCATTTTTATTGGGGTTTTTAGGTTCTTTTCATTGTTTGGGGATGTGTGGCCCCATCGCCTTGGCGGTATCAAGTACAGATAAGCAAAAGGCAGTGATGAAAAAGGTATGGTATAACCTGGGGAGGACCATGACTTATTCCATTTTGGGCTTGATTGCTGGTAGCATCGGTTTGGGTTTGGAGTTGGCAGGTTTTCAACAATGGGTTTCTATTGGTCTTGGGCTTTTGATAATTCTTTTTGCGTTTATGTATAAAAAGAGCGAAAGGGCCCTTGCAAAAGGAGGGGCTTATCAGCTTGTGGCTAAGGTTAAAAGTGCTTTGGGATATTGGTTGAAAAAAGGAGGGGCAAAGGCTTTTTTTATGACAGGATTGGTCAATGGGATTTTACCCTGTGGAATGGTTTATATAGCATTATTAGGGTCTATGGCCATGGCGGGACCTGTGGAAGGAGCCATTTATATGGCTAGTTTTGGAATAGGTACCATCCCATTATTATTGGCTTTGATGCTAAGTGGAAATCTATTCAGTGCAGATTGGAGGACGAGGCTTTTTAGGTTTATGCCTTATTTTGCCATACTCATAGGTTTATTATTTGTTATCAGAGGTTTGGGTTTGGGTATTCATTTTTTAAGTCCTGCATTAGAGGTTTTTGACCCTTCAAATGGAATTCCAGCTAGTATGACCATTTGTAAATAATTGGTTGTATAGGGTTAATGTGAGATCCTCTGTTGTTTTAATAGGTCCTTACTGTAGAATCTAATTAAGATATTGTTTTTAGCTTTTTGAAGCAGGTTCTTTAAACGATATATTTTGTTTTCTATATTTTTTCGATCATGATATGGTCAATAGTCAATTTTTCGGTATATAATCGTTTTATTATTATAAAGGGAGAAATATTTGAATGTTGACGCAACCCTTTCAAAGAATGTCTTGTATAGGCAATTGAACCATTTCTATTGTGAACAAAGAACCGGACAAAAGGATAATAAGGGGACTCTTAAAAAATGAGGGCAAGTCTCAAGAACTGTTGTATAAGCAGTTTTACAGTTATGGTATGAGTGTTTGTTTACGTTACACGGCTAATAGAAATGACGCGGTGGAGGTGTTGAATGATAGCTTCATGAAGGTGTTTACCAAAATCCAGCAATATGATGAACAATACGCTTTTAAGGCTTGGTTCAGGAGAATTCTGATCAATACCGCCATTAATCATAATAGGAGCCAATTAAATAACCATCATGATTTGAGTCTAGATGAAGCAGCTGAAATTAGCGACAAGCAGGGCAATATAATCAATGAACTTTCCTATGATGAATTGATAAACCTTGTGCAAAGCTTGTCGCCAATGTACAGGACTGTTTTCAATTTATATGTGATTGAGGGGTATTCGCATTTAGAAATAAGTGAGTTGCTTGGTATCAGTGAAGGAGCGTCGAAGTCCAACCTTTCACGGGCAAGAATGAATTTAAGGGAACTACTAAAAAGGGATCATGAAAAAAGACTGGCCAGATATGAGCGATAAGGAGCTGGATGATTCCTTCCGGAAAGGCTTAGAAGAGCCTCAGATCCCTTTTGTGAAAGAGGATTGGGACAAAATGCAGGAAAAGATGAGCCGATTGCCCAATAATGGGAAAGCTGGTGGTTTTTTTCAAAGCAAATGGTTTTTGTTAGGATTGGGATTGGCGCTGCTCGTACCATTCAGTTGGTGGGGCATGGGAGTTCTGGAGGGCACTCATTCGGGAATAAAATCCAATGAGACGATGCAGGAAAGCCATCAGGTAACTAATGGTAATACTTCCGATCCGGCAAAATCAATATTAGAAACTGATCAGGAGATAAAATTAATAGGAGAGGAAGAGAATGTTGATCAAATAGATGGTAATCAAGAATCAATGGCAAATGTAGGCTTAATAGCTAATAGGCTTTCTTCAGAAATGGATAGATTAGAATTTGATGGAAATGGATCCAATTATCCCTCATCAAAACGAAATAGGGAGGACTTAGTCCCTGGCTCGATTAGAAAAAGGCAGCCTTCATTTGAGCAGGACAAAGAAGTGAGATTGGTATTTGACAGAGAGGGGTATGGAGCCCCTCCGGTTAAAAAGGAAGGTAGTGATATCGCACAAAGGTGGAGTTTTGCATTATTGTTTTCTCCAGATGTAAGTGCCTTAAAACTGAAGGAAGTAAGGGGAGTGGGGACGAGTGTTGGGATAAATCTTGAATATTATTTTCTCCCAAAGTGGAGTCTGAATTTTGGGGGATTATATTCCTTTAAGACTTATGGTACCAGTAATGGCTATCAATTCTCCTATCCAAGCTCTATGCCTACCACCTGGGTAGAAGGGGATTGTTATGTGTTGGACATTCCTCTTAATATTCGTTTTTATGCCATAAATGGCCCGATGGATAGGTGGTATGCCAGTGCAGGCTTGTCTTCCTATTTGATGTTGAAAGAAAAGTATCAGTTGATCAATGGTTATAGTTCTTATTATCCCAATTACGAAAACTTGGAAGTCAATAATAAAAATCAACATTTTTTCCAGGTGCTTAATTTAAGTATGGGGTACGAAAGGAGACTATCCGAAAAACTATCTATACAAGTTGAGCCCTATTTGAAATTACCTCTAAATGGGGTAGGAGAAGGGCAGGTAAGTCTAAAGAGTGCAGGAGCGCTGATTGGCTTGAAATATAAATGGTAGCTATTTAATTAAACAATCGGTTTTAGAAAATGGTGACTCATCATTTGCCTCAAAAAAAAATGAGGTGAAAAGGTGAGGTGGAGAAGTATTGCCCAATAATTATTGAGAAAATTTAAAAATAAGGTCATGGAAAAGTACAAGAGATTTTGGTTGCTGGGAATGATATTATTGTTGACTGCAGGACTAGTGGCCTGTGGTGACGATGATGACGATGATCCTAGTCCACAAGTGCAAAAGAAAGTCTATAATTTAAATGCAGTGGGAGAGTCAGGTGTATCTGGTACAGTTACTTTCACCAGACAGACTGATGGCTTTACCTTGATAGAGATAGATCTATCAGGTACCACTGCCGGAAACTCACATCCTTCACATATACATGCCAATTCTGCCAGTGAAGGTGGAGGCATAGTGATCGATCTGACAAATGTGGACGGAACCACGGGAGAAAGTAGCACTTTGGTAACGGAAAAAAATGATGGGGCAGCAATCACTTATGAGGAGTTGATTGCATTTGATGGCTATGTAAACGTTCATTTGAGCGCTTCAGAGTTATCGACATTAGTCGCCCAAGGGAATATTGGTAGTAATGCCAGTGGGACATCCAATGGTGGAAATGGTGGAGGTGTTCCCGGATACTAGCCAATGTTGTGTGAGGACAGTTCCCCTGAAGAACTGTCCTCTCTTTATGCTTCAAATAAAAGACCAAGTTAAACATGATTATTATGAAAGGTTCAAAAATCTTATTGATTGGCTGTCTGCTCTTAGGGGTGATGGCTTGTGGAAGTGAAAGTGAAGAGGATCTTATGCCAAACAATCCTAATGGAGGGGATAGGTGTGATGATAATGTGGCGACATTGTCAGGGGAGGTGTCCACAATAATTGAAAATAATTGCGCTATTTCTGGATGCCATGTGGCAGGAACGGGCAGGGTGGACCTGACGGTGACAGCTAATATTATCCAAAATGCCAATCAGATTAGGAATTATACAGAAAGTGGTTTTATGCCCGAGGCAAGTTCCGGTCTGACATTGACACAGGCTCAAAAAGATGATATATACTGCTGGGTGGCTAATGGTGCCCAAAACAATTAAATAAAATGGTCATGAAAGCTAATTTAATCGTCATGATGTTATGCTTGATTGCCTCTCCAATATATGGACAAGCATTTCGAACGGAGTCTTCAGAAGTCAGCTTTTTCTCCAGCGCTCCCTTGGAGGATATCAAGGCAAAAAATGAGGAAGTTATAGGTGTGTTCAATGGTGAGAATGGTGCCATAGCATTTGTGGTTCAAATCAAGGGCTTTCGATTTGCCAAATCACTGATGCAAGAACATTTTAATGAAAACTTCATGGAGTCCGAAAAATATCCAAGAGCGACTTTTGAAGGTAAGGTGATGGACTATGACTTGGGAAAATCAGGTGAACAAGAAGTACGGGTCAAGGGGACCATGTCCATCCATGGAGAAAGCCAGGAAATGGAGGAAGTGGGGACATTTGAGAAAAAAGGAGAAGCAATAATGATGAAAGCTGTTTTTCCCATTGTTTTGGTGGATTATAACATAGCCATTCCCAAAATTTTGTTTCAGAAAATTGCAGAGGAAGTGGAGGTCACTGTTTATTTTAAATTTGTAGAAGGATGAAAAATTTAGAAGTAGTTTGTTTGGTGTTAGGAACATTTTTTTTTGGTGTTTTTGGCCAGTTGACGCATGTAATGGCACAGGACAGTTTGTTAGAGCAGTTAAAGCAAGAAGCCCCACCTATGAAAGATGTTGCTTTGGGAACATTTAAAGGAACACGGTTGATCAATGGTCATAGTATCATGACCAGGGGTGCGGGAAACCTTGATTTTATGATATCCCATCGCTTTGGTAGGTTGAATTCAGGTGCTTATAATTTTTTTGGTTTGGATGAGGCCAATATTAGGCTGGGTTTGGAATATGCTTTTACTGATCGTATGACCTTGGGTATTGGAAGAAATTCGTTCCAAAAGGTTTATGATGGTTTTGTAAAATATAATTTGATGCAGCAGCAATCGGGAAGTAAAAGTATTCCCCTTTCTTTGACCTGGTATTCCAGCATGGCTATAAATACTTTTAAAAGGCCCGAGCTACCTCTGAATTTTCAAAGAAGGCTTTCTTATGCCCATCAATTATTGATGGCTAGAAAGTTTTCGGAACATGTTTCTCTGCAGTTGATGCCGAGCTATGTCCATCAAAATTTAGTGCCGAGCAGGGAGGACAAAAATGACCTTATTGCCTTAGGGGCAGGAGGCAGCTTTAAGCTCACTAAGCGGACCTCTTTGAATTTGGAGTACTATTACCGCATCAATCCCAATAAGGATAATGACTCGTATAATGTTTTTGCCATTGGTTTTGATATTGAAACTGGAGGTCATGTTTTTCAGCTTCAGCTGACCAATGCCCAATCGATGACAGAAACGGGGTTTCTACCAGGTACTACAGGGAATTTTTGGGATGGAGACATCCACTTTGGCTTTAATATTTCCAGGTCATTCCAACTTAAAGAAAATTCTAAATCATGGTAAGGCTTAATGGAGATTGGATTTGATATAAGAGTCGAGGTTATGTTTGGTGATTATTTCTAGGGGAAAGAGTTCTAAATTTGGCGGTTCTTTTTTGAATAATAGATGATTGGCAAGGTGGTAAATCCCCCTATTGACTTGTTTGTTTGGGTTTTGGTTGATCAGAAAATTAATCTGACCTGATTTTAATAATTCTATATTCTCCTTCAATAAATCATATCCTACTATACAAATATTAGGAAGCTTGTATTTACTAATAATATTAGCGGTTAGTTTGGCTCCCGAGGAAGTAGGGATAAACAATCCCTTGATATCATTGGATTTAATGGCCTCTACTAGTTTGGATTCAAAAGATTTCATATCATCACCCTCAATAATTATAGATACCACCTCCATTTTATTGAATTGATGCTCCTTGAAATAATCCCTAAATCCCCTTTCTTTTTCAATAAAGTGAACAGAGTGCTGGACTTTTTCACTAATGTGCAGGATGGCTACAGTTCCTGAAGGTGATGGTGTAGACAGGGCTATCAAAGAACCAGCCAATTGTCCACTTTGATATAGGTCTTGTCCAATAAAGGCAAGAGGAGAAACGCCATTGATCATGGTGTTAAAATGTACATAGGGAATTCCAAGGTCTTCTATTTCATTAAAAAAATCCAAGGCCACATTAAGGAAAATAGGGGCACTAATGATGGCGTCCGGTTTATTCTTCAGTACATTTTTGGCAGCCTTTTTAAATGATTGCTCATCATTTAATTTGAAGAAATACGTTTCTATTTGCATTTGGTAGGGTTGCCATTCTTTTTTGGCAGCATCAAGGTTGTCCAAGGAGAGTTTCCAATAAGGATCTTCCTCAGGATGAGGAACCAGTATTGCTATTTTATTGGTCTTATTTGAGCCTAAGGTCTTGGCGAGAAGGTTTGGGGTGTAGTCGATTTCTTTCAAGATTTTCTCCACCTTTTTACGGGCTTCATCCGATACCTTGCCTCTTTTATGAATTACCCTATCTACCGTACCAACGGAGACACCCGATAATTTAGCAATATCTTTGATCCTGATTATTTTATTTTTCTCCATTCTTGATTTTCGGTGAATTTGGATTTAGGGTGAAATACATTTTAATGAATTTAAGGACTTTTTTTAATCCGTCACTATACAATACTGAAAGGTATTAGATTTTGTGAAACTGCTGAATTGTCAAATTGTCAATTTTAATTTTTAAAGGCAAGCAAAAAATTAACAGGCAGGGAATAAAAATGAATAAAAGTTAATAAATCTTAAAATAATGCCCTTTTCACATAAACTTGACTTTTATTTTGTTTTTATGTGTGCGCAAACAATTATAGTGTGTGCGCAAACATTTTGAAAATTATTTTTGAATCAATGAAATATCTTTCTACTTTGGTGGTGTTAAAATATTTTAATAAGTGCTATATGAAATGTTAAATTATTGTTTTTAATCAGGTAATTAGTTTAGGATTTTGTTAATCTAAAAAACTTGAAAGGACAATGGTTTTGTGTTTCCGGTTACTGGTTTATTCCAGGTTTGAAGTCTTTATGGCGTGCTATAGAGAATGGTATTAAAAATTAATTGATGCGTATTTGAAATTATCTCAATGGACAACTCTTTGATCTAAACAATTAAATATGAAAAAACTAATTACCCGAAAAACTAAACCCAATTTGCCTTTCACGAGGAAAAGTAAGGTCTTACTAGCCCAGAGTATGCTGGTAGGTCTGGTGTTTTCTGGACATGCTTCGGCAAATGTATTAGAAAATGCTCCCGTTTTTAATGATGTTATCAGTATCAACAAAGCTGATATCACTATTAAAGGAACCGTAAAGGACAGTAATGGAGAACCATTGCCTGGCGCCGCTGTTACCATCCAAGGAAAAAGCGTTGGTACCATTACTGATTTGGACGGTAAGTTTACTTTAGATGTACCTGCCAATTCTACTTTGGTTATCTCTTTTCTTGGTTTTACTTCGCAAACGATTTCAGTTGGCAATCAGACAGAATTCGACATTGTTTTGGAAGAAGAAGCTGCTGCGCTTGACGAATATGTAGTAACTGCTTTTGGTATGGCCAAGGAGCAAAAGGCTCTAGGTTATGCAACTACCACGGTTAAATCCGATGAATTGGTGAAAGTGGGTACGCCTAACGTAGCTTCAGCTTTATATGGTAAAGCACCTGGTGTAAGGATTCAAACCGGTGCCGGTGGTGCCACTTCAGCGGTTAATATTCAAGTACGTGGGATTAACTCCATTACTGGTAAAAACCAACCTTTGATCGTATTGGATGGCGTGCCTATCCGAAACGAAGAAGTAACCAATAACTCTTACTCACAAGACCAAAGACTAAGAGGGAACGGACTTTTGGATATTAACCCTGCAGATATTGATAATATTTCTATTCTAAAAGGTGCATCTGCTGCTGCGCTTTATGGTTCTGAAGCGGTAAATGGTGTGGTTTTGATCACTACCAAAAAAGGTACGGCCGGAAAAAATGGCATGAGTGTGGACTTCAATGCCAATTATACCGTGGACAAGATTGCCTATTTGCCAAGGTATCAAAATGTACGTGGACCGGGCGCACCAGCTCACGTTTATGATTATGGTCAGTCGGCAGATGGGTTCAACTATACGGAAGATGGTGTTAGGACTGTACCCAATACTACGAACAATTTTGGACCAGAATTCGATGGCGAGCCAATGTTGGCATGGGACGGTGTATCTAGGCCTTATGTGGCTCAAGAGGATAATTACGCAGCCTTATTTAATAATCCAGTGAGTTCTCAGGTAAACGTGGCGATTTCCAATGCCAATGATAAGGGAAGTTTCCGTCTTTCATTGACCCGTCAGGACAATGAGGCCTTGAGTTTGAATTCCAAAAACAGTAAGAACATTGTTAACCTTAATTCATCTTATCAGGTGAGTAAAAGGGTTAAGACGGATTTGATGATTAACTATATCAATCAAAACACCAAAAACCGTCCTTATTCAGTTGACCGAATGATCAACAACTTTACTGGAATGATGACGCGTTTTGACAATGGTGCATGGTATCTTGATAGGTATCAGACCAGCTTGGGCTATCGCTTTGTTACAGGTACAGGTCAGAGTTTGACACCAGACGAAAATATATCTGGTAATGGATTTTTGTCAGACATTGCCGATTATGTTTGGAGAGTGAATAAATACCAATATTCAGAATTGAGTAATCGTGTGATTGGTAGTTTGACCAACCATATTGATATTACAGAAGACTTGAATTTAAGAGCCCGTATTTCTACCGATTTTACTAACCGTTATTCTGAGGATGCGAGAGCTACTGAAAGACCGTTGGATTTTGGTCCTTCAGGTTATTTTGGCATGGAAACAGAACTTTACAGCATTCTGTATGGAGATGTGATGTTGAATTACCGTAAAAAGTTGACTGATGAAGTTACTTTGCGCGCAATGGCGGGATATACAGCAAGAAAGGAAAGCATGAGTAGCATTGCTAGAAGTACTGCTGGTGGTTTGACCACCGAAAACCTTTTTGATGTGGTAGCTTCAGCCAATATCCCTAACAATAGCTCTGTTAGGACACATAGGGTCATTGATGCGGCTTTGGGTACTGTGAATTTGGATTATAAAGGTGTGTGGTTTGTGGAAGGTACTATCCGTAGAGATAGAATTTCTACCATGAACCCCAATAATAATACTTTTGTGTATCCATCTGTCAATTCCAGTTTTGCTATTTCGGATGCCATTGTTTTACCAGAATTCATTACTTTCTCTAAGTTAAGAGGTTCTTGGGGGATCGTGGGTAATTATCCTGATATCTACAAGGCGAATATTGCCTACACACAAAACTCTTTAGGGGAGCAGCAACCAGGTGGTTCTAATGTGCTTTATACCTTCATGCCTTCGGCTTTTGGTAATGATGAGATCAGACCAGAGCAAAAGCACGAATTTGAATTTGGCTTGGATACAAGGTTCTTCAATAACCGTTTTGGATTAGATATCTCTTATTATAATGCACAGATCCGTGACCAAATCCTGCCTTTGACCTTACCTTCATCTTCAGGTGCCAAGTCAATATTGACGAATATCGGTACCTTGAGAAACCAAGGTGTAGAAGTATCATTGAATGGTGCCATCATGGAAAGTGCGGACTTTGGCTGGAATGCGATCTTGAATGTGGCGAGAAACGTCAATAAGGTAGAGAAATTGGCCAATGGTGCTACGGAATTGTTGCACGCAGATTATGATGGCAATGCTGCTCAGCTTCGTTCGGTAGTAGGTCAGCCAATGGGTGATTTTTATACTAGACCTATAGCCACTGATGCTGATGGTAATAAAATTGTTCAACCAAATGGACTTTATAAAATTGACAGTGAAAACTGGATCAAGACTGGAAACGCGATGCCTGATGCAGTAGGTGGTTTTATCAATGACTTCAGGTATAAAAACTTCAATTTGTCAGCAGTAATCGACTTCCAAATTGGTGGTAGTGTAATGCCCACTGGTATCAACTGGATGATCAGCCGAGGTTTGACTGAGGAAAGCTTGAACTATATGAATGAAGAAAGAGGAGGTTTGGCCTACTATCAGGAAATAACATATAATGATGAGGGAGAGGTGATCAAGACTACTGGAATTCAGGTTCCTCATTCCACAGTTCAAGGACCTAATGGAGAGACTGTTTATCATGATGGTATGTTGATGGATGGTGTTACAGCAGATGGGGAAGCCAATACCAATGTGATATCTCAAGCATATTATTATAATCAAACCTATAACTGGGGTGGTCCTCAATATAGCCAGTCAAGATATGAATTGTATGTAAAAGATAATAACTATGCTAAAATGAGGGAATTGTCTTTGGGTTATACTGTTCCGAATCATATTACTGAAAAAATCGGAGCGTCCAATGTAAATATTTCTGTCTTTGGTAGAAACTTATTCTTCCTATACAGAAGTATCAAGGACTTGGATCCAGAGGTAATGACTGGGGGGTCTAGATGGACGCAGACATTGACCAGTGCAGGAACTAACCCTGCTACTAGGACATTTGGTGTAATGTTAAGGGCTAAATTCTAAAAGTTATTTAAGAACAACTCATATTTAAGACATGAATATCAATCGACTATTAATAGGAACACTTCTGATAGGTAGCATGGCAAGCTGTTCTATCTCGGATTTTGAAGATAATTATACAGATCCTTCCAAACTTGCCGAAACTACCGTTGGAAAACAGTTTACTGGAATGATTCATTCCAACAGACTATATGTATTGCCCGGTTATGGAGATTATTTTGTGGTCAATAGGATTACATCCAACCGTTATAGCCAGGTTACGGGCTGGGTAAATGTGGAAAATCAATATGTGCCGGGTTCTGCAGCTGTAAGTGAGCGTTGGGATGCTTATTATAATTTTATGGCCCAATACCGCGAATTACAGAAAGTATATGCGGGTTTGTCGGACTTGGAAAAGGAGAATAACCGCGTATTTATGATTACAGCCGCGGCTTATTTTTATGACCGCACACAGAAAATGGTGGATCTCTATGGTGATATCCCTTGGAGTGAGGCTGCTATGCTGAGCACCAATGAGGGCGATTATCCAAATTCGTATCCTGCATATGATAATGCTGAGGATATCTATACCAAGATGTTGGATGATTTAGCTGTTTTTGCTGACGAATTGCCTGATTTACAATTGAGCAATGCGACTAAAGAAGTTTTTAGGACGCAAGATTTGGTTAACCGTGGCAATATCAATCTTTGGGTAAAATATATCAACTCTTTGAGATTAAGAATGCTGACAAGGGTGAGTGGAAACAGTACATTTAGTGAAAGAGCAGAAACGGAGATTGAGAAGATTCTATCCAGTCCAGCTGACTACCCAGTAGTGACGGATAATGATAGCAATATCCTGTTTAAGATCCATACTTTAGGAACCTTAATGGGGGTAAATCAATTCAGAGATGGATTGGAAAGTTGGGATGGCAATATTGCTGGTAAAGCAATTTTGGATCATATGGTAAATAATGAAGATCCAAGGTTGACTTACTTGTTTGAGACTGGAGAAAAGGCAAATGGGCAGTATTTAGGTCTTGACCCATTATTGGATGCTTCTGCGCAAAATGCTTTGATAGAATCTTTGACCCTGTCTATCTATAACCGCTCTACCTTAAGTAGAAACCAATATTTCCCTGGAGTAATCATGACTGCTTCTGAAGTGAATTTAATAGCAGCAGAATATTACTTAAAGGAAGGTCAGGAAGCGATGGCAAAAACACACTATGAAGCGGCTATCAAGCAGTCGGTTGGCTTCTATGAGTATTTAAGAAGTATATCTAATAATACTATTGCTACAGATCCTGTAGTACCTACAGAAGAATCGATCAACGCTTATCTGGCAATGGAGTCCGTTTCTTGGGATGCTGCCTCTACAATGGATGATAAGTTGACCTTGATTGCAGAGCAGAAGTGGTTACACTATAATGTAGTGCAGCCTAATGAAAACTGGACAGAAATCAGAAGACTTAAGAAATTGGATCTTGATTTCTGGGTAGATAACTCTAACCAGCAAAGTACTCCTCCGGACCGTTGGATGTATCCAGGGTCTGAGCAGACGTATAATACAGAAAATTATGCCAAAGTACAGAGTAAGGACAAGTTGACCAACAAGTTGTTCTGGGATGTAAACTAAGGGTGTTTACTTCCTGAAAAATTGAGTTAAAATTGTTTGGGAACAATTTAGGAGGCTGTCTCAAAAGTAGATAGTTTAAAAGGCTAGTCGATTTCTCGGCTAGCCTTTCTTGTTTAACTCAAAAATGTTATTTTGAGGTGTGCAAAAACAAGACTTAAATGTAGCTTTTAAAGACTACAATCCCAACCAACTGATGTTTCTTCCTCCCAGTTTGGAGGAATTGATTCCCGCCCACCATCCAGGCCGTGTTGTTCACCAGATCATTGAGCGGATAGATCTGAGTGAGGTGTATGGTCGATACTCAGAGAACGGATCCAGCAGCTATCATCCCAAGATGTTGTTAAAGGTGTTGGTTTATGGATATTTAGAGAACTGTTATTCTTCCCGCAAGCTTGAAAAAGCGGTCCGGGAGAACATTGTGTTCATGTGGCTTGCCGGAATGCAGCGTCCCGATCACCATACAATCAATCGGTTCCGTTCAGAACGTCTCCGGGATGTGATTGGTGATATTTTTGCCCAAGTGGTGCTGTTGCTGCATGAAGAAGGACTTTTGGACATCAAAGAAGTGTACACCGATGGGACCAAGATCGAAGCCAATGCCAACCGCTACACCTTTGTCTGGGGCAAGGCGATTAAAAAGAGCAAGGAACGGATCAGTTCCCAGCTTCAGGAACTTTGGAACTATGCCGGTTCGGTAGCCTCCGCTGAGTTGGGGACAGAAGAACCCGACTTTGTGAATCCGAGTGCAGAGAAAGTTTCCCGAACCATCGAAAAGATCAATCAGGCGCTGGAAGGGAAAGCCGTTGACAAGAAGGTGAAACAGAAGTTGGGTTATGCCCAAAAGAACTGGCCTGCCAAACTGGAAGAATATGCCCAGAAAGAGGAAGTACTGGCTGGACGGAACAGTTATTCCAAAACCGATCCGGATGCCACGTTCATGCGGATGAAGGAAGACCATATGAGAAATGGCCAGCTCAAACCTGCCTACAACCTTCAACTCAGCACCCACGGACGGTTCGTGGTCAACTATTCCCTGCATCCCAATCCCAATGATACCTTAACCCTGAAGCCTCATCTACAGCAGTACCATCAGCATTACGGATTCTACCCTTCCTGTTGTACAGCAGATGCTGGATACGGAAGTGAAGAGAACTATTGCTTTCTGGAGCAGAACCAGATCGAAGCTTACGTCAAGTACAACACCTTCCACAAAGAACTCCGTCAGGAATCCCAATCAAAGAAAGTCCATGGCTTGCTGGACAACCTGTATTACGATCCACAGAAAGATCACTACATCTGTCCGATGGGACAGGCGATGGAACCCTGTTGGGAAAGTACCAGAAAAACCTCAACCGGTTTTGTCCAGCATTACCGGCACTATACAGCCCAAAATTGCAAGGACTGCCCACTGGCTGCTAGTTGTAGACCCGGGACCGGTAACAAATCCCTCAGGGTAAACACCAGGTTACAACAACAGAAGACAAGGGCAAGACAACGACTCACCTCTGAGCAGGGTATCCAGAAAAGAAGGCAACGGGCCACCGATGTGGAACCGGTATTTGCAGACTTCAAACACAACAAAGGGAGAGCAAGGTTTATGTTAAGAGGAGCCGAAAAAGTAGCAATTGAAACCGGATTGATTGCCATCGCCCACAACCTGGCAAAAATGGCCGGGTAAGAAGGAGCTGACGCCGTTTTTAAGTTCAGAAACCCTCTGATCCCCAAGTTTAAACTGTCGCTTCAGAACAAAGAACCTAGAGCTGAATTGACCGTAAGTCAAAAAAAAATAGAGGCCGATTAATGAAAATCGGCCTCTATTGGCTAAAATCGACTGTCCCACTTTTTTAACTCTTGTTTTGAGACAGCCTCTTTTTTGTTTTTAATGCAAAAAAAAGCCGCTGGTTTTATCCGGCGGCTTTCTTTTAGGATTAAAAATTAAAAGTAAAGTATAATTACTTTGTTTGATTGAAAAAAGTGAAACAGTAAGACTAATGTACAATAATTAATTAAAAAATAAAATACCGTGATTAGGGTATTTTTTGAGTTAATCTGTAAATAAAATGCAGAAATATCGAAGGTATATATTTAAATATTCTGGATAAAATGCTGTAACGTTTTACCTATTGTCAAATGCACATTAAAAGGGGCTGGATACATTGATAAGAAATTGAGAATAAAAGAGCCATGACTTCAAAAAAAATTAAATTATTGTATTTTTGCACTAAATAGAAGAATAAGACACATGTTTGATAATCTTAGTTATAAATTAGATAAGGCATTTAAGACCCTCAAAGGGACGGGTAAAATCACAGAGATCAATGTTGCCAGTACGGTTAAGGAGATCAGAAGAGCCTTGATTGATGCTGACGTTAACTATAAAGTGGCCAAGGAAGTTACCGATACTATTAAGACGGAAGCTTTAGGTAGGGATGTGTTGATCTCTGTTTCTCCTGGGCAGTTATTGGTGAAAATCACTCAGGAAGAGCTGACCAAATTGATGGGCGGCAAAAAGGAGGATATCAACCTTAGCGGAGATCCTGGTGTGATATTGATTTCTGGTCTTCAAGGTTCTGGTAAAACCACTTTTTCGGGGAAATTGGCCAGTCACCTTAAGAAGCAGGGGAGACAGGTGTTATTGGTAGCTTGTGATATTTACCGACCAGCTGCGATTGAACAGTTGAAGACTTTGGGTGAGCAGATTGGTGTGGAGGTCTATGCGGAGCCGGAAAATAAAAATGCTTTGGAGATTGCTTCAAAAGCCATCGAATATGCCAAGAAAAACGGAAAGAAAACTGTAATCGTTGATACAGCTGGTCGTTTGGCAGTGGATGAGCAGATGATGAATGAAATTTCCGAATTGAAGAAACATCTAAACCCTGCTGAAACCTTATTCGTGGTGGACTCCATGACGGGGCAAGATGCTGTCAACACAGCTAAGACCTTTGATGAGCGATTAGACTTCAATGGGGTAGTATTGACCAAATTGGATGGTGATACCCGTGGTGGTGCGGCCATTTCTATCCGTCACGTAGTAGATAAACCAATCAAATTTATCTCTACAGGTGAGAAGATGGAAAACCTGGACGTTTTCTACCCGGATCGTATGGCCCAGCGAATCTTAGGGATGGGAGATGTTGTTTCCTTGGTGGAGCGTGCTCAGCAGTCTTTTGATGAGGATGAAGCCAAAAGGATCAATGCGAAAATCCGTAAGAATCAGTTTAACTTTGATGATTTCCTTTCCCAACTTGAGCAAATCAAGAAAATGGGTAACTTGAAAGATTTGATGGGGATGATCCCTGGGATGGGAAAAGCGATCAAAGGATTGGATATTGATGATGATTCATTCAAACCAATAGAAGCGATTATAAGAAGTATGACACCTTTGGAGCGTGAGAATCCTGATGTGATTGATGGAGGAAGAAGGAGAAGAATTGCCAAGGGTAGTGGAAGGTCTATACAAGAGGTGAACAATTTGATGAAACAGTTTTCTGATATGAGAAAACTGATGAAGCAAATGAACAAAATGGGCGGTGCCCAACGTGCCTTGGGAAATTTGATGCCAAAAGCAGGAGGGAGAAGGTAATACGCTTTCTATGTAAAATAAAAAAACCAGACCGTCTAAACGGTCTGGTTTTTTATGGATAAATATTTCTTCTATTCTAGAATGATATATTCCAGGCAGTGTATAAAACAGAAGCCTATTCCCTTTAGAAGCAATTTTTAATGGGAATAGGCTTTAAAGTAAATCTTAAGCTTCTACTTTTCCAGAAAGTTTAGCCACTTTCATGATTTCATGCAAATCATCATCAGTGATTTCCTTCTTAAGGTCGGCATGTTCCAAGAACAGTTGATACACTTCATCCAACTGTAATTTGGTCAAGCTGTAACCGATCTTATGGGCACGGAATGCTAATGCAGCGCGACCACTTCTAGCGGTAAGTACAATCATTGATTCGTGAACGCCTACTTCTTCTGGATCAATGATTTCATAAGTTTCTCTGTTTTTGATCACACCGTCTTGGTGGATTCCTGAAGAGTGGGCAAAGGCATTAGATCCGACAATGGCTTTGTTAGGTTGCACGATCATTCCCATTCTTTCTGAAACCAATTTACTCACAGGGTTAAGCAATTTGGAGTTGATATTATTATATACATCCAACCTTGGGTGTTGTTTCATAATCATGGCAACTTCTTCAAGGGAAGTATTACCCGCACGCTCTCCAATACCGTTAATGGTACATTCGATTTGTCTTGCGCCATTCATGACTGCAGATATGGCATTGGCAGTAGCCAAACCAAGGTCATTGTGGCAATGGGCAGAAATGATTACATTTTCTATACCCACTACATTGTCAGTAAGGTATTTGATTTTTGCACCATATTCATCAGGTAAGCAATAACCAGTGGTATCAGGGATATTCAGTACAGTAGCACCAGCTTTGATGACCGCTTCGCAGACTAGTGCAAGGTATTCATTGTCCGTTCTGCCAGCGTCCTCGGCATAGAATTCAACATCCTCCACGAATTTTTTGGCATGCTTTACGGCTGCCACAGCTCTTTCGAGGATTTGATCTGGAGTACTTTTGAATTTAAATTTTATATGTGAAGGAGAAGTTCCGATTCCAGTATGGATTCTAGGTCTTTTAGCATATTTAAGGGCTTCAGCAGCCACTTCGATATCCTTTTGAACACCTCTTGAAAGTCCGCAAATAATAGGTTCTGATACACTTTTAGAGATTTCCACAACTGATTTGAAATCCCCTGGGCTAGAAATAGGAAAACCAGCCTCAATTACATCTACTCCGAGTTGCTCGAGTTTTTGGGCAATTTCGATTTTTTGAGGGGTGTTCAACTTACAGCCTGGGACTTGTTCTCCGTCCCTTAGGGTGGTATCAAAGATCAGTACTTGTTGTTTATCCATAACGTGTTGTTTTTATCTAAAATCTAAAGTAAAATCTAATGGTTTGAATATAAATTCTATTAATTATATTTGTCCAATGTTCAATCTTATAGTTTATAACATAAATAATTGATAAACAGTTTTTTATGTGTAAAAATGGTATGAAGTTAGAAAGAGGAAAAGATATTGTTTTTAATTTAATTAAGTCTTTAAGTACATCAGAGAAGCGAGGGTTCAAACTTTATGCAAAGCGCTTTGGAGCGAATGAAAATGCGAAGTTTGTTAAACTGTTTGACACTATGGATAAGATGGAGGTTTACGATGAGGTTTATCTCTTGAAGAAAGCTCCGGTTACCAAGAAGCAGTTGGCTAATATGAAGTCTCATTTATACAAACAGATTTTGGTCAGTCTTAGGTTGATCTATGCTGATCAGAATGTGGAGCTACAGTTGAATGAACAGATTGATTTTGCTAGGATTTTATACAATAAGGGGCTTTATCAACAAAGTTTAAGGTTATTGGCCAAAGCAAAGCATATAGCCGAAAAGTATTTTCTGGATACCATTATGCTTAGGATAGTGGAGTTAGAGAAAGTGATAGAATCCCAACATATCACTCGAAGTATGCGGGATAGGGCGGAGATCCTTGCCAATGAAGCTAAAAATTTGGCCAAGAGTGCTTCGCAAAAAAACTCATTCAGTAATCTGTCATTACAGTTATATGGACTCTATTTAAAGGTGGGACATGTGAAAGATGAGTTTGATAAAAAGCTAGTAGAAGCTTATTATCTGAAAAACATGCCTGAATATGATATGGAAGAACTTAATTTTTATGAGAAGTTATATCTATTTCAGGCGCAAGTTTGGTTTTACCATATTTTGCAGGATTTTCCTTTGTGTTTTAGGGCGGCGCATCGCTGGGTAGGACTTTATGAAGAGCATCCCCATATGAAAAAGGTGGCTACTGGGAATTATCTTAAGGCCTATCATTATCTATTGGATACCCTTTTTTATCTGCAGCATTATGATCGATTCACAGAGGTCTTTGAGCAGTTTAAGGATAGCTTGGAGAATGATGACTTTAAAATGGATGATAACTGTAGGGTTTTGGCATTTCTCTATTATTATTCCAATAGTATCAATTACCATTTTCTGACAGGGGATTTCAGCGGAGGAGTAAAATCCGTGGTTCCGCCGCTTCTGAAGGAAATGGCCCTATTGGAAGATAAACTGGATGTGCACCATGTGATCGTATTACATTATAAGATAGCCTGTTTGTATTTTGGAGGGGGTGATAATATCCATGCTATACAGCATTTGAATGAAGTGATAGATCATAAAGGGGATGGTTTGAGGGAAGATTTGCAGTGCTTTGCCCATATCCTAAAGCTCATAGCCAGTTATGAAGAGGGCTTGGATGATAATCTAGAGCATCAAATAAAAACGGTCTATAAGTTTTTGATAAAAATGCAGGATTTGCACTTGGTGCAACAGGAGATGATCAACTTCGTCAGGAACTTGAATAGAATTTATGATTATCAATTAAAATCAGCTTTTATGGAGCTTAGGGATAACCTGCTTCAATATGAAAACCATCCATACGAAAAACGGGCCTTTTTATACTTGGATATCATATCTTGGCTGGAAAGTAAGATTCAGGGAAGGCCTGTACAGGAAGTGATTAGAGAGAAATACCAGAAAAAGCTGGTTAGGGAGAAGTAATTTAATTGAGAATATCCTAACAGACTTAATTAAGTCAAGCCTTAATATACTTTTTTGTTTTCATTATCGTACCATTCTCCAAAAACCTTTAAGGCTTCTTCGTCTGGGAAATGTTGCATGGGGATTTTTCTTTCTTGGGGAGGAAGGGGCAATTCCTGATATATAAAGTCATCATCAAAGCCAGCATCTGCGGCTTGTTGACGGGTGTTGGCATAAAAGACCTGTTTGGGCCTTGCCCAGTATATCGCTCCTAAGCACATCGGGCAGGGCTCACAAGAGGTGTAAATTTCACAACCATCTAATTGAAAGGATCGGAGATTTTTGCATGCTTCTCTAATGGCCACAACTTCTGCATGTGCTGTGGGGTCATTGGTGCTGAGGACTTGGTTATTGCCTTGTCCTATAACAATTCCGTCTTTCACGATTACACAACCAAAAGGACCGCCCTTACCTGTATTCATCCCTGATCTAGATAGGCGGATAGCCATTTGCATATATGTTTTTTGAACTTCTGTCATATTTTATGTGGCTAAGGGATATAATTGGTTTGCATGGTTTTAAAATAGCTTGAATCCCTGTAAAAAAGAAATGACCGGCCCGAAGATTTTTAAGATTAACCAATCCACTTGTTTACAAATTGAAGAAAGTTGTCTTTATAGTTTTCGCTGACTGCAATGGTCGTGTTATTGATGTTGACGGAGTTTTTTGTGATGGAATGAATATGGTCCAAGGAAATGATATACGATCGGTGGATCCTCATAAACTGGTTTTCTGGAAGTATTTCTTCCATGTTTTTAAGGCTGGTCAATGAGAGTAGTGGAGCTGATTTATCAGCCAGGTGTACCTTGACATAATCTTTGTAACCTTCCACATATAAGATGTCTTTTAGCATCACTTTCACCAATTGGTATTCCACTTTGATAAAGATGTAATTCTGTTGGGCACTATCGGGGTTTCCTCCGGTTGGTGATGATTTTGATTCGAAGTAATGATAGGCCTTTGTGCAGGATTTTAAGAATTCTTCATAGCTAAAAGGCTTCAGAAGGTAATCCATGGCATCTACCTTATATCCCTCTATGGCAAACTGGTTATAGGCAGTGGTGAAAATAATTCTTGCAGTATTTCCTTGTTTGTTGCTGTCCAGTACCCTGGCGAGCTCCATTCCAGAAAGATCCGGCATTTGAATATCCAGGAAAATGAGGTCCACTTCATGGCTATGTACAAAGGCCAGCGCATCAATGGCATTTTCAAATTTGGCCTCCAAGGATAAAAAGCTGGTTTGCTCTATAAAGCTACAAATAAGCTCCAGTGCCAAAGGTTCATCATCTACGGCTATGCATTTGATCTTCATGCCAGATTGATTTTCAAGGTTACACGATATTCATTTTCAGGATTTTGATCATCAATAGATAATTCATATTGCTGATTATAAAGTAAGGAAAGCCTCCTTTTGGTATTGTTTAACCCTATTCCTTTCAAGTTGTTTTCCGGACTATTGGGGTTTTTTGGAATGATATTATTACAGGTCTTTAGGGTCAGTTCATTCTTGGATTGCTTTACACTGATATAGATTTGGCTGTCTTGCTTAGCACTTATCCCATGCTTAAAACAATTTTCCACAAAAGGCAGGAATAGCATGGGAGCAATAACCTTGTCCTCTACTGTTTCTTGAATATCCAGTTCCACTTTTACCTTTTGGGAAATTCGTAGTTTCATCAGTTCAATAAAATCTTTGATAAAATTGATTTCTTTGCTGAGTAAGGTTTGGTTCTTTTCGGTTTCATATAGCACATAACGCATCATTCTGGATAGCTTATGCAATGCGATACGGGCTCTTTCCACATCAATATTGGTAAGGGAGTAGATATTGTTTAGGGTGTTGAAAAAGAAGTGGGGATTGATCTGGGCCTTTAGGTAGGAGAGTTCTGAATTAATCCTTTGCTGGTCCAATTGCCTCCTCAAAGCCTCGTCAGATTGCCATTTTTGTACAGCAGCCACACTGGTACTGGTACCCAAGCCTAAGAAGAATACGAGTAGAATGAAAAGGTTGATAAATTCCTTCTTTTGTACATAAGGTTTGTCATCATCAGGGTGAAATGCCCTATGCATTAATTCGGGTAGATTGATACTGTTTTCAAAGTACTGGATCAGGTACATCAGCAGGAAGCATAGTCCAATGCTGAAAATAATAAATATTCCTATTTTACCGTTGAAAAGTATTTTTGGTACGAGAATATCTTTATTGAAATAAAACAGGCCCACCAAAAGAGATAGGAACAATACTTGCCGCCACCAAAATTCTGTAGGGAGGGTGGTTTTCCATGATAGCGGCCCAAGTAAAAATAGGGTAGCAGCCACTACCGCCCATAGCAATATATGGATAAGGAATGATAGGTTTTTATGAAAAACAGGTGATTGGTTCATGCATTTAGCTTCTTATTTCAATTTAAACATAAAACAAACTTCTTAAAACAAGAAATGGTAATCTGCCAATTGGAAGGATTTGCCCATGAATTTGGGCTTTTGGTCCATTAGCTGGCATGTGGATGTTGACTTAAACGGTTTATCTAGTGAATTTGCCCATTTGTCGATAAAGTCACCCTTACCATCTATCGCTTTTTTATAAACAAGTATTTCAATCTACTTTAGTTTTGAATAGTGTCCAGAAGATACTCTTGAACCACCAATTTTAATATTGTATAACTTTACCATTTAATCTTAATTTCATGAATTCTCTATTAAAAACTTTGTGTTTTTTAAGCTTGATTTTGATATCAGTTAGGCCTACAGGCTATGCACAGACTGCTGATGATTCAAAAGAAGCTAATTACCAAATCACAGGAACGGTGGTGGAGTCCTCTTCCGGCGATCCTGTGGCCTATGCTACCGTGATGCTTTTGGAATCAACTTCTGAAAAGAATATTTCTGGGGGTGTTGCCGATGATGAAGGTAAATTTTTTATTACTGGTTTTAAGCCAGGAAAATACAGGCTTAAAATTAACTTTGTGGGTTTTGCCCCCTATGTTAATGAAAATATAATCGTAAAAGCAGGTCAGAAATTGGTCAATTTGGGAGAAATAGATATGGAAGAGGAGTCTGTTTCTCTGGAGGAGGTGACCGTGCAAGGGCAGCGTGAATTGATCACAGAAAAGGTGGACAGGACAATTTACAATGCGGAAAATGATAAAACCACTGTAGGTGGCGATGCTACAGATGTACTGAGAAGGGTGCCGATGTTATCAGTTGATTTGGATGGAAATGTGTCCATGAGGGGAAGTAATAATCTGGTTGTATTGATCGACAATAAGCCTTCCACCATGTCAGCCAGTAGTATAGCGGATGCGCTAAAACAAATTCCAGCTGATGAAATCAAGTCCGTAGAAGTCATCACGTCTCCCTCTGCCAAGTATGATGCAGAAGGCTCCGGTGGGGTGATCAATATAGTGACCAAGAAAAATAATCTACAAGGTACATCCTTGAGTATCAATACCAGTGCAGGTATGAGAGGCTCCAACTTGGGTTTAAATGCCAGTGCTAGAAAAGGCAAGTGGGGATTTAATTTGGGGGGATTTGGTCGAGCAGGTTATAATATCAAAGGAGGTTTTGAGAATAATCAGCGTGTAACCAATCCGGATGGATCGATTTCCAATATTATCCAGAGCTCTGATACGCGAAACAATATGCTTATGGGCAGGTATAATTTTGGAGTGGACTATGAAATAGACAAATACAATTGGTTGGCCGCATCGGTGAACTTTGGGATGTTCAATAGGGATACCAAGCAGGATAACTTATTGACTGAGAATTATCTAGATGATGAATTGGTCAATGCCCTGATGAGAAGGGTAAATACAGAAGATCTTTCCAATACGGTGGATATCAGCTTAAATTATACCAAGACCTTTGAAAAACCGCAGAAGGAGTTTAGCATTATGACCCTTTATAGCCGAAATAATAGAACTAATGATTTTGTACAGGCTCTTTTGGATGGGAACTTTGAAAATGTGGAGTCCAGAATCAAGAATGAAAATGCCAGTAACAATCAAGAGTTTACGGTTCAGGTGGATTATGTGACGCCTTTAGGGGATGGAGAAAACCAAATTTTGGAATATGGTGCCAAAAATATTCTTAGAAGGGTTAATAGTGATTATGCTTATTTTACTGCTGATGGAGCTGATGGAGAATACTTGGAAAGTGATAATGCTCAGTACAGCAATGTTTTTGATTATGATCAAAATGTGACTGCAGGTTATCTGTCCTTTACTCAAGGCTTCCTTAAACACTATACTGCAAAGGCTGGTGTGAGATATGAATATACGACGATCAATGCTGATTTTAAAAGTGGAGAAGTAGAGGGAGAAATACCTAATTATGGGGTTTTGGTACCAAGTGTTAATTTGAGCCGGAAGCTGAAAAGTGGCAATATGATCAAGGCCGCCTATAACCGTAGAATCCAAAGGCCTTCACTTCGGTTTTTGAACCCGAATATTCAAAGTTCAAACCCAACGCAAATTTCGCAGGGTAATCCGCTTTTGGATCCAGAGTATACAGACAATTATGAATTGTCCTATAGCACTTATCTCAATGCAACGAGTATCAATATCTCTACCTTCTTTAGAAATACCAATGGATCTATCCAGCCCCTTCGTACAGTTCAGGATGATGGAGTGATCTATACCACTTACGAAAATATTGGTAGTGAACAATCCATAGGTATAAACCTGTTTGCCAATATAAATGTGTCCAATAAGTTATCTTTCAATGGTGGAGTGGATTCCTATTATACCATGATCGACAATAATGTGGGAAATCCACTTTATAATGCTTCCAATGAAGGTTTTGTGGTAAGTGGACGTATGTTTGGTAACTATAATATCACAGACAGTTGGGTGTTGCAGGCATTTACCTTTGCCAGAGGACGTAGGGTCAATCTTCAAGGATACGATAGTGGTTTTGGAATATATGGTTTGAATATTAATAAGCAGTTTGCAGAGAAAAAAGGAAGTGTTGGATTTGGAGCAGAGAACTTTTTCACCTCAGAATTCAAAATGAAAAATGAAATAGTTTCACCAACCATTATTCAGAACAGTACCAATATCATGCGTAATATGAATTTCAAGATCAATTTCAGTTATAGATTTGGAAAAATGAGTGTGGCGCCTCGTCGTAAAAAGAAATCCATCGAAAATGAAGACCTTAAAGGTGGTGGGGGAGATAATGGAGGAATGATGGGAGCGCAATAAGATCATCATGTGGGTTAATTAACAGAAAAAGCACATCGGATTTCCGATGTGCTTTTCTTTTATATCAACTTTTTGAAGTTTACCAACCGGTGTTTTGCGGTAGTAAATTTCCATCAATATTGATTTCATTTTGAGGAACTGGCCACATCAAAAGTTTGTCATCATAAACTCTTTCATGACCAACTACACTAGTGACATTTTCCATTGAAGCTTGCAAATCTGCTGCTCCATATCTCAAAATATCAAAATAGTAATGTCCTTCAAATGCAAGTTCCAGCCTTCTTTCTTTTTTGATGGCTGTTCTCAATTGATCCTTGGTCAAACCGGCAGGAAGGTCATCCAGGCCTGCTCTGTTTCTGATTTTGTTTACGGCATCATAGGCAATGGCTGTTGGACCGTTTAGTTCATTTTCAGCTTCTGCCAAGTTCAGTAAGATCTCAGCATATCTAATGACAACGAAATTGGCATCTCCGTCATCAGTAATCAAAGGATCTTCAATTACTCCTTTGATCAAGGCAAGGCCTGTTTCGGATCTGACTGGGTCAAAATCTTCTCCTGCGAATGTCTGACCTTCTTGAAGAATCGTGATGTTCTTTCTGATGTCTCCAGTTTCATATACGTCAGCCAATTCCTGTAATGGAGAGTAAGGAGGAACGCCAAAAGCTGGAATAGCTCCAGAACTGGCATTAAAGGCACTTCCTACTCCTGCTGTACCTGTTTTGCCCAAAAACTGCACCTCGAAAATCGATTCAGTGCTGTTGTTTTCCAAAGCAGGCAAGAACATGTCCTTGTAGTTTGCTGTAGGTAATAGGTCATAGCCTAGGGCAGAGACTTGATTGGCCGCTTGTATTGCTTCACTGTACATTTTATTGTACAGATAGACTCTTGATTTCAAGGCAATGGCAGCACCTTTGGTCACTCTGCCAATATTAGAAGGACCATAAGATGAAGGTAAGTTATTCATGGCATAATCAAGGTCCGCCAATACCTGCGTAAGTACCTCTGACTTAGGGTTTCTGGCCACCATTGATTCTGCAATAGTTTGCTTGGTCAAAATCAAAGGAACGTCTCCATAAAGATTGGTCAGGTGGAAATAAAACAAAGCTCTCAAGAAACTCGCTTCTCCCAAAATTCTGCTTTTGGTTTCTTCTTCCATTTGAATCTCTGGAACGTTTAGCAAAACTTCATTTGCCCTAACGATGCCTTCATAAGATTTTCTCCAGAAATTCAGTGGCCAAACACTTGAAGCATCAAAGCCCCTTCCTTCACTGATTTCAAGATAATAATTAAAGGAATACTGAGAGTAGGCATTGTCAACCAATGCATCAGAATGCCTCATGAAATCCCTGTACATATGGTTATGAGCAAGGACATTATAGACGCCGTTGATACCTAAAATGGCATCGTCACTAGTCGCCCAAAATTCAGGTGCGCCGATTGAATTAAGTGGATAACGTTCTAAATCAGCACATCCCAAACATAGAGCTGTCAGAATAAATGCAATATATTTTTTCATGATTTTCACTTTTTAGATTTAGAATGAAAGATTAACACCCATGGTGAAAGATTTGGCTTGCGGGTAACTGTCGTTTACATTGTTGAAAGTAACCGCATCTTCTGGGTCAAATCCATCGACAAATTTGGTGAATGTCAGTAAGTTTTGACCAGAAACATAAACCCTTGTATTGGAGAAACCGAATTTGGAAATGGTTTCGGCAGGTAGGGTGTATCCCTATTCAATATGTTTCATTCTAAGGTAAGAAGCATCTAGGATGGCAGCACTGATAGCAGGTCCTACAAATAACGAATTGTTGTATTTGTAACCTGTGGCTACCCTAGGGATGTCAGTGTCGGTATTTTCAGGAGTCCATCTGTCCAAGAAGGCTGTAGTCAAATTACTGAACCCTCTTAATCCATCAGTACCATAAACACCATTCTCTACATCTCTACCCAAAACTCCCTGGAATAGAACGCGGAAATTAAATCCTTTATAATCTGCGGTTAGGGTCATGCCGAACGTGTTTCTGATATTAGGGTCACCAATGATCACTCGGTCAGCAGCATCAACCACGCCGTCACCATTGGTGTCATCATAGATATAGTCGCCAGCGCTTACCAAAGAACCTCCTGGCTGAACACCATAAGTTTCAGAATCTTGTGCTTCTGCATCTGACTGGAAGATACCAGTGATGATATGTCCATAGAAGGAGTTAATAGGATACCCTTCTTTGGTCAGTACTTTATTGGCAGAAAGGAATTCACTGTCCAGCTTTAATACCTTGTTGTCATTGTGTGACCAGTTTCCTGAAATGGAATATTGGAATTCGCTGCCGATGTTTCCGTAGTAGTTTAGTGAAAATTCATAACCACGGTTCTGTACTTCGCCTTGGTTTTGTACAGGTGGGGTAAGGTTACCCAAAGTAGCAACCACTGGTGGGCTCAATAGTACATCTAGGGATTTTCTTACATAATAATCTGCAGTCAGCGAAAGTTTGTAATTAAACAGGGTCGCATCCAATCCGATGTCAGAAGTTTGTGTAGTTTCCCATTTTACGTTTGGATTGGCCAGGGCCCTTGCTGCTGCTCCGCTTACCAAAGAGTTTCCGATGACATATGGTTGGTCCAAATTGATCGTTACAATACTTGGGTAATTACCAATATTTTGGTTTCCAAGTTGGCCCCAGCTGGCTCTTAATTTCAATTCATTGACTTCTGTCAAATTGGCCATAAAAGCTTCTTTGTCCATATTCCAGCCTAATGAGAAGGAAGGAAAAGTACCAAATCTGTTGTTTTCTCCAAATCGGGAAGAACCATCATATCTAACATTTATTTCAGCTAAATATTTTCCTTCATAGTCATAGTTTATCCGGCCAAAGAACGATTCCAGTGCCCATTCGCTGGCATTACCAGAAACACTCGGGTTCAAGGAGGCAGCGTCCAATTCTATCAGCAGATTGCTATTGTAGCCCTCATTACCTGCAGAAAGGAAGTCTTGCCTATAAGCTTGGCTGGTATAGCTCAACATTCCGCCAATAGTTGATTTACCTATGGTTTTGGTATATCTACCGGTCAACTCGAAGGTCGAAGTAGTACTCAATAAATCGGTTTCACGGTATTCTCCTAGACCATTTCCCGTAAAGACACTTTCACCGTCAGATACGGTCAGTTTATTTCTAAAGAAGCTTTGTTTTCTGTCCTGTACATAAACGGAACCGTTGGCCCTGAAGACCATGTCTTTGATAGGTTCCAGTTCAAAGTAAAGGTTTGGCGTAGCTCTATAGTATTTGGTGTTGTCATTGCCTCCATATTTGGCTAGGCCAATTGGGTGGATGCCACCGTCGGTTCTTCCTGCCAATACCACATTTCCAGAAGAAATATAGCATTATCATATCTGAGAGGGGATAGTGGTGCTTTTCTGATCATGTCACGAATAAGCTGTGTTACACCATATCCAGAATAGTTCGGCTCATTACTGTCCGTTAAACTACCAGAGATATTGATTCCCGTTCTTACTTTATCGGAAACTTTTACGTCAACATTTGAACGGAAGTTATATCTTTTGGAGTCTGTTTCGATAACAATACCTTCTTGGTCTTGAAAACCTGCAGAGAACATGTATTTAACATATTCAGTGCCGCCAGTTACAGATAGGTAGTGGTTTTGAAGAGGTGCCCCTTTGCGGTATCCATCTTCAAAAAAACCTTTGGTAGAATACCTGGAGTCACCACCATTTAGGAAAAGATCCAATTCTTCTTCTGAGTAAACTTCAGGTCTGCCGGTATTGGTTTGTGCTTCGTTCTTCAAACGAGCAAAGTCATACGGGCTTAGCATTTCTGGTGTGGTGGTAGCACTTTGGAAGGCCATATATGAGTTGATAGAGACTTTAGGCTTTCCGGACTTACCTCTTTTGGTAGTCACTAGAATAACTCCATTGGCTGCTCTGGCACCGTAAATGGCAGCGGAGGCAGCATCTTTTAAAACTGAGAAGCTTTCGATATCATTAGGGTGTACATCATTAAGGGTGGATTGAACTCCATCTACCAATACCAATGGCGCAGAATCACTGTTTTGTCCTTCTACAGAAGTTCTTACAGTACCGATACCCCTGATCTGAATAGAGGGAGCGTCATTACCTGGCTGGGCAGATCCTTGGATCAATTGAACACCTGAAACACGGCCAGAAAGGGCATTTGCGGCACTGGTAACACTTTGACTTCCAATATCTTCACTTGATAATGTTCCCACTGCACCGGTTAGGTTTTTCTTCTTTTGTGTACCATAGCCGACAACGACAACTTCATCCAAAGAGGCGCCAGTTAAGGCCACATCTATAACGTTATTGCTGCCAACTGCTATTTCCTGAGAGGTATATCCAATAAAGCTGAAGACTAATGTCGCATCCTCAGCAACGGAAATGGAATATTTACCATCTAAATCAGTAATTGTGCCTGAAGCTTGGCCTTTTACCAAGATATTGGCTCCTGGAAGAGGCTCGCCTGTCTCTCCATCAGTCACGGTTCCTGTGATTGTTACATTTTGAGCAAATGCAATACTAACCACAAAGAACGCAATGAGTGTAAATAGTTTTTTCATAAGCGATTGTTTAAGTTAAGTAATTGAAATTGTGTACTATAAGGTGTGTAAGTGCGTGCTAGAACTAGGGTGGTTAGATTAGGGTCAGCTTATCTGCCTTTTGAGGTACGACTTTATTGTACAGGTTCTTGAAATACGGATAGTTTCAAGAAGGGGCGAGGAGGTGTTTTCTCCTTGCGGCTATTCAAGGGAGTTTGTAATTAGGCTACTAAAATAAATAAAATAGGCCCACTGGACAAATTAAACTAAATATAAATTTAAACTTTCGTTTAATATTGTTTTATATGTACTAATGTTTTGAATGGTTTTATATTGGTTTTTGTTTGATTTCTATTTTACTACTTATGGAATAAAATTGTGAGTTTTTAAACTGGATTTTGTTATTGTTTATTTATTTTACCCAAATGAGATTACAAGCAAAATTTTATAATGGAAATGATAGTTTGGTGATTGTTGCTTATTTAGGGAGTTTTGGTCTGAATAAAATTAGAATCTCGACCAATGGTAATGAGGCTTAATGGCCAAGATATAATGCAGTTTTTGTTTGTCTTGATGATTTTTATTGGCTATGACAAAGGTTTCAGAATGGAACTGGTCGAGTAAAAATAAACTAGTCAAAAAAAAAAGCGGTCAATGAGTATGAGCTCAATGACCGCTTATATATTTTAAACTGTTGGGATTACTTAGCGTAAGTAACTTGCTTAACAGCGTCAATGGTTCTTTTTACATTAGGCAAAGTAGCTTCTATATAAGTAGGTGCATAACTCAATGGGATATCCATGGAATTCACCCTTAATACTGGAGCATCCAAATGATCGAACATGTTTTTCTGAACATTAAATGCAATATCAGTTGCTAAAGAAGAAATTGGGTTGGCTTCTTCCACTACCACACATCTATTGGTTTTCTTAACAGATTCGTAAACAGTGGCGTAGTCAATAGGCCTAACAGTTCTTAGGTCGATTACTTCTGCTTCAATTCCATCTTTTGCCAATTCTTCAGCTGCTTCCAAAGCTACTTTCATGATTTTACCAAAAGAAACAATGGTTACATCTGTCCCTTTTCTTTTGATATCGGCTACTCCGATAGGAAGTAAATATTCTCCTTCAGGTACTTCTCCTTTGTCTGAATACATCAATTCAGATTCCATAAAAATAACTGGATCGTCGTCTCTGATAGCGGACTTCAATAAGCCTTTGGCATCATAAGGGTTGCTAGGGACAACTACCTTTAGACCAGGAGTGTTTGCAAACCAATTTTCGAAGTTAGAAGAGTGGGTGGCACCAAGTTGACCAGCATTTCCAGTAGGTCCTCTGAAGACTACAGGGACATTGTACTGGCCACCGGACATGGCATACATCTTCGCTGCTGAGTTGATGATCTGATCAATAGCCACCAAAGAAAAATTGAAGGTCATGAATTCTATTATAGGTCTTAGACCGTTCATTCCGGCCCCAACGCCCAAACCAGCAAAGCCAAGTTCTGCGATAGGAGTATCGTATACTCTCTCAGGTCCGAATTCATCCAACATACCTTGGGTCACCTTATAGGCTCCGTTGTATTCAGCCACTTCTTCTCCCATGAGAAACACGTTTTTATCGCGTCTCATTTCCTCGCTCATGGCCTCTCTTAATGCTTCTCTAAATTGTATAATTCTCATTTTTTAGCCAAAATTTTCGCCTGTAAAAATAGAAAGTAATCCTTCAATTACCAAGCCCTGAGAGGAATTAACCAATAATTAGAAAATAAACATGGTTAGCCAATAAAAACGGTTTTGATATTCACGAATTCCTTAATGCCATTTTCAGCTAATTCTCTTCCATAGCCTGAATTTTTTATGCCTCCAAAGGGAAGGTGAGGGTTGGAAGCAACCATGGAGTTAATGAAAACAGCACCTGATTCGATTTCCCTGGCCAGTCTATCTGCTTTTGCTGCATCACTGGTCCACAGAGCTGAACCCAATCCAAAATCGGAATCATTGGCCATGGCGATGGCTTCTTTTTCATCTTTGACTTTAAAAACAGCGGCGACTGGACCAAATAATTCTTCACTATAGGCTGGCATGTCAGGACTCAGGTCACCTAATATATAAGGTTTGAAATTCGCCTTTCCTTTATCCGGACGACTACCTTCAAGAATTACTTTGGCACCTTGGTCGATGGAGGATTTCACCTGTTGGTAAAGTTCCTCTGCTAGATCTGGTCTGGCCATGCAGGCGTACCCTGTCTTTTCATCCAGTGGATCGCCGCTTTGGTAATTTTGAATATGTGTTTTAAAAGCTTTGATGAATTGATCATATACTGGTGCCTCGATAATAAAGCGTTTGGCTGCAATGCAGCTTTGACCAAAATTGATCATGCGACTTTTTGCCGCAGTTTCTGCTGCAACTTCAATGTCTGCATCTTTGAGGACGATAAAAGGATCACTGCCGCCCAGTTCTAAAACTGTTTTTTTGATTTGTTTTCCTGCCTGGGCAGAGATAATTTGGCCCGCCTTTTCGCTACCTGTTAGCGTCACAGCTTTTACTTTAGAATGGTTAATGACTTTTTCTACTTCTTTGGATCCTATGATTAAAGTTTGAAAAACACCTTTTGGGAATCCTGCTTTAGTAAATACTTCTTCAATGGCTAAGGCGCATTGTGGAACGTTGGAAGCATGTTTTAGTAAACCTGTATTTCCTGCGGTTAAGTTGGGAGCAGCAAATCTGAAAACCTGCCAAAAAGGAAAATTCCAGGGCATTACCGCCAAAATAATTCCCATGGGGTCATAAACTACTTTGGCTTTTTTTCTATCGGGAAGGTAAATGGGCTCGTCTTTTAAAAAACCCGCTGATTTTTCGGCATAATATTCACATACCCAAGCACATTTTTCTACTTCTGCACGGGATTCCGAAATCACCTTTCCCATTTCCAAGGAAATGATTTCAGCATATTTTTCCTTGTTTTTTCTAAGGATTTCAGCAGCCTTATTCATCAGAGAACTTCTTTCAGCTATTGACCTTTTTTTCCAGCCTTGGAAAGCGGCTTCACCTTTATTAATGATTATATCAATATCCTCTTCGGAATGCTCTTCTACATCTTTTAGTAACTCGCCAGTATAGGGATTAATGGATTTCATTTATTGAGAATTTTTGTTTTTAGTACAACAATTAGACATTATTCTTTGAAATCGGAGCAGAAACTGTTCCTAATTCAAAGGTATTTCAGATTAATCTTTAAAAGGTAGTTTTATCCAAATGCCAAAATGTATTTCTTTGTTTTTATTTTCTAATTCCAATAAGAAGTTAAGCATATTTAATATTATGATAAAAGTAGCATTGATTTCTGATTCGCATAGTTATATAGATGGAAAAACCATTGAACATTTGGAAGATGTGGATGAAATCTGGCACGCGGGGGATATTGGCGAGGAAAATGTAATAGATTCCCTTCCCAAGGGAAAAACGCTGAGGGTGGTTTTTGGAAATATAGATGATCAAGCTGCAAGGGAAAAGTATCCTGAGGAACTGGTTTTTGAACAGGGAGGAGCCAAAGTGCTGATGTTACATATAGGAGGGAAGCCACCTAGGTATGCCAAAGGAGTAAAGAAAAGAATCAAAGAAGTTAAGCCCAATATTTTTGTTTGTGGCCACTCCCATATTTGTAAAGTAGAATTTGACGCGGAGTTAGGATGTCTTTATATGAATCCCGGCGCGATCGGAAACCATGGCTTTCATCAGGTGAAAACACTTTTGAAATTTGAATTGGAAGAGGGCAAACCAAAAAATCTTCGCGTCGTTGAATTAGGGAAGAGAGGAAGTCTGAAATGATCCATCTTTTAAATATGAGGTGAATAAATATGGTGCTTTACGAGGAAATAGCTTTTTATGAGATGAATGCTTGGCTCAAAATGGTCAAGAAAAATCCATCTATTATAAATAGAATGGCCAAAGGCCTTCAGCACAAGATCAATGAGATCATTCCAGGCAAGATCCACCAGGCCATTACCTATGCCATTGAGAAAATGGTCAAAGGCGTGCTTTTTGGTTCCTCTTATATTAATACCAAGATAGTAGAGCAAATTCCCTTTGAGGGCAGGGAGCTAAAAATAAAGAATAAAATAAAATGGTACCAGAGGACAGCTTCTGTGGAGGGGGCGGTCACGGGTGCTGGTGGGATATTAATGGGAATGGTTGATTTTCCTGCTTTTCTGGCTATCAAGATGAAGATGCTGTTTGAAGTAGCATCCATGTATGGCTATGATGTAAAGGATTTCAGGGAAAGGATTTATATTCTTTATGTTTTCCAGTTGGCCTTTTGCAGTCAACAAAAAAGAAGAGAATTGATTGGGCTGTTGGAAAATTGGTCGAGTTATAAGGAAAACTTACCAGATAGCGGTGACAATTTCGATTGGCGAAGTTTTCAGTTAGAGTACAGGGATTATATGGATCTGGCCAAGTTGGCCCAGTTGATCCCTGTTATTGGTGCTGGTGTGGGCGCTATAGCCAATTGGCAGCTTACCGATCATTTAGGGAAAACAGCCATACAATGTTATCGTTTAAGGTATTTTGAAAAGAAGAAGGAGCTGAGCTGATCTCCGCAAACATTATGTTCAAAAAAATGACCGCTTTTTAAGCGGCCATTTGATTATCTATTATTAAAATTCCTCAGTTTTATCTGGGTAAATTTCCTTTTGGTGTCCAATGGAAAGTCACCTTTCATCATCCAGTCATAATAATTAGGCTCTTCTTGAAGGACCTTTTCTACTGGTTTGCCTTTGTGCTTGCCAAAATTAAAGCATTCCACCCCATCATCATTGAAAATAAATCTTCCAGCTAGGTCTACCATTTTTTCGTTGATCAGGGCATGGATTTTTTTCATGTCATTTTCGATGATACCAAGTTTATTTCCTTGCAGATCAATGGCTTCTTCGTTTTCATATCTTTCCACTTGGGCTTTAAATACCTCGTAAGTAGCTATGGTGTCAGCTTCAGCACTATGCGCATTTTCCAAGGTCTTGCCACAATAGAATTTATAGGCTGCTGTCAGGTTCCTTTTTTCCATCATGTGGAAAATTTTCTGGGCATCCAGCAGGTTTCTTTTTTCTATATCAAAGTCTATTCCTGCTCTCAAAAACTCCTCAACCAAAAGCGGGATATCGAATTTGAGCACATTGAAGCCTGCCAAGTCAGCCCCGTCCAAAAACTGGTGCAATTCTTTGGCGATGTCCTTAAAGGTAGGGGCGTCTTTAATGTCCTCATCATAAATTCCATGAATCAAAGAAACCTCTTTAGGGATAGGAATAGTTGGGTTGATTTTCATGGTTTTGATTTCTTCCTTACCGTTTGGGTGGATTTTTACAAATGAAAACTCCACTATTCTGTCTGTAGAAATATTTATTCCGGTGGCTTCAAGGTCGAAAAATGCTAAAGGGGTTTTTATGTTTAAAGTCATTTGTTTTTTATTTGAAAATTATGGCTACTATTAGAGAAAAGCCCGATAATCGTAAAAGGTACATTTTTATTTTCTCCCAAAGATAAGATATTAGAATTAAAATTACGGTGCCTGCTAGCGCCTCTTTGTAATTTCTCAAGGGAATGAAGAATTAGTATGAATTTGGTGAAATATGCCCTTATATTTGTTGCTCAAATTTTACCGGTTCCTTGAAATCTTAGAAGAGGAAAAATATAGGAAATGGTGCGAATTAGGTAATAGTAAGCAGTAATAGGTTACTTAACACTTTATTAATGAATTTGTTAATAGGGTGTGAATAAGTTGTTTAAAATCTTTGGTTTAAAGGAGCTACATTTGTTGTTATGGCAGAAGGAAATACTACAGGAAGAGAAAGATCATCTTTTAGGCGAAAAAACGGCGCAGAGAAAGGTTTTGGGGTAGGTGTTGGAAAGATACCACCGCAGGCAATTGATTTGGAGGAAGCTGTTTTAGGTGCTTTGATGTTAGAAAAGGAGGCCATCACGGCAGTGGTGGATATTCTTAAGCCTGATAGTTTTTATAAGGATGCACATAAGGAGATTTATGATGCTATTCTTCAGCTTTTTAATGAAAGTGAGCCCATAGACTTGCTTACGGTAACCAACAAATTACGTAAGAATGGAAAGTTGGAAGTAGCAGGAGGCGCTTTTTATATTACTGAACTGACTTCTAAGATATCTTCTGCGGCCAATATTGAGTATCATGCTCGGATCATTACAGAGCAGGCCATGAAGCGCCATATGATCCGTATTTGCTCGGAAATCCAATCTGAGGCATTTGAAGAAACTACAGATGTTTTTGAGCTTTTGGATACAATGGAGCAGTCCCTTTTTGAGATTTCAGAAAACAATATCCGTAAAAACTATGCGGACATGAAATCCATTATGAGGGAGGCTATCTCAGAGTTGGAGGGTAAGAAAGATCTTTCAGATGGTTTGACCGGGGTGCCTAGTGGGTTTACTGCCTTGGATAGGGTAACCTCTGGTTGGCAAAAATCAGATTTGGTTATTATTGCGGCACGTCCTGCGATGGGTAAGACGGCCTTTGTACTTTCTGTACTCAGAAATGCAGCAGTGGACCACAATAGACCAGTGGCCATCTTCTCCTTGGAGATGTCAGCGGTACAGTTGGTTAACCGTCTTATCTCTTCCGAGGCAGAATTGGATTCAGAAAAGATCAAGAAAGGTAATCTGGCTGATTATGAATGGGAGCAGCTTATCCATAAGACCAGTAAGCTGTCTTCGGCACCATTGTTTGTGGATGATACACCGGCACTTTCGATTTTGGAATTGAGAGCAAAATGTAGAAGGCTGAAAGCCCAAAGTGATATTCAGATGATCGTAATTGATTACCTTCAGCTGATGTCAGGAGATTCCAAAGCCAGTGCTAGTGGAAACCGTGAACAGGAAATTTCAAGTATCTCAAGGGCCTTGAAAAAGATCGCTAAGGAACTTGAAGTTCCAGTGATTGCACTTTCCCAGCTTTCCAGGGCTGTGGAGACCAGAGGTGGAGATAAACGTCCACAACTTTCGGATTTGAGGGAATCAGGAGCGATCGAGCAGGATGCTGATATAGTAATGTTCCTTTACCGACCTGAATATTACGGTATCAATGAGGATGAAGAAGGAAACAGTACTTTAGGAACTGGAGAGGTAATTATCGCTAAGCACAGAAGTGGTTCCCTGGAAACTGTTAGGCTTCGATTCATTGGTAAGTATACCAAATTTGCTGACTTGGAACTCAATGTTCCCTATCAGCCCCAAGCGCAGGAAGCCATGTATGGTAATAAATTTCCAAGTGAGGCAGGGGGGAAAGGATTTGATGACAGTAATATGATCAGAATCCAAAGTAAAGCCAATGGACCAGATGAGGACGATTCATTTCCTGGGGGATTAGGGAGTAATGAGCCTGCACCTTTTTAATAGCTAGTTTATTATTGTTCATCAATAACCAATTTCTAAATGACCATGAAGGCCTTAGTTTTAGATCAAAATACTTCTTTTGGAATTAAGTTAAGTGAGGTAGAATTGCCTGCTTTGCAATCTCATGAGGTAAGAGTGAAGTTGTATGCTGCTGCACTGAATAGAAGAGATGAATGGTGTCGCCAAGGCCGGTATCCCAATATTCAGAATGGGGTGATTTTGGGTTCTGATGGAGCTGGGATAGTAGAAGCGGTAGGAGAGGAAGTAGATAAGGATTGGTTGGGCAAGGAGGTTATCATCAATGCCGCCAATCATTGGGGAGAAAATCAAAAGGTACAATCGGGCGAGTTTCAGATTTTGGGCATGCCTAAAAATGGAACTTTGGCTGAATATGTACAGGTGGATGTGGACAGGTTGCTTAGTAAACCTTCTCATATGTCATTTGAGGAAGCAGCAGCCCTACCTTTGGCCGGTTTGACGGCATACAGGGCCTTGTTTTATCATGGCCAGGTAAAGGCTGGCCAAAAGGTTTTGGTGACAGGTTTTGGGGGTGGAGTGGCACAATTTGCCACACAATATGGTATTGTCGCTGGGGCAGAGGTTTACGTCAATAGTAGTAAGGAAGATAAGATCAACAAGGCTTTAGAGCTTGGTGCAAAAGCGGGTTTTGACTATAGGAAGGAAGCTTGGGTTGAAGAGGCCAAATCTATTAGCGGGGGATTCGATCTGATCATAGATTCAGCAATGGGGGATACTCTTCCAGGACTGATCAATTTATTGGTTCCAGGAGGAAAACTTGTTTTTTATGGCGCTACTTTAGGGAATCCACCCATGTTAGATGCTAGAAGAGTCTTTTGGAATCAATTGACCATTCAGGGTACAACCATGGGCAGTGATCAGGATTTTAGGGATATGGTGGATTTTGTTACAAAAGAAAGTATACAACCAGTGATCGATTCAGTAAGGCCTTTGGAGAAAGTTTTAGAAGCTTTTGAATTGATGTCAAATGGAAGTCAGACAGGCAAGATCGTGGTGAAAATAAATTAAAAATGACAGGTGCTTAGTCCAGGTCATTTTCAAAAATAAAATTTTGATAGGCATTTTTTAGCTCCCTGAGGGCATGAAGGTTATTTTGGCTTTGAGCCAAATCAATTCCCGTTTTATAGATTTGTTGGGCTTTGTCAATTTGATCCATTTCAGCAAAAAAGGCAGCGGCATGGAAGTAGGTGGGGAGGTATTTTGGATGATGTGTGATTAACTGATCAAAATATTCTGCTGCTTTAGATGGCGCTGAATTTTGGTGTTCCAGGGCAAGTGCATATATATTGAAAGGATTGTCGGGTTCATCTTTTATAAATTGCAATAATTGCTCAATTCGGGATGATTTACTCATAGTAAGACTAGTGATTTGATATGTTTTTCGATTGATTTTTCGTGAATACTTGCTCGCAGGACAAAAATAGTGCTTTTCGGTTAGGATTTTATATTCATTCTGGGAACCTTATTAGGTTAGAATATCTCAAAGGTTATCGTATGTTTCTGATAAATTAGGATTTAGGCTAGAAATAGGCATTTATAGTTTGGTTAAGTATAACTATAAATTATGGACTATAGCCAAAATCAATTGGAATCGGATGGGTAATAAAAGACGTTTTTTTGTATTTTTGGTCATTCCAAAAACATGGTTTAATTCATGTTTGGGAGAATTGACAAAAAAGGAACATTAATATTGCTGTTCATATAAGTTTTTCCAATTTGACAGCGGATATTTTTTTTGCATGAAACTTGTGAAGTTTGTGTAAGGAAGATTTAAGTATTTTAATAGACAATAAAATTATACATATGAAAATTCTGGTTTGTATTACCCACGTCCCGGATACCACATCTAAGATTCAATTTACCGAAAATAACACCCAATTTGACAAAACGGGGGTACAGTTTATTATTGGTCCTTATGATGATTATGCATTAGCGAGAGCAGTTGAACTTAGGGATCAAACTGGTGGTAGTTTGACCGTTTTGAATGTAGGCGAAGCAGAAACAGAACCTACCTTGAGAAAAGCCTTGGCTATTGGAGCTGATGAGGCGGTAAGAATTAATGCTTTTCCTTCGGATTCGCTTTTTGTGGCCAATCAAATTGCTCATTATGCCAAAGAAGGCAATTATGACTTAATATTGATGGGAAGAGAGTCGATAGATTTCAATGGTGGAATGGTTCATGGAATGGTCGCAGAAATGCTTGGTGTACCATCTGTTTCCCCGGTTATGAAATTGGAGATTGAAGGGGAAACCGTAAAAATGGCCAGGGAGATTGAAGGAGGAAAAGAATATTTGGAGGCAAAGTTGCCTTTGGTAGCAGGATGTCAAGAACCAATTGCAGAATGGAAAATTCCTAATATGAGAGGGATTATGTCTGCCAGGACCAAGCCATTGAATGTGGTGGAGGCTGTGAATGATAAAACTGCCACCAAGACGGTATCTTATGAGCTTCCACCTACTAAAGGAGCAGTGAAACTTATCGACAAAGACAATGTAGAGGAGTTGGTTAAACTTTTACAAAACGAAGCCAAGGTGCTTTGATTTCCGGGATTTTAAAAAAGAATATTATGTCAATTTTAGTATATATTGAGCACGCTGAAGGTGCTATCAAAAAAACTTCATTAGAAGCTGTATCCTATGCTAAGGAACTAGCGGCCCTAGAAGGTCAAGATGTAGTAGCGGTGGCCTTGGGAACCATTGAAGAATCGGCTTTAGGCCAAGCTGGAACTGCTGGTGCTTCAAAGGTATTGCATGTAAATGATGAAAAGCTAAATGCAGGGGTGATCCAAGCCCATGCGGATGCCGTTGCCCAAGCTTTTGAAAAAGTGGGGGCACAAACTTTGGTTTTGGCCAAGTCTTCTCTTGGTGATGCAGTAGCAGCGAGGTTATCCGTAAAATTGGATGCAGGACTGGTATCCAATGTGGTTGCCCTGCCAGAAACCAATGGGGGGTATAAGGTAAAAAGAAGTATCTATACAGGTAAAGCTTTTGCCTTTTCGGAGATTACTACAGATAGGAAAATATTAGCGGTTAAAAAGAACGCTGTTGGACTCAAGACTGATGGAGATGCAGCTTCCGTGGAGGCTTTAGAGGTGAATTTACCTGAAAGTGACTTTGTTGCAAAAATTACAGCAACAGATAAGGCAACCGGTGAGATATCATTGCCAGAAGCAGATATTATAGTTTCGGGTGGTAGAGGTCTTAAAGGTCCAGAAAACTGGAATTTGATAGAGGACTTGGCCAAGGCAATGGGAGCGGCAACAGGTTGTTCCAAGCCTGTATCTGACAGTGGATGGAGGCCTCACCATGAACACGTAGGACAAACAGGTGTAAAAGTTGCACCAAGTTTATATGTTGCAGTTGGAATTTCAGGAGCTATTCAACATCTTGCAGGTGTTAATGCTTCTAAATATATTGTGGTGATCAATAAAGATCCAGAAGCGCCATTTTTCAAAGCTGCTGACTATGGTATAGTGGGAGATGCATTTGAAATTTTACCAAAGTTAACGGAGGCTGTAAAAGCATTAAAGTAATTAACTAGTGGAGAATACTGTAGAATTAGAAATATTAGGTTTGTCCTCAAATCATTCCCAATCAGGTTCATTTACCTTGGTTATGGGAGAAATAACTGGAACCAGAAGGCTTCCGATAGTTATTGGAATGTTTGAGGCCCAGGCCATCGCCATTGAGATCGAGAAGATCGTCCCGAATAGGCCGATGACCCATGACTTATTTAAGTCCTTTGCTTCTAATTTTAATTTCTCGGTGGACCATATTTTGGTTTCAGACATGCGGGAAGGTGTATTTTATGCTAAAATAGTTTGTAAGGATGATGAGAAGACCGTTGAGATAGATGCAAGGCCTTCAGATGCCATTGCGATAGCAGTGAGGTTTGATGCCCCTATTTTTTGTGAGAAGAAAGTGATGTCTGAGGCAGCTATTGAATTTAATGAAGAAGAGGAGGCAAAAAGTGAAAAAGAAAGTGCTTCCAGCAGTCCTAAAACCAGTCCGACCAAAGCCCAAAAACATGAAGCATTGAAGGATTTTAGCTTAGAAAAGTTGAACCAAATGCTGGAGAAAGCCATCAATAGTGAGGACTATGAACGGGCGGCCAGGATAAGGGATGAAATAAATCGTAGAAACTGACCATCTAAAACCTGAGGAATTTTTCTCAGGTTTTTTTATTTTCTATATCCTTAAATAATCTAACTTTAGGATTCTTATTTAAATGAGCAAGCGTAATTTGAAGGGTTTTCAAATGAATTTTTATGGAATATATTAGAGGGTTAATTGGAGTGATGGCCTTGTTGGCTGTTGCTGTGCTTTTTTCGGCTAACAGGAAATCGGTTGATTGGCGATTAGTAGGAATTGGGGTGACATTACAGGCCATTTTTGGGTTCTTGATTACCAAGGTTGAATTTGTAGAAAAGGTGTTTACTGGCGTCAGTGGAGCATTTGTTAAACTTTTGAGTTTTGCTCAAGCGGGAGCAATTTTCTTGTTTGGAGATTTAGCTACTGATTCTTTTGGAACCATATTTGCCTTTCAGGTCTTACCTACGATTATTTTTTTCTCTACCGTATCGGCTGGATTATATTATCTGGGTGTGCTCCAAAAAATCGTATTTGGGATAGCATGGGTAATGTCCAAAACCATGAGGCTTTCTGGAGCAGAAAGTTTGTCTGCTGCAGGAAATATTTTCTTAGGTCAAACAGAAGCACCTTTATTGGTGAGACCATTCATACCTTCGATGACCAAGTCTGAATTAATGTGTTTGATGACCGGAGGGATGGCCACCATAGCTGGAGGGGTATTGGCTGCTTATGTGGCTTTTTTGGGCGGTGATAGCTTAGAGGAACAAAGCCGCTTTGCTTCCTATCTCTTAGGTGCCAGTATCATGAACGCACCGGCAGCGATAGTGATGTCAAAAATCATCATTCCAGAAACTAATAAGGAAGGACTTAATGATAAGCTTGAAGTAAGTGATGAGGAAATGGGGGTGAATTTAATAGATGCCATGTCTATCGGAGCTGCTGATGGATTGAAATTGGCGCTAAATGTGGGCGGGATGTTATTGGCATTTATAGCAGTGATTGCAGCTATTAATTATTTATTGGAAGGAGTGATAGGGGATTGGACAGGGATCAATGCATATATAGCGAGCTCTACTTCAGGACAGTTCCAAGGGTTTTCTTTGGAGTATATATTGGGGCAGGGTTTTAGGGTGTTTGCATGGCTAATGGGCGTGGAATGGCAGGATACCTTACAAGTGGGGTCTTTACTGGGACAAAAAACCGTCATTAATGAATTTGTGGCATATTCTGGATTGGCGGAAATGAAGGAGTCAGGCTCCTTAAGTAACAAATCGATCGTTATCGCTACCTATGCACTTTGTGGTTTTTCTAATTTTAGCTCTATAGCCATTCAAGTAGGAGGTATTGGAAGTATTGCACCTAATCAGCAGGGAGCATTGTCCCTATTGGGAATGAGGGCATTGCTTGGGGCTACATTGGCATGCATGATGACAGCGACGATTGCAGGAATGCTTTTTGGCTAATTGAATAAAAAATGCCTAATATTTAAAAGAAACAGGGACATCAGCGTGAAAATATAGTTTGATGATCAGTTTAGAATAGCATTGCCAAGTATCAAAAAAGGTTAGCTTCACATAGTAAGGCTAACCTTTTTTGAAATTTGAGAAGTATTAATCTTCTGAAATTACAATTTTTTCAATTTTATCACCGGCTTTGATTTGGTCAATTACATCAAGGCCTTCTATTACCTTTCCAAAACAAGTGTGGTTTCTGTCAAGGTGTGAAGTATTCGCTCTACTATGGCAAATGAAAAATTGAGAACCACCAGTGTTTCTACCTGCATGTGCCATAGATAATACGCCTCTGTCATGGTACTGATTATCACCATCAAGTTCACAGTCGATTTGGTAACCAGGTCCTCCAGTTCCATTTCCTGTGGGGCAACCTCCTTGGATTACAAAGTTAGGGATTACTCTGTGAAAAGTTAATCCATCATAAAATCCTTTCTTGGAGAGTGTTACGAAATTTTCAACAGTATTGGGAGCATCTTTCTCATAGAACTCCACTTTCATTGTACCTTTCTCTGTGATTATCTCAGCTGTTTTCATACAGTTTTTTTGTGCAAATATACTAAAACCTCGCTTTTTAGGAAGCTTGATAAATATTTTTATGATTAAATTTTATAGTGGAAAAGTACAAAATACTTTATTTTGGCTTGCAATTTGAGTAAATTATAAGTAATCAAACTATTTGAATCATGGATAATCGAGAAAAATTGAAAAAAATGGACAGGGCGCTGAGGTTGTTAGAAGATTTGAAAAACAGTCAGGTTGCTTTGATTGAAAAATCATCACAGCTGCAGCTAGATGCCATGGAGTTTAACTTTTCAAACATGGAAAAAAATATGGGAGACTTATATTCGAGGTATAATGATTCTTTGGATATGTTAAATGAGGAGCTGGAAAGGTTTGAAATTAGAAGGAATAAGTTTGAACGAGAAAATGGCTTGGATAAGCCTGAAGAATAAATAAAACAGGCCGGAGAACAAAATCCGGCCTGTTTTTTTGTTTAGACGATCGGGGCTCCCGACACTATTTCATCAGAAGCATAATCCAGATACTGTTCAAAGTTGTTTTGAAATGCCTTCGCCAGTTCTCTTGCTTTTTGATCATAGGCCTGTTGGTCTTCCCAAGTATCTCTAGGATTTAAGATTTCACTCGGAACATTTGGACAGCTTTGTGGTATGGAAATTCCGAAAATGCTATGATTTTTAAAATCCACATTATCCAATGTTCCTTCCAATGCGGAGGTAATCATCGACCGGGTATATTTTAGTTTCATCCTTTTACCTACTCCAAATGCTCCACCAGTCCATCCGGTATTGACCAACCAAACATTAACTTCCTGATCTTTCATTTTTTTGCCCAGAAGGTCAGCGTATCGTGTAGGGTGTAAAGGTAAAAAAGCTGCTCCAAAGCAGGCAGAGAAAGTAGCTTGCGGCTCTGATACCCCCATTTCTGTGCCTGCGACTTTTGCCGTATAACCAGAAATAAAGTGATACATGGCCTGTCCTGGACTAAGTTTTGAGATAGGAGGGATTACTCCAAAAGCATCTGCAGTTAGGAAGAAAATGTTTTTTGGTATTGTTCCCAAAGGAGGTTCTACAGCATTTTTTATATGGTTTAATGGATAGGCCGTTCTGGTGTTTTCGGTCACTTCACGATTTGTATAATCTACCGTTCGTGTTCCAGGATAGCATCTGGTATTTTCTATGATGGAGCCAAATTTTATAGCATCCCATATTTCAGGTTCTTTTTCTCTAGTGAGGTCAATGACTTTTGCATAGCACCCTCCTTCAAAGTTGAATACACCATTATTGGTCCAGCCGTGTTCATCATCACCGATGAGTTTTCTGTCAGGGTCAGCAGAAAGGGTGGTTTTTCCAGTGCCAGAAAGCCCAAAGAAGATGGCGGTGTCTCCATTTTTGCCCATGTTGGCAGAACAATGCATTGACAGGACTTTTTCTTGATGGGGAAGTATAAAGTTTAGCACAGAAAAGATTCCCTTCTTGATTTCTCCTGCATAGGCTGTTCCTCCAATTAATATAACCCTTTTACTTAGGTTCAGAATGGCAAAGTTTTTACCTCTGGTACCGTCTGTTTCAGGATTAGCCTCAAATTCAGGGGCACAAAGTATGGTAAAGTTGGGATCAAAATCCATTAGTTCTTCTTTGCTGGGCCTGAGAAACATATTATGGCAAAACAGGTTGTGCCAAGCTAGTGTGTTATAAACCCTTATGTTTAACTTGTAGCGGCTGTCTGCACCAGCATAAACGTCTCGAGCATAGATTTTTCTTTTTTGCATATGCTCCAGCATTTTGTCGTAGAGTTGGTCAAAATGCTCCTCACTGATAGGAATGTTGATGTCTCCCCACCAAATGGTATTCTTGGTAAGTTCATCTTCTACTATAAACCTGTCCTTGGGAGACCGACCGGTGTATTTTCCCGTGTCGGCCATGAGACCACCTACATCTGTAAGTAATCCTTCATTGTTTGAAAGGGCATGTTCAATAAGTTCAGCAGGACTTAAGTTGAAATAAAAATGTCGTTTGTTCATCCATTGAACTTCCATCAATGGGTCTGAAAAGGTGTTTGTTGGGCTAATCATAATTCTTTAAAGATATTTGGGTTACACATGGTGTTTTGTGTTACTACAAATATAGGCTAAATAAGTAGTAAAGTATCTAGTATTAGTTTGAAAAATCTTTGATTTCAAACGATTTCGTAGGGGTTTTTGGGGCTTGTGTTCCAATCTGATTGTGCTGTTTCGGAGAGAATAAATAATGAAAAAAAAATCTTTTTTATCGTCCTAAATCGATTAATACCCAGTACAATTCGTCTTTGATTTCTTATACAAAAAGAAAAAATCTCTTATCATTGCATTATCTAAAAATATTTTCAGAAAATTAATCCCAAATGATAAAAGAAGTGAATAATGATCCAGAAATGGATAGAGGTTTTGATGGGCCTTCCATGTTTGGCCATCCAAAGGGCCTAATGACCCTATTTTTTACCGAAATGTGGGAGCGTTTTAGCTATTATGGCATGAGAGCGCTATTGATATTGTTCATGACCACAGCGGTAATCGATGGTGGACTGGGGTTTGATGATAAGACCTCAGGAGCAATTTATGGCCTTTATACTATGGGGGTTTATCTTCTAGCTTTGCCTGGTGGTTGGCTGGCCGATAGGCTTTTTGGATTGAAAAAATCAGTTTGGTATGGAGGTATCATCATTGCTTTAGGGCATTTCACTATGGGGATTCCTGGGATACTGTCTTTGATGGAGGGTAGTCATGGTCCAGCTACCGCTTTGAGTTCATTGGATACCACCACTTTTTTTCTTGGACTTATATTGATAGTTGTAGGGACAGGATTACTTAAGCCAAATATTAGCTCTATAGTTGGTCAACTGTATCATGAGGGAAGTTCCAAGCGGGATGCTGGATTTTCCATTTTTTATATGGGGATTAATATAGGTGGATTTATAGCTCCTATTATATGTAGTACCTTCGCAGAGATAGATTGGCATTTGGGATTCGGAATTGCCGGATTTGGAATGGTTTTAGGGTTGATTCAATATAGGCTCACTTCTTCAAATTTGGAAGGTAAAGGAGAGCTTGCTGCTCCTCAGACTACTCAGGAAGAGGTGAAGCGTAAGCGTTTGGGAAGAGGAGCGCTTTTAGGGGTGTTGGTAATAGGACTTATTGTATTATTGATGTTTCAGGGATTTATTCCTATAAATGCTTCTGCAATAGCTGAAGCTTCTTACACTGTCATCGCGATTGTGACGGTTTTGTTTTTTGCCTATGTGCTCATCCTTGGAGGTTTGAATGTGGATGAAAAGAAAAAGGTAGGCGTAATTGCCATATTATTATTGTTTTCAGCTTTGTTCTGGTCTGGTTTTGAACAAGCGGGATCTACCTTGAATCTATTTGCAGAGCGGTTTACGGATCGTACTGTATTGGGTTGGGAAATTCCCACAGGGTATTTCCAGTCCGCTAATTCAATGTTTATCATCATTTTCGCGCCAATTTTTGCTGCCCTTTGGGTGAAATTGGGCAAGATGCATTTGGAGCCTAGTTCTCCCTTGAAATTTGCCTTTGGTTTGATATTGCTGGGGGTAGGTTTTTTAGTGATGGTTTTCGCTGCCAAAATCGCGGCTTCGGGAGATTTAGCTGGCCCATCTTGGTTATTGTTTACTTATCTTTTCCATACGTTTGGTGAATTAAGTTTAAGCCCAGTAGGTTTGAGTTTGACCACTAAGTTGGCTCCTAAGAAATTCCAAGGGCAGATGATGGGGATGTGGTTCCTGTCAGTAGCTTTGGGAAATTTGATTGCAGGCTTGATTGCTGGGGAAGCGAGTGGTGAAACTGAAGAGGCGCTGTTGCAGATGCCGGATCAATATTTTATGATCGTGATGACCGTGGTGGGAGCGGGAGTGTTACTCATCATTCTTACCGGACCAATAAGGAAGTTAATGGGCAATGTGAGGTAAAAAAAGAAAGGCAGCCATCAATGGTTGCCTTTCTTTTTATAAGCAGTGTTTGTCGATTAATGTTTCTTTCCTTTAGAAAACTCTTTTCTGACGTCAATGGAAGAAATTCCTGCTCCTAAACCGATCAGGATACATACGATCAACAAAAAGATTTGGGCTCCTGAACCAAGTGGAGAGTTGAATATTTCTAGCAACATGATGATGATGTTTAGTTGATAAGTCTAAATTTGTTGCAATTTAACACCTCGGAATTACCGGACAAAGATTAAATAAAAAAAAACGAGCTTAACCGTATGTTAGGTAAGCTCGCTATTAAGAATAATCAGTCGATTTCGTCATCGAAATCACCATAATCGGCAAAGTCGTCTTCTATGTCGTCCTCATTGAACTTCATTAAGTCTTCATCGATCAAATCATCATCGTCATCAAAATCGAAGTTATCTTCTTCAAATTTTGAAGTGAAATTGTCGTCTTCCTCGAAGTCGTCAAATTCATCATAATAGCGTTCTGTTTCTCTTGCCATGGTCAGTTATATTAGGTGAAAGGCAGGATTTTTAATGCTATTTACAATAAAAATTAAATTAATTCAAGGGTGAGTTAATTGATAGTAAAAAAAATATTGGGAAGAAAAGTGAAGGGAGGTAAGTTGTTGATTTATAGTTGTATAGTGTTTCGTTTTTAATGTTATTCAAAGATGGTATGGATGTATTTTGATATGAGAGGTTTGCTAAGGTATTTTTTTACATGAGCATAGGTATAGGCTTTATTGATGTCTCTTTTGTCTACAGAACTGGAGAGAATGTAAATTTCAGCATTGCTTTTATCTGATGAGAAGCTCTCCAAAAAATCCCAACCGTTCATTTCTGGCATATTTAAGTCAAGAAATAAATAGTTTGGATTGATCATATAAATTTTTTGCAGGGCTTCTTTGGCTCTTTCAAACTTAAAAATCTTGCAAGGTTTTTTGATGTATCTTGCAATTAAGCTTTCTGTCACAAAGGTACTGATTGGATCATCATCGATTAAAACGATTTTTATCATGTTATGCAAAATACATTGTTTGAAATATATAAAACTATATGTAAAATTAATTATTTTTTTCTCAACCCAATACAAAAGCTAGTTTAATTTTCACTTTTAAGGTGTTTTTTTTACAATATAAATCTGCATATCACCAAACTATGCAGCGTTGTTCTTTATTTTGGAAATTTGCTATTATCTGTGCACTTAAGTTTCAAAATTCATTTTAAACCAATTAAAATGAATTTTGAAATAATTATAATGTATTTTGTTTGCTTTCTTGAGTCTTATATTATACCTTTATATACGGTATTTAATTAATTGATAATCAATAGATTACGTTTGTGTTTGAATGATTTGGAAATGATGGTGAAAGCATTAAAATCGTGTATGAAAGGATATTTATTAAGGTAAATAAAGGTGATTGGTAGTTTAGTTTTGATGCAAAGCATCATCGTGTTTTGATTATCCCTTTGGATGACAACATATTTTGTGACAGTCAATTTTTAAACTTGTATATATGAATAGTACCAATAGATTTGTTTCAGGAATTTTCTTTGTATGGGATGTGATAACCTTAGGTCTGACCTTTCTCTTATCTATTTATTTGAGTAAAGAAAATGGTGTGCAGTCAGTGGATTGGTTATTGTTTTTTGCATTGACCTCCCTTTGGTTTATCATAGTGATATGGCGGAAGTTGTACCTCTTTGAATATAAGGGAGACTATTCAAGTAGAATTTTTAATTATGTCAAAGCCAGCGCAATTTTGGTGGTGCTCTTTGGACTGATATATTTGATCTTTACTTTTCCTCCAACTTTTAGAAAGGTAGTTATCTATTTTTCCATAGGCTTTCCTTTGATTGGGATTTCTACCAATTTTATTATTCTGAGTATCATCAACAGGATTAATCAAAATGGTAATGGACTGAAAAATGTTTTGGTTACAGGGAAGGGGGAAATGGTAAATAAGGTAAATACATATTACAAAGGGCATCCCAATTTGGGTTACCAAATTAAAGGTTTTATAAGGTATAAGGAGGACGATCTTGAGAAGGAAAATACATACGAGGCAGCAGGGTATGTGAGTGATGTCAGCCACATGGGAGATTATATTGCGGCAAACCCAGTGGATGAAATTATAGTGGCCCTTCCGGTAAAATGTTCCAAGGAAATAAAAAAAATCCTTAAGACTGCTGATTATTATGGCACCCGTGTAAGGTTTGTTCCTGATTATGGAAATATCCTAGGAAAGGAATACAAGGTGGTCAGAAAAGGAGCATTGGATATGGTAAATGTCCGGCAAATGCCCTTGGATAATAAATGGTCTTTTTTCCTTAAGGAATGTTTTGATTGGATTTTCTCCAGTGTAGCGCTTTTGATGTTGTCTCCGATTTTTATCGTAGTAGCCATTCTGATAAAATTGGACTCTCCCGGCCCTGTATTTTATTGCCCTGTAAGGATTGGTCAGGGAAGCAAGCCCTTCCGGGTGTTTAAATTTAGGACCATGAAAAAGAATGATGAGACTGGAAAGGTTTCCACTAAATTCAATGATCCAAGGATTACCAAAATAGGAAAGATTTTGAGGAAATATAGCATTGATGAATTACCTCAGTTTGCCAATGTCTTTATGGGACATATGAGTGTGGTGGGGCCAAGGCCACATAGAAGCTTTCTGAATCAGGAATTTCAAAAGAATGTAGATAAAGCCATGGTAAGACATTACTTTAAGCCTGGAATAACGGGGTGGGCACAGGTAAATGGTTGGAGAGGTCCAACTGAAACTTTTGAGCAGAAAGAGCAGCGTATAATGCATGATTTATGGTATTTGGAGCATTGGACGATGTGTCTTGATTTGAAAATTATTTATTTGACTATTTTTAGTAGGAAAACACACAAGAATTCTTTTTAGATAAAGTGTGGAATATGTGTACTTCCACACTTTTAGTGTGTATCTACTCGGTTTTTGTACATTGGTTTATTTTTGTTAAAGTGTATAACTTACTGTTAATCAGTATGTTTATGGTTTTAATTTATTTTTAATCATTGAAGCATTAATAGAAAAAATTAATTATTAACCTCTACTTTTTTAAAATGTATTTCTACATAATGTGTACCTTAATACACAGTTTTTCTTTCGGTTTAGTTAGATTTTCAATCTTTCCATGATGTTTTTTTCACTTCGATTTTTTATTTATTTGATTGTATAATTTTTCATTTATTAATGCATGTCGTTGGTTTATGGTTTTTGACCACTTGTTTTTATTTAAGCTAAAAGGGTGATTTACAGTTATTTCACTGGCATAGTTATTGGCTTGTTGGGAAACCGAAATCATCCAAAAGATTTTCCCGGTTATGCTAGGGGAATTGGTCTGAAAATCAGCGATTTTCTTTCTAATACGAAATAAAATCAACTCGTAAAATTTGAACTACTGCAAGATGTAGGCTGATATTTCTTTGCCCTTTTGGAATCTGACTTCAGTATATCATTAGTAGATGATAAGCACCTAATCAAATAGAGTACCCAACCTTTAAATAAATCAATATTAAACTTAAACTCACGAATGAAAATCACCAATAACGCTTTAAAAAGTTTATTAGCATTTTCGGTCATTGGCTTAGTTTCTACTTCTTGTGAAATGACCGACTTCGAGGAAGACAACATTGTAAAAGAAGAGTTCCATGCAGCTACTGGTATATCAAGTTCACCCAATATTGAATACCAAGAGACTTTTGAGGGGAGTGATCCTTTTTCCTTTGCACATAAGCAATTGTCAGAGGATTATTCCTTGACAATTGCTTCGTCTCCAGTTGTAAATGGCTCGGGATCAGGTCGTTTTGAATTAAATGATTATGATCCTTTGGTTTCCAACGGGACAAGGGCAGAAGTGTTGTTTCCTGAGCTGTCATACAATGAAAGATGGTATTCTTATTCCCTTTATTTGCCATCTAAGGATTTCCAAATTGATTCCAATAACGATATTATCAGTCAGTGGCACCAAGGAAGTGGGTCTGGAAGTCCAACAACTACACTAAGGATCAAGGATGATCGCTTCTTCTTGAAAAGTGGTCCCACCAAAGAAGAGAGGAAGGACTATGACATTGCTGCAGTGAAGAAAGATGCATGGAATGAGTTTGTATTTCACATTGTACATTCATCTGGGAGTGAAGGTCTGGTCGAAGTTTGGATGAACGGAGAAAAAGTCCTCCATATAGAAGGTGGCAATATGAATAAAGATTATGGACTGCCTAGATGGAAGATAGGGATTTATAAGGATAATTGGAATGGATCGGGAACCACTGATACAGACAGAAGAGTAATGTTTTTTGATAATGTAAGGCTGGGTAACCAAAATGCCAGTTATGAAGAGATGACCTCTAGAAGCGATGATATTAGCAGCATATCTCCAGAAGAAGAGGAAGAGACTGCAATTACGAATCCTGAGGAAGAAGAGACCTCTGGTGATGACTGTAAACTTACTGCTGATTCAAATCCTGAAGCAGGGAATGCAGGAAAACCAATTCCCGGAAAAGGCAACGGAAAAGACAAATAGCCAAATCATTCCTACATAAAGGCCTGGTTTATCCAGTTTTAAGACTGGATGAGGAAAAGTATTGCCCAAACACAACGATGAAAAGAGTAAATCCAAGATAAATAACCTTTAACACCAAGTAAAACAAACTTCGTAAATAAAAAATTGAAAAATTCAATGAAAGTAAACAACAATTATTTTAAAAGCCTATTAGGCATCACCCTTTTGGCTGGGGGAATTTCTTCTTGTAATATGATGGAGGATAATATAGAAGGAGCTGATATCCAAAAAGCTACAGGTTTATCTACTTCTCCAAATATTCTTTATCAAGAGAACTTTGAAGGAAGTGACCCCTTGTCATTTACCCACCAACAGCTATCAGAAGACCATTCTTTCCGAGTAGCGAATAATCCTGTTTTCCAAGGTGCTTACTCAGGAAGATTTGAATTGAATGATGATGATGATATGGTATCTAATGGTACTAGAGCAGAGGTTTTGTTTCCTGAACAATCGGAAAATGAAAGGTGGTATTCCTATAGTCTTTATCTTCCTGCTAATGGATTTGAGAAGGATAGCAATAATGACATTATCACCCAGTGGCACCAAGGAAGTGGATCAGGTAGTCCTACGACTACTTTTAGAATAAAAGAAGATCGTTTTTTCTTAAAGAGTGGACCTACTAAGGAGGAAAGAAAAGATTATGATGTAGCAGCAGTTAAAAAAGATGCTTGGAATGAATTTGTATTCCACATCATTCACTCGTCAGGTAGTGATGGATTAGTTGAAGTTTGGATGAACGGGGAGAAGGTTCTTGATATCAAAGGGGGAAATATCGACAAAAACTATGGCTTGCCAAGATGGAAAATCGGTATTTACAAAGATGACTGGAATGGATCCGAAACCACTGACGCAGACCAAAGAATCATGTATTTTGATAATGTCAGAATGGGGGATGAGAATGCTTCTTTTGAGGAAATGTCTTCCTTAGGTGGAGAAGTAGGTGTAGTAGAGCCTACTCCGGATCCAGAAGAAGGTAATGAACTTCCTAGTGAAGGTCCTGTACACAGCTTGACATTAATCAATACCAGTAGTGATGAGGCGGTGGGTGATTTTCTGGACCAAGCAACAATTGGTGCGAAGGATCACAGGCTTTCTATTGTTCCAAATTTTGAAGCGGGAAGTGAGCCTGTGGAGGTTAAATTTGACTTGAGCGGTGCGGCGAGCAAAAATTCTTTAGATGATACGGCCCCTTTCTCCTTAAGTGGTGATGATGGTAATGGGAATTTCTGGTATGGTGATGGTCTGTATCCTGGCGATTATGAGCTTTTGGTAACTCCCTATTATAATGTAAATGGAGAGAAAGTAGCTGGTCCTGCAGAGAAATTTAGATTTACTATCATAACGGCTGATGAAAATGCAATATTGGAAAACACAAGTGTTGCACCTGAACTGCCTTCATTTGATATCCAAAGTCTGAGTTTGATCAATACCAGTTCAGATAAGGAGATTGGACAATTCAATTCTGGATCCATCATTACGGCCAAAGACCATAGATTGTCTATCGTGCCTAACTATGAAGGAACCGCTCCTGTGGAAGTTTTACTAGATCTTAGTGGAGCAGCGAATAGAAGCAATCTAAGTGAAAGTGCTCCTTTCTCCTTAAACGGTGACGATGGTAATGGGAATTTCTGGTATGGGGAAGGTTTATACCCTGGCGATTATGAATTGGAAATCACTCCTTTCTTTGAAGTGGATGGGGAGAAAATAACAGGAAATACTGAAGTTTTTAGGTTCACAATTGAAGAGGGGAATTCAACTACAATTGGATAATTGAATTAGTTATTTTGATGCAAAAGAGGGGAGATCTAGAAATTAGATTTCCCCTCTTTTGCATTTGCAAATGGAAGGTATCGGAGGATCATATACCCTTCGATATTATGGTTGCATTATTGGATTATAAGCTATTCTGAAGTTTTTCTTTTTCAGGTCTTATTGGATGAAAAAATCAATAGAATCTATTTATATGGAGTTGGACTGCTGTAAAGTAAAAGCATTTGGTTTGTTCCTAGGGATTTCAGCTGGTAAAATGTTCCAAAAAAGATATTGAATAAGGTTTATTGTGTTGTGAATCAGTTTGTTGTGGTTATTTTTGCTTATATTGTACTAGAAGAAATATTTAGGAAAAGTGATACTAAGACTGATTTTTATTGTGTTTTTTTGCTCATGTGCTGACAAGGAGTCACCTATAAAAGGGGAAAATACGAGCTTTATGGGAAATAAGGTCCTAGAAAATTCTCTTTCCCTATTATTTGAAGAAACCTTTGAGGGAAATTCATCTTTAAGTATAGCTCACAAACAACTATTCAAAGACTATTCATTTTCATTAGTCAAGGCACCGGTATTTAAAGGTCAATATGCTGGAAGGTTTGAGCTTCGTGATACAGATGATATGGTGGCCAATGGAACCAGAGCAGAAGTATTGTTTCCGGAACAGGTTATGATGGATCGTTGGTATTCTTTTGCTGTTTATTTTCCAGAGGATTTCTTTCAAAAAGATAGTTACAGGGAAATCATTAGCCAATGGCATCAAGGAGGCGCAGGTAGTCCTCCCAACTCACTACAGGTAAGGAATGATCAACTTATTTTCCGTTCAATAGGCAATGACAATAGGTACAAGGACCATATTTTGACCAATGTTCCCAAGGATAGTTGGACGCAATTTGTCTTTCATCTAGTGCATTCGCCAAATGAAGAGGGAATAGTAAGAATATGGATGAATGGAGAAAAGGTGCTTCAGTTAGAGGGAAGAAATATGAAGTCTGGATATGAAAATCCTAGATGGAAAGTAGGTCTTTACAAATGGGCATGGAATGGCCATAAAACAACAGATACACAACTAAGGGTGCTGTACTTTGATAATATTAGAATAGGCAATGAAAATAGCACGCCAGAAGAAATGTCCAGATAAAGTTTACCCTCGTTCACCAAATTATATTAAGAAACTTTAGGATTGCTTTTGGAATTTATATTCCGAGTATTCTGCTTTTTGATGAAATAAAGTATACCTGAATTGGTCTCTGAGCGGTTGCCAGATTCCTACCATTCTACAGATATTTTCAGCCATTGAAGCTCCCTCCAAAAATGCAAATCTTGGGATTTTGTACGGACTCAAGAGGTTTTGCCTTTTAATGCCCGTAGGTTCACAGGTGAATGCCAGTTGATAATTTAATTGGCTGAGAAGGTTGATTTCTCTATTGGTAAAGTCACCATTGGGATAAGCAAAAGAGATCACGGGTTTTCCTATCCAACTTTCCAGTTTTTCTTTGGAAGATTTGAGTTCTTCCAGTGATTGCTCATAGGAACAATTCGGTAAAATTGGATGGGTATGGGTATGGGCACCAATATGTACATAGGGAGATTTGGAAATTCTTATGATCTGTTTGATGTCCATGGCTTCACGCCCGTTTTTATCTGTAGTTTTGATTTTATTGATGATTTCCAATCTTTTTTCATTAGATACCTTCTTAAGGTCTTGAACATCAGGGATGTCCTTTTGGAGGGTTTTGTTGGCATAAATGACCTTGGGCCACCAGTAATTTCCTGTTTCTATAGCTTCTGTAGCCACGAAGATACAGACGGGGATTTTATAGGTGTTGGCCACTTCTACAATGTTTTCCTCATTATTTTTCCATCCATCATCTACAGTAATCATGATAGCCCCCTTGGGGAACGGTTGTTTATTTTGGGCAATCATTAATAAATCTTCTGGAGAGATGAATTGGAATTCATTTTTCAAGAGCCATTTTACGGCAGACTCAAATTCTTTTCTGCTGGGATCATGAAAATAAACTGCCAAAATATGATCGCCATTCATGGCTCTTTTGATGGCACTTTTAACTAGTCCTGCTCCTATTATTGTTTGGGCAAGGCTCCATTTAAAAATATTACTGAAATTAGGGGTCATGTTAAGTTTAATTTGGGTTTTCTATGGTCTGTATAATCTGTTTGCTCTCCTGAAAATTCAACAATAATTACATTTTGTTGATTAAATAGGAACCTGTAAATCCATTAAAATTTTTTGAATATTTTTGTCCTTGGTATAAAACAACAATTCTTTTCCATCAATATTTTTTAGTGATATAAGCTGGTTTAAAAATGCCTTGATAGGGGGATTCGCTGAGTTTTTCAGGTAAAATTCCTGAATGATTCCATTGAGCAGGGGAAGTTTGATTTCGTCGTTTGGGATTGAGCTGTTTTTGGGATTTACTGTAAACCAGGCCAAAATTTGGAGTTTATCCTTGTCCACATAAGTCCAGCATTCTTGGCCTTCTTCGAGTTTTTTCATGCAGTCCATCAGAAATGCTTGCATGGGAAGCGGTTCATCATTGGGCTCATATTTTAATAAATCACCTAAATTGTTTTTTTGAATATTGATTGACTGACCATTTGGAATTTGCTTGTTAATGGCAAAGAATTTAGGGTTAGGGAAATGTGTTTTGTCCCTGTAGACCCTTTGAAGATGAATTCCGGGATTTTGTCTAAGTAAGTGTTTCCACTTATTTTTTATAAAAAGAAAATTGGATTTGTGCTTTCTCAGACTTGCCTCATCGAAGCCCATGCTTTCCAGTTGCTTTTTTGCCTTGACAATAAAATTATTTTTCCATTCATCTAGGTGAATTTTTTGTGGATTTTGGATGGTAAGTTCAAAAGCCTTTTTGAACTCGCTTGCCAAACTACTTTTATAAGTGTCTGCTCCAGGAGTGAGGTCAAATATTTTAATACTTTCAGCTTTCAAATCTTGGGCTAACATCAGGAAATGGAGTATTCCTGGAGAGTGTTTTGCATAAAAAGGGGAATGGGTATTGATACCTTGAAGATGGACCCAACTTTTTCCCACCACGCCCACATTTGAAGCGATGATTTCGTCATTTAGCCTTAGGGTGGAAACATGCAATAACTCCTTTTCAAAAAGTGCTAACATAAAAGATTTTCTCAAGGGGTCTTCTTTGAAAATCATGTGGTTATAGACAGCCCCCTTTCTGAAGTCACTTTGTATGATCAATTCGTCCAATATTTCAGTAAATTCATCTATTTTAGTGATTTTACTGAATTGGAGGTCGCCTTGTCGTTTAAGGCGGTTGAGCTTTTCTCGCTTATTCTTTTTTCGGATTTCAACATAGGGTTTTTCGCTGAAGGTCTCAAGAACAGGGTGTCTATGTGTTTTTATATGGCTTCTTTTTCTCCAAAAATGCTTTTGAGAAAAGGTTTCCATGGGACTCCCTTCAGGCAGGTATTTCAATGTTATTTTAGAAGGGTGAATTTTACTCCAAAGTAAATGCAGTGACCTGTCCAAAAAATAATGGCAATTTTCAGTATGATAAACCCAAACTTGGTATTCCGCTTGGTCAGCCCCAGCAGCGATGAGTTGCTTTTTTTTGTTTAGGGCCAAAGGAAATATTCCAGTAAGCCGATCTTTTTTGCTTTCCAAGATCAAAACTGGTATATATTCTTTTTGATATAAATTATACCAAGTGTTTACAAATTCAAATCTTTGAAATGTAGTTGCCCAAGGACATGCTCCAACAAGAGTATTCCATAGGTCTGGTATTTCTGCGGAAGAAAGCCGATCGAGCACTTCTTCTCCAAAAAGTAATTCTATTTCTGGAGTTTCACGTTCCATCTGTGTTATGTTTTTGTTGGATAGTACCTTTTCTACTGCCATCTTATTTCTAATGAGATATGAAAGGACAATCAAAAAAGCTTTAAGAATCAGATCAATGATTGAAAATGATCTGATCTGTTTTTTCGGAGCATTTGATAAATTGATAGAGACTTGCTAAATGCTGTTTTTCAAATGATCTGTCTCGTATAAAACAGTAGTCAAGTTTTATTTGCAGGGAAGCATTTGTTCCTGTCTTTTTATCCTTGTTATTCATTTTTATGATCCATGCACAGAATTCCAATTGACCATTCTTGGAGATAGAGTAGGAATTTTGTCCCTCTTCAAATCTTTTTAGTGCATTATCCAGAAATTCCCACCTTGTCAAGGTACTTCTTCCTTGTTGATAGTTTAGAAGGTCTTCCAAGTGGTTTATCTTAAAAATTATTTGGGGAGCATTTTTGATTTGCTCATCAGTGATTTCAAATGGTTTTGTCGATGGTGAAGCAGACAAATGCATTAAAATTGATCGCATTCCAGCGGCTAGGAGGTATTTGTATTTGTTTTTGAAGATATATACATTTTTCTCAAACTGTAATTTTAATTTTTGAGGTAAGATGCCATATCTGTAAAGTCCGTCAAAGAAAGCTTTTCGTGCAGCTCTTTTGTATTTGAATAACTTGTTTTCTGTGATGACCAGTTCATAAGCTATATCATTATGGGTTGCTAGTCGATCTTTATAAGGGTCATTTCCAGGCGTGAGGTCAAAGACCTCTATATGGTCAAAATAAAATTTTCTACCAAGCATGTACAATTGTACCAATCCGGGCGAATATTGGGAATAAAAAGGTGAATGAGAGATAAGTCCTGCCAAATGCACCCAATTCTTATCGGTCATGGATATAACAGCAGCTGTAATGTCATCGTTTAATTTTAGAGTACTGACATGGAGCAAACCAGCATCAAATAATCTTTTTAGAAAAGGGGCTTTTTTGGGGTCATCCCGGAATTGATTTTTATTAAATAGGGCACCTTGCCTGAAATCATATTGGTCTTTTAAGAATAACAGCAATTTAGAGAATTCATCAGTATCATTGATTTCTTCCAATTTCAAATGCCCCGCCTTGTTGATTCTGTTGTATTTTGCTTTTAGGTGTCTTTTTCGGAGCAAATTGGGGAAATCCGGATGATAGGTGTCCATTAATGGTCTTTTGGAAGCTTGCAGAATGATTTTTCTTTTCCACTGGTGACTATTTGTCCAACTCAATGGAGTCTCTGGGGGCAGGTACCTTAAGATTACTTTGCATTTTGGAAACTCCCTTAATAATAAACTCAGCGAAGTTTTGATGAAGGAATTATTATTTGATTTGGTTAACCAGGCATGGTATTCTGCATTAAATTCTCCCGCACCATGGATTTTTACCATTGATTTTTTCTTGAGTTCTTTGGTCGGAATAGCCAGGTGGATTATTCCTGTGATGACTTTTCCATATTGTTCGCTGATGATGATCGGTTGAAATTCTTCTTGGTACATTTGATACCAAGAACTGATAAAACTCCTGTGCTGGAACACGGTTGCCCAAGGGCAGTGATAATAGAGATTGTCCCATCCACGCTGAAAATTTTGGTTGGTAAGAATTTCAAAAGCTTCATTTCCGCGATAAAGGTTGAGGGAATAGATTATATTTTTTGAATCTATTCGCTCTTTGAAAATAGAGGAATTAGTCATAAAAATCACTAAGGTTAAATAAACTATGGTAGATGGCGATCGAAAATCAATACTTATGCATATTCAAGGATATAGAAGGACTCCTTGGCCGCCTTTATAATTTGGTCCAATTCTGTTTGGTTGAGTTCTTGATGGACCGGTAAAGCTAAAATTGTTTGTCTCAGTTTTTTGCTATGGGGAAAATCTTCTACGGGTAGAGAAGGGTGGGGATTGATCCAAAATAACAATCCCATGACTCCCTTTTTCCTCATGAGTTTTAGGAAGGTATCTGGGGTTTCCAATTCCACAGGAAAAGCAAATGGACTTGCTCCTTCAGGCAAATGTCTAAAGGGAATAGGAACCGCTTCAGACAAATGCTTGAGTAGATAGTTATAATTATCTCTTCTTATTTGGGCTGTTTCTTCAGAAAGTAATTTTGGAAGTAAATTTAGACTCATTTTGGCGGCAGGAGTATTTGGATCGTTCATGTCGAATTCTTGATGAGGTCGGTCCCACTGTTTTTTTAGCCATCTTAGAGCTGGGCTAAATACAAGATGAATAGACCCCAGTTCCGGTCGATGGGTAGCCACCCAGTTAAAATGCCGCTTAAATGCCCGCCATATTCCAGAACTTTGTTTGCTGATGGGAGGTGCTGGAGGCACAGTGCATACTACTGCTCCACCATCAGGAATTCCGTAGGTTTTATAGAGACAAAATACACCGATCTGTCCAAAAGATCCTAAAGGTTGGCCCTCATAGGTGGCCAGAAAGGATTGGGCTGCATCTTCTATCATCATGATTTGATGTTGATCACACCATTCTTTCCAGAATTTGGCATTCTGAGGAAAGCCCAAATAATGTATAATATAAAAGGCTTTGACATTTTCATCCAGAAGTCCTTCCAATTCCTCAGGAGAGGGTTCTAACATTTCATTAAGTTCATAGTACCTGAGGGTCAATCCAGCCTGTATCAGTGATTCTATCTCTGATCCGTGATGATATGCTGGGACAAGAATTACATCTCCTTCTTTCAGACCGATGGTCTTGCAGGCATTCCAAATAGCATGCCTCGCAAGGCTGAATATTCGGCAATTTTCCTGGTCCAGTGGAAAAGGTTTGAAATTGCTCTGCGGCCTAAAATAGGTGTCTGGTGGCAAGGTAGGCCAAATGGCCATTCTTCTTAAACTCATATAGGGAGTCCTCCTGACTCAGGTTGGTGATGATGATAATTTAGGAGAGATTTAGGATACTGCTGATGCCAGTTCCTCAACTTTTTGTAATAGTTGTTTTTCTTTATGGCTGATACTTAAAATTACTTTGTTGTTATTTTTTGATTGTTGGATTTTCTGGGCAATGCTCATTAGAAACAAACCCAATTGGTCCTTTGCAGCAGGATGATATCCCATATCAACCACCACGGGGTGTTTTTCAGATGCGGGCAACTGTTTTTGGTAAACCTTTTCCCATCTGTCCGGTTCGGCTAGCCAGGCATAGCCAAGCAATTTGCCATTCTCAACCCATGTGATGGCATGAAATTCATGTGCAAATTTTAACATGGCATCTTTCAGAAAATCCCAAGAGCTGGTCCCTTTTTGGTTTTCCTCATAATAGAGCAAGTCTTGTAGGCTATCCATTTTAACATTGGCTAAACCTTCTTTTTTCTTACTGTGGAGGATATGAAGGTAGGCTTCACCATTAGCATTTTGGAGTTGTAGTTTTGATAGCGTGGTGACGACTCCCTTGGCTTTTAGGGATTTAAACCAATGCTTAAAATCGTATTTTGCCTTTTTCAAAGAAAGCTGAAGGGACATCGGGCGAACGTTAAATTTCATTAAATATTTGTGAAACTGATATTTCACGAATTGTCTCCTTTTGAACATAGCATTGTGTGGAATACAAAGTTCAGTAACAAAATCATGGTCATTGGCCATTCTTTCCTTATAGGCATCTCCACCAGGAGTCAGGTCAAATTTCATATTGGACTCATGAGAGAGGAGTTCGCACAATAGGATAAAGTGGACAAATCCCGGAGAATGATTTCCATAAATGGGAGAGTGGGTATTGATGGCCCCTAAGTGGTACCAGTTTTTTTCTTTCAGGCCTAATATGGAAGCAACAATATCATCATCTACTTTAAGAATGGTGGTGTGTAAAAGTCCGAGCTCAAACAGTTTTTTCAAAAAAGCGACTTTTTCAGGCTTGTCTGAAAATTGGCTTTTATTAAACATGGCAAGTTGGCGAAATTCAAATTGTTCGATTAGAATAGGGAGAATAGCATTAAACTCATCTAGGTTGATGATCTTTTCGAAGCTGAGGTTACCTAGTCTTTTTAAGCGATTATGTTTGTTCTTGAATTCTTTTTTCTTGAAAAGCAGGCCGATTTCTGGGTCATCCATTCTTACCAATGGCCTTTTGTATGCTTGTTTGACTGCATTTTTGTTCCAGTTTTCCTTCGCTTCGAGCCAATTCATGGGCACTTGAGGTATTAAGTACCTGAAATAGATATCACACTGAGGAAATGCACTTTTGATCAATTCCAGGGCGGACGTGATAAAATCATCACTATTGTTTTGATGTGCAAGCCAAGATTGGTATTCAGCATCATAATGACCAGCCCCTACTATTTTTGCTTTAATTTTAGGCTGATTTAGGTCCTTCCCTTTGAACAGGACAGTCATGGCTAGGAGGCCTTTTAATTCGTGTTCACTTTCATCAATAACCATGATAGGGGTATATTCCTCGGAATAGGTTTCATACCAAGCACAAACAAATTTTCTGCTTTGAAATACTGTACTCCATTCACATGATTCATATAGTTTGTCCCATCGAGCTAGGAAATCAGGCATTTTTATGCGCTCCAAAACGTCCTTTCCCGTTAATAAATGAGGGAGGGAGTGAACGATTGTTTTTTGATGGGCTAGGGACATACTCGTGTGGGGATTTGTGACTTCAGTAATTTTCAAAAAGTAAAAAAGATGGGCATCTTGTTACCAACATAAGCCTTCATAGTTTGGCAGTTTCATTATCTGATCAAGCCTTACCAAATCAATGACTTTAGTTTTTTTTTCCAATAGCGGCATATAGGGGGCAGGATCAAAACTTTTATGGTTGATGATAATTACATCAGCATCTTGGATGGCTTGCTCCAAGTCGGTGGATAGCAGTTCGGATAAATGAGGCAGTTTTTCGTTGATATAGGCTTCGTTGGCGCCAATCAACTTTGAAAGCTGAACATTCTCATCAAAGATGGTAAGGTGGTAGCCTTTTCCAATAAGTGTTTCTGATAAGTCTACTGAGGGACTGTACCTCAAGTCATCTGTGCCTTCCTTAAAACTCAGGCCAATCATACATATATTTTTTTTGCCGCTATTTTCGATCAGTTGATAGGCCTTTTTTTTCTGGGCTTCATTGGAAGGGGAAATGCTGCTTAGGACAGGTGTGGTCAGGTAATTATCATGTCCAAGCGTTACTAGACCTTTGAGATCTTTGGGTAAACAAGAACCGCCATAGGCATATCCAGGTTTGAAATAGGTGCTGGAGATGTTTAAATGTTTGTCCATGCAGAAAAGGGACATTACTTTGTGAGAATCAATTTCCAGGGCTTTGCAAATATTTCCCACCTCATTGGCAAAGGTGATTTTTAGTGCATGAAAAGAGTTATTGACGTATTTGATTAATTCTGCAATTTTTATGTCGGTTATTTCTACAGGCGCATCAAGTTGCTCATAAATGGAGGCTACTTTGTCCATGGCTTCTTTATGATCTCCGCCTATGACGGTAACCGCCGGATGGTAATAATCCTTGACAGCTGAACCCTCTCTGAGAAATTCAGGGTTGGAAATGACGGTAAAATCTTTCCCTCGGACTTTTTGGGACTGTCCGGCGATGATTTCTCCTACCTTTTGATTGGTGCCAGGAAGTACTGTACTTCTAATGACCACGATATGGAAACTATCTTTTTCTTTTAACGCTTCACCAATGCCTTCAGCGGTCCTATAGATATAGGAAAGATCCAAATGCCCGTGTGGAGATGAAGGTGTCCCTACACAGATAATGCTTATGTCGGTATTGTTTATGGCTTCATCTACACAAGTGGTAGCGTTGATTTTTCCCTCTTTATGGGCTTTGGAAATAATATGATCGATGTCCTTCTCCAAAATGGTAGGTTTCCCTTTGTTGATCAGTCCAACTTTAAACTCATTGACATCTACCCCTGTAATTTGATGGCCATTTTGGGCGAGGCAGCCTAGACTGACACATCCCACATAACCCAATCCAAAAATTGAAATATTCATAATTAATGTCTTTTATAGTATTGAATTTTTTCTTTCATAAAATCTACCATATCACACCAATCAGCCATCAATACCTCTCTTACTATATGCTGATTTTCTTGGTCAAATGGATTGGAAATGGTCCTGTTGATAAAAGGTAGGGCTGTTTCACCGGGTAAATGTTGAAGAAGGCCCTTATCCATCAGGATTTCATTGGCCTTCATGGTCCTCGTCCCACAGTAAACGCTGGGAACACCCAGCATGGCTCCTTCCCTGGCCATGCTGTCACCAGAGGAGATCACAAGTTTTGAATAGTAAATCAAGGAATGTATATCTTCTACAGGTTCTTCAAGTATTTTCCAGGTTTTGGGATAATCGTCTATCTTACTTTTGTCCTCAAGTGAAAGTATGACCTGGGCTTCTGCATGAATATCACTGGAAAAAGCTTGGACAATGTCTGCTTGCTGTCCGTAATAGTTGAAGGATTTATTACTGACCTCACGGATAAATACATATTCATAAGGTTTAAGGCCTTGGTTTAGCAGGATTTTGGGGTTTGGTTTGAATCTTTTTGGGCTCAGATAACTCCATTCTTTCAGGCAATTGAAGGTGGAAACCTTGCCATTGGCTTCCACAATGGGAGGGAAGAACAATTGATCGGACAAAATTTCATTGATCTTATTTACCTGGCCTCTCTCTGGATCATCATAAAACTGAATGATGGGAGTGGAAGTAAGTTTACATGCCATGGCCAGTGGAATGCTACTGGCAGCGATGCAGATTTCATAATGGTTTTTATTGATCAATGACAGAAAGGAAGCCGTCCTTTTAAGGTTTCCATGCCAAATAATTGACCATTTGGTGCCTTTGCTGCTACCTACTGGAATAGGCGTAAATCCAGGGTATTCAGCTTGGATAATCTTGGGTAATTTCCCCCTTTTCAGATAGCAGATGGTTACTTCCGAACCTTCCTCTTTTAGTTCCTTGGCCAGGGCTTTGAACAAATTGAGTTGGGCAGGATGTTTAATATCGATGAGTAGCTTCATAATATCGAGTGAAAATTATAATGGCCGAAAAATAGGAGGTGTTGAGGACTGAAAACCGCTTATTGTGATATGTAATAGTATTATAACCAGTTACTTATTTCTTTTTTTTTCTCATTTTCAGAAATACGGTTCAAGGATTAGTTTTTATTTACATCGCAGTAGATTTTATTTATTTTTTGAGCAATCTGCTGATTGTCAAATTTTTCTAAAATCGGGTTTCTATTACGAATACGTAGCTTTCTTTCAGATAGGTATTTGAGATAATATACATAGTCATCCAAGGTTTTGGGGACAATAAAACAATTGTCTACTTTTTCACAAATGAACCTGATATCGCCGACATCATTGGTGATCACAGGTAATGAATTTAAAATGGATTCCTTGATGACCTGAGGGCTGCCTTCCATATGACTGCACAACAGCATGACATCAGCAGCTTGCATTAGCTGTGTGATTTGCTCTCTGTGGTAGCCCTTTAGTTCTATGAATATTACTTTATGTGGACATTTAGCCTTAAAGTAGTTAATTACTTTGAATGCAAATTCAGGGTCTTTTTCCTTTCTGTCAAAACTTGAGGAAAAGAGGATGATAAAATCATCATCAGTCCAGCCCTTTTCCTGTCTGGTCATTTTTCTGAAATTCAATTCTATTTGGGTGTCAATTCCACAGGGAATAATGGAATAGTTTTTATGAAAGAATCTGGACATTTTGTGGGATACCAGGATATTGTGGGCAGAATAATTAGCTGCAAACAAAGAAAAGATCCTTTCACTTCCTTTATTGATGTCGCTTCCATGAAAAGTGATGATCACCTTTACTTTTTTCATGGACAGCATCCTCGCAATAATTACAGCAATGGCAGAAAGTCCGTAGTGGACATGGATGATTTCTACAGCATGTGTTTTAACTTTTCTATAAATTGAAAAACTGGATTTGATATAGCCCAAGAGGCCTCCTTTATTGATCAAATAATGTTCAATTTGATGTCCATAATGGTTGGACAGAATATTGGCTTGTTCAAAAATGAAGGGGTGGGGTTTATGGGTTTTTGATCTACTTACATATAGGATTTTCATAGGGAGAAGACCTTGATGGTTTTAACTATTACTTTGGACATACTCCGGTTTATTAAGAACTGAAATATGGGATGATTTCTCATTTCCAAATGAGATCTTGTTGACCATGCAGTTCTCGTAAACCTTCATAAACCCTTTTCCCATTTTTTCGATGGTGAAGGATTCCTCTATGATCTGTCTTCCTCTCTTACCAAAACGTTGGCTTTTTTCTTTATTATCAATCAGCTCAATGACCATTTCTACGATTTGATCTATGGTGTGATCGGTTATCAAATAACCGTTCTTATTATTAAATATCAGCTCTTTTGTGCCGCCAGCATCATTGGCGATGACTGGTTTTGCTAAGGCCATGTATTCCATGATGGAATTGGATATGCCCTCTCCATGTATTGAGGTATTGGAAAACATCAGGCCCAGATCACATGCATTGACCAGTGCTTCTACATCGTCAATCCTACCAGGGTAATTAATTCTGGGATAGTCCTCGGATGCCTTCAAAACCTCTGAAAAAAAAGGGTTGTCTGGATGGTCATGGGCTCCAATTCCCAAAAAAGATATGTCTTCCCGCAAAGCGGTTACCTTTTTGGCAATTTCAAGGAATAGTTTATGATCCTTATTGGGGGAGAATGAAGCAGACATTATCACCAAATAGGGGGATTTAACCTGATATTTAGCCTTTATGGATTCTTTGTTGGGAAGGTTTTCAAACCTGCTAAAGCTAAGTCCATTGTATATAACCTTACTTTTACTTTCAGGAGGTGAATAGGCCTCTATGCCTGCCTTAGAATTGGATAACACAAGATGGGAAAATTTGAAGTTGAGTTCATTGATCCAATATCCGACGGAAGTTTTGCGTATTTTTGGCGGTGCAGAGGCAATTTGGCTATTGACCAAAGGGATATTTAGCCTATAAACTGCTGGTAGGGTATATAAGGTTTGTTTGGCTCCCCAAGTATGGATTATATCAGGTTGGAAAGCCTTGCAAAGTCGATAAAAGCGGGAAATGATATTGAGTTTGAATCCTTTGTTGCTTTCGTCAAGAATTTTAATGGGAATGCCTAAATCCAGAAATTCCATATAATGAATTCTATCCACTGTGAGGACCAGCATCATCTCTATATGGCTGTTGGCTTTTAGAAACTTCAATAATTCCAAAAGTCTGCGTTCCTTTCCCCCGGCCAGTAAGCTTCCTATATAGAAAAGTATCCGTTTTTGTATTTTTTTTGTCATATGGATGGAGTGGTTATCAGTGGACCCAATAGATTTTACAGTTGAAAAACTTTCATTTATCCACTTTTTCAAGGCCTTGTGTGGAGGAAGACCGGTTTCTTTGCATAATTTCATTACCCATTCAGCTTGGATTCCCCTTAATAAAAATGGGACATTAGTGATACCAAGTAGTTCTGCCATTCTTATCCGATGGTTCCCTCCTGTGCCTAGGCAAAGCTTGCCATTTCGGGTCACATGAAGGCGAATTTCCTCAACGGGAGATTTTCCCTGCTGCGCTTGGGTCAGATAGCCCTTTTCCTTCATGGACTTATAGGCTTTTTTCAATTGTTTGAAATAATCTTTTATAGCTTTTTGCGTGTAACAACCTTGTGGTGGATTAGGATCTCCATGTTTCACCTTGTCCATCATGTTTTTATATTGTGGTGTTTTTTTGTATTTCTTTTTGAGGAGAAACATTTTTCTGATGGTTTGGTGTACATCATACTTTTTAGCATCCTTGGGGACTTTTTCAAAAATTGAGGGGAGTTTATATATTTTGTGGAGATCCCAGTCATCTGTATGGCACCATCTTCCTCGTGGAGGGTAGGCCAAGCTGCCATGGTATTCCACCCGATCAATGCTAATCCAATAAACAGGAGGACTAATAGGAGGGGATAACCATTCCACTTGTTTTTGTAAGGGTAGCTTAAATATCAATGATAATTGGTACCTGAGACCAAAGAATGTGTGTATAATGGCCCACTTGAAATTGACCAAATTGCTTTTTACCCGAGAGGGAAAATTAATTTTTTCCATTCTGTTCTCAGTTTGCTTGAAGGATATTTACTAAGTTCTTAGCTAATATTTTATAGTTGTGGTTTTTAGATACATAGTCAATGACGTTTTCTGATAGTTGTTTGTATTCTTCAGGTTTCAATGAATCCAGTTGACTTGAAAGTTGGTTGGCATTCGCATAGATCAATCCCAGCTGATGTCTGTCTATAATACCATCTGGATTTACATTTGGAGTAGATAGGATAGGGGTTCCTACCGTCATTGCTTCAAGAAATGTATTGCTGAAACCTTCGTAATGAGAGGTGTTTAACAGGAATTTAGCACCTTTAAGAAAGGGGAGCACTCCATTTCTGTCCACAAATCCCATGAAAGTCACATTGGGCATGGTTCTTAGTTTATTTAGATAAAGAAGGCTAGTTTTATCTATTTTTGAGGTTTCTTTTCCAGCAATACAAATATGGGTGTCAGTGAGTATTGTGGCGATTTCGTATAATAGTTTCAGATTTTTCTGTGACTGAAATATTCCTAACCAAGCAATGTATTTCCTTTTCTTTTTATCACCAACCAAACTATTGTTTGATTGATAAAGAATGGGATTAGTGATTTTTTTTGTTCTGATATGTGGATGTTTTTTTTGTAACTGGCCAAGTTGGTAATCGTTCTGGCAAAGAATAATATCGGTCATTCCCATGCCTAATTTCATGAAGAAGCCATGTAAAGTAGAATGCATATTTTTAAACCTATCATCCAAAAAGTAATCGTTGGATATACGCAAAATATATTTCACACCCAATTGCTTGCAAATGATACCAATCAAAAAACTACTCCAGCCCGGGACACTTTGATAGAGATAATCTGGTTGTATCTTTTTTATTTTTGTATACAAATCAGGAAAGCGGTAATATATCCATCGTATCCACCTTAAGCCTTTTCGCTCATCATATAGTGGGATTAATTGGAGATCTTTCACTTCCTCTTTTAGTTCTCCCCCCTTGATGAGATCGGTCATAATGAAAACCTCATGTCCAGTTTCTACAAGACCTTTTGCCCAGCCAAAAGACTGGACAGCAGCTCCTCCAGAAGGTTTCTCATTTTTCGAGATGATATTGATGATTTTTGCATCTAAAAACAAAAAGCGCATACCATTGTGGTTGGTTTGTAAAGTCTTGTTCATCGAAAATACTTAGGAGAGCTGTCGGCTAGCGTTATTGGTAGACACCTCATTGTTGAGAATTTTTCTTCTTATCTTACCCATCGGAAGCATTAGTAAAAGAATCATCATTAGCATACTGTCCACTTGGGTATACCGGCCTGTAATGGTATACACACTAAAGGCAATGGCACAAAAACAGATAATCAACAAATCAGTGATGGACTTTACCCTTAATAATGCCTGTACAAATGCTGTGGTGACCATGGAGAGGTAGAGTAATAAGCCTACTAAACCGGTCGAATGAAATATATTCGTAAGATCACCATGTAGGGATCTGTCCCCAAAGGCTCCTTTTCCATAATTTCCCGGACTGTCGAATAAGGCATATCCGAGCCAAGGATCATAGTCATAGCTGATAAAGGTGTCCCTGAAAAGCATATCATATTCAAAGAAGCGCTTTTCCTCTGCCAACTCCCTTTCGTCCAATTTCCTTAATTCATAGCGGTGGATGAATTCTTGGATAAAGTCGGTGCTAAAAAAGATAATTGCTCCAGCAAATACGCTTAACAGAACAAATCCCACTACTTTGTCTACCTTCCCCCTAAAAACAAGAATGGACAACATGGTTATGACTGCTAATGCGCTCAGTCCCATTGCAGATCTTCTAAGAGATAGCATGATAAAAGCCAGCGCAACAATAAAAATGATCAATTCCATGGGCCTTTGCTGGCTGGTCAATCTATAAATAGCCACGAAAAAGGCAAATGCAAGAATATTGAAATAGGTAGTGTCCTGATTCCCAAATAAAAGCCCACTGGTGATACCATACATTTCTGTGGGTGCATATCCACTGGCCGTAGAAGCCAATGCATTTAATACAAACAGTACCAAAATAATGATCGCCGATTGATATAGTTCATGGAACAACTCTTGCCTACTATATTTTTTATAAACCTCAGGGGTCAGTGAAATAAAAATAAAAAGTGAAGTAACTGAAAACATGTGGGGTCTTATCGAGACGAAGTCATCAGTTTTGTGCAATAGAAAAAAGTACAGCAGTGCTAGAAGCACTGCAAAAATATTGTTCTTTAAAAAGTTGGGATGGTAATAAATGATTTTTCCAATTAACAAGCTGGTCAATAAATAATGTAAACTAGCCGGAGCGACTGGATTAATCATAAAGTAGGCATAGAATGTTACAGGTAAGTAAAAGAGAATCCTATCATCCCTGTAGCATAATAGATAGATGGAAAAGCCATACAGGACAAACTCTGTTACCAGAAAAAACAGATTGATCATGATAAACTGCTAAGAATGGATTTTACTTTTTTTACGTTGTTTTCTATAGAATCCCTACCATCGATTTTGTAGATACGGACACCTTTCTGTTCTACTTTTTTAATGAGCAACTTGATTAGCCGCATCCATTTTTTGGTTTCTATTTTTAACATTTCATCACCAAGATCAATATGCGATGCGATTCTTTTTTTTCGCATTTTGATCCTGTCCAAGATAATATGAATGGGCCTAACATGGACCCAAATTACCGCTTTGGGCAGTTGTATAAGGGATAAGTAATCATCCAAGACTGCTTCGATGATTTTTTTGTCTTTATGCACCAAAAAGGACTTTTGCAAAAAGCCTTCATCCATGATACAGGGTATGCCATTGGCATTATCATGTATGGCCTGATAGCGACAAAAGTCCCTATAAAGGAAAAAGGCTGACCTGAATCTAAGGGCTGGGTCTGCATTTGCTTCAAATTCGGTGTTGGATAAATGTTGCCAGAAGAACTGACTCAGTACTTCATTGTTGTGGGCATATTGAATGCCCTTATTAATTTCAAAGGATTGATGTTTTTTGACTTTTAAGAAACGTTTAATAAGATTAATGGATTGGTTAATAAACCCATTAGACTTGGTTTTGCCCTGATTGATCAGAGCATCTAAATGTGTCCACTTCTGCTTGCTGTTCCACTCATTGCATAGCTCTTTGAATACAGAAGATTTACCTACTCCTGGGACTCCTATGATTTCGACTATATTTGGGTGAGGATTCATTTTTTTTATGAAAGATTGTTCCAGATTTCATTTTTTATTTTTAATAATACCTCATGATAGGGCGGACAGGCATTGATTTCTATTACCTTGGCATGTCTAAATGAAAGATTATCGAGATTTTCACATTTTCGTTTGATGGCTTCGGTATCATGGCTTGACTTCCGTTGGGTAGCTATTTCCGGACTTACCTTTAATTTGAAAATCATATCAGGTTCCATCATTTCGATCTTTTTGAATAAGGACCATTCTTTGGCTGATTTTTTTGATTGCACCCCATTTTGAAGATGTGGGCCATCGTGCATATGAAGGACATTGTTTTGAGGAAATCGGTCGCATATAATCAAACTGCCGCCTAGGCTAATTTTTTTGGCTAATTGAAGCATGTCTATTTTTCGTTGCGGCAGGATCAGGTAATAATAATCTCCTAGTATTTTTCTAAGTTTTTTTGAGAATTTGGTCTTAGAATGAAGAAGCTTGGAAGGTGAAAACAGCACTTTATTATAAGACCGGATAAAAGGATATTTTCCCATATAGAAATAATGTGTATCCAGTTTGAAAGTAAGCCATTTCACGATGTCTTCACATAAGGTGCTCTTTCCCGCACCATCACTCCCTACTAATGCCATGATTTTTCCTCCCGTGAGAAGTTTTTTCTTATAACTCATAGGAGAAAAGAAACGAAAAAAAAAAGAAGTTACTTTGAGGTAATAAGTATAGTAATAGGATTGGGCCAAGGAACTGATCCAAGATTTTCGATAATGTCTTTTTACTTGTGTGTAAAAGTATTTGGCGATCCGAACAGTTTCTTTTTGATCAGCTTCTAATCTGATTTTTTTGACGGCATCCATAAATCCCTCAGGGATTTTAAGTTGCAAATTCCAACAGGTCTTTAGAAGCTTTTGGTCCTCACATTGTTGGAGTAAACCTACCAACTCTTCTAGTCGTTCTTTCGATACTTCCGGAGCTTTTTTAATCCTATTTGTTAGGGGCATCTTTGCCCAAATGCGAATGAAGAGGACTAATGATTCCAATTCAGGTTTTGGGATCGGCCAGCCTGATTTTTCGTCTGTTTTCAACTGGGAGAAATATTCCTCTAGCCAGGGTAGGTAAAGGTGTTTTACATATTTGACTCCAGTAACTATGGCATAGTGTGTATGTAAGTGGAGTAAATTCCCTGTTTTTTGATCAAAACCTATCCAGTCCTCAACTTTGGGGTAGGTATTCCACTTTGGGCTAATGGCTTTTCTGAATTTGAGTTTTCTCAGAATGGATTCAAAAGTCTCCTTGTGCTTGGGATCCACAAGGATTTCCATGTCGGATTTACCTTCCAGTGAATCCATAATGTGCTGGTTGCCCTTCCAATGTAAAAAGCGAATTCCTGATTGCTGTAATGCTTTCAAGAGCAATTTTGATTGGTATGTAGGAATGCTTTCTACCACTTTGTTGAAATGACTAGTTTGTTTTGAAGAATTTAATCTTTGATATTACTTCTAGGACATTTTTCCTGTTATCAGGACTGATGCCCAGCCACCAAATGAACAAGGTTCCAATAGGTAAAGTGATGACTCCTGTAAAAATCAGGTAATACCAGTTGTCTATATGAACCCACTGTCCCATATAGCAGGCCAATGAAAGCAAGAATAAGCTAGAAATAATGGGCCTTAATGATTTTATGGAAAATAAGTGACTATAGTCTTTGATCCGTTTTTTGATAACAACAGGATAACCTATAGTCAGGAATAAACGGCCCAATATGACACTGGCACAAAGTCCAAGAATGCCAAAGTCCTTCACCAACAGAAATGCCAACAAAATTGAAATAGAAGCGGCCAAGAATGTAAGCAAGACCTTGATTTGTAGCTTTAGGGACAGATTAATGATATCACTGTCCATCTGGAAGAAAATGTATTGTATAGCAATGATCAGGATCAATAGATTTTCGAGGTTTCCAGCATAATGTTCTGATCCTACCCAAAGTCCTATAAATGATTGATTGAACAGCAATACGGATATTCCAAATGTACAGACCAGTATCCAGTTAATGGTAATGATTATATTTCTGGCATTTTGGACTTTTTCAAATTCCCCTTTACCAAAAATCCCTCCTATACCAGGAATAATGCCATTTGTAATGGCTGAAACAATTCCTTTGATTGCAAATGAGGTAAATAATGTCAGAGTGTATTTGGTGACAAATATTGGTCCTATGATATATCCCAGAACGATTTTATCACTGCTTACCAACATCATTTTGGTGAGCATCAAGGCCATAAACCAGCCGCTTAATTTTCCATAGATTTTTATTTTGTCGTTGTTTGTTTTTCCAAATCCAAACCATGGAACATTTTTGTAGACGATAAAAGCGAAGGTTAAGCCTAATGCTAGCACTGTAAATAGTTGTGCAGCGGCCAAACCGATCAACCCGTATCCTTGGGTGATGGCTAGGACTTTCAGGGCGCCTCCAAGAGCCATTACACCTGCTCGTGCTCCCATTCCCTTAAACCCCAAATTCATCCCTCTTAGTACTGATTCGAATAGGTCGAAAATTTTATGTACTACCAAGATGAGGATTAACAAAGAACAAGTGATTCTAATTAAATTAAAATATTGTTCTTCAATATTGGTCAAGTAGGGAGCATACCAGACAATGATAGCCCCAATGATCACGATAAAAGGAACAATGATAGCAGTAATGAATAAAGCCGTCATTACCTCACTTTGAAGTTCTTCATCCGTGGCAATATCCCTTTTTTTTGAAATTGACCATTTAAGGACTTGTGTTGCCCGGATGTCAGCCATATTTGCATAACCAGTCATTTGGGTCAACATTTGCCAAACACCATATAGTGAATTGCCTAAACCATGAACAATGAATGGGTTAATGATAAAGCCGGTCAATTGTACGCCAACATGATCTATTATAGCAGTGATTGAGTTGAGGTATCCGTACTGTTTAAGGTTCTGTTTTGACTTCTTTTGGATAGAGATTTTATTCATATGGAGAAATGAAATAGTCTAGGGATTCACCAAAATCTAGCGGGATGGAAGGATTTTGGAAATTCCACTTATTGATATTAGCGTACTGCTTTGTCAGATAATGTTGGGTATAATTAAGCCACTAAAAAAAGATAGCTGATTGATTATGAGGTGAAATTTGGTTGATTATTCCCTTAGTAATTTGGACCTAGACCCTTTCATAATTGATCTTGGAGGAATTGTTTTTAACAGTTTTGTCAAATATTAGCTTTTCAAAGTATTCAATTGATCGCGTCAGGCCTAATTCCAAGTCAATATTTGGTGTCCATCCCAGATTTTTTTTGGCTATCGTAATATCGGGTTTACGCTGTTTCGGATCATCTTGTGGTAATTCCATAAATGCAATCTGACTTTTACTTCCCGTAATTTTTATGATTTTCTCAGCTAATTCAAGCATAGTGAATTCTGTCGGGTTTCCTATATTAACCGGTCCCGTTAAGTCTTTATCAGACTCCATCATTTTATGCAATCCATCTATCATATCTTCCACATAGCAAAAACTCCTTGTCTGAGATCCGTCGCCAAAAATGGTAATGGAGTCATTCCTTAAGGCCTGCATTATAAAGTTACTGACTACCCTGCCATCGTTTAATTGCATATGAGGTCCATAGGTATTGAATATTCTCACAACTTTAATTTCTACATTGTTTTGTCTATGATAATCGAAAAACAATGTCTCAGCACACCTTTTTCCTTCATCATAGCATGCCCTTGGACCAATGGGGTTTACATTTCCCCAATAACTCTCTGTTTGGGGATGAATGGACGGATCTCCATAGACTTCAGATGTACTGGCCTGAAGAATTTTTATTTTGAGTCTTTTGGCTAATCCTAACATATTTATAGCACCTACTACAGAAGTTTTGGTTGTTTGAACTGGGTCAAACTGATAGTGTACAGGGCTGGCAGGACATGCTAAGTTATAAATCTCATCTACTTCTACATAAAGCGGAAAAGTGATGTCGTGACGAAGTAGTTCAAAGTTTTTGTTATCTAATAAGGAATGTATATTCTGTCTTCTACCAGTAAAAAAATTATCTACACAAAGTACCTCGTGTCCTTCCGTCAATAGCTTCTTGCATAAATGTGAACCTAAAAAACCAGCTCCGCCGGTTACTAGTATTCTCTTTACTTTTTTTGTTCTGTCCATTTTGATAAAATTTTAGATTTCTTTTAACATATAATTTTCAGACTTTATGATTACACTACTTTGTCTGAGAGATTGAATTGAGATTGTTTGCTGAATATTTACTGCCCAAAAAACAATATGTAAAAGAGCCCTGCCAAATAATCTATTTCGAGGACCATTTCTATTAATGATATCAAAAATTTGAAGCGTGTAATCATAGCTTTTGTGCTTTGTTCCTAGTCAAATCACATCATGGAATGAATTTCTAAAAGAATTTTCTCTACTCTGCTATCTACCTGCTCATAGGAAGTCTTTAATTCTTCCCATGCATATTCCCGGATTTCATTCATTCTCTTGGAGTCTTCTAAAAGTTTATTGACAGTTTCGAGCAGATTATTTCCATCCCATGAAATGGGCACATATGTTTTATTGGGCTGGTAAATATTTGGCCAAGTTTCAATATGATCCATAGTTGGTTTGACCATGACTGCACCATTCCTAATCGCTTCAAAGTCACGGAAACATATTTCACCCCAGCCAAAGGGGCTCAATATTGCCTGTACATTCTTTATTTCTTTGTTATATTCTTTTAATGGAATTAATCCACTTAAAAAAGCAGGCTGCCCATCGACAATATTGGAAAAAAGCTTTCTTTGATATCCAACGGTGGTTCTGTACCCTTTATAACCAAATCTAGCTTGGCATTTTGCTAATTGTGGTTTTGGAACATTTTTGCTGAATGGAAACTGGCTGTGAATATGCCTCATGGCATTTGCCCCAAAGAAGGAGTAAAGTTTTTTGCCCAAAAAGACTTTGATTTTAGAAGCTGGATACTGCCCTATTCCAAGGTTCCATGATACCCTCATTTTTTTTAACTGGGTTTTATCCTCTAATTTGGGTAGTTCTTTGGGTAAAGGAGTCTCAATGACTCCCATCTGCTTATGGTAAAAGTCAGAAAAGATTCTCCTTCCATAAAATTCATCCAAGTATCTATTTCTGTCAGAAAACAGTTGCTTTTTATAGTATATGTCCAGATATGGTAATAAAAATAGAAATTGAGATTCTGATCCATCATAGTCATCAAAAAAGGAAATGACCTTGTATTTATTACGAAGGGCCTTGAACAATTTAATGTGCTGTTCTACATTGTTTTGGCCAAGTATTTTTCCCACTATTAATAATGCTTCGTTTCTATCTTTTCTTAGAACCCAATCGATGTCATTGGTGAAAACAAAATGATTCATAAACTTGGAATTCCAAAAAGGATAGAAAGAATACATTAATGTGATTTTCTTGTTGGGAAATAAAACAGTAATTTTTTTCTTCATTAGATTTTAAAAGTTTTATTACAAATTGTAATAGAAATTAACAGTACTCTGTTGCTTTATATATTTAGGCACAGCTTCGCCCGGTCAGTCCCAGGGAGTTTTGATGGTGACTTAGAATTTTTTCCACTTGAAGTGAGAAATTTCACATTATATTGAAAGAAGCGAACCAGTATTGTTGACCTGTATTATAGGCCTACATTCCTGCTGCTCTTACCGATGATCTTATTGATCAAGCTTTTTTTCTGGTCTTCTTTATAATACCCATATCCATATCCACCATAAGTGAGCTCTTTATCAGCCACATCATTAAACACTGCATAAAGATGAGGTTGGCCAATTTTGGTTTTCAACTTATTGATCTCTGAGATAAATGGTTGCTTGCTATAATTATATCTTATCATAAATAGGGTCAGGTCCACCAACTGGAGGATTTCCAGTGTTTCGCTGACCAATCCCATAGGAGGAGTGTCCAGGATTACCACATCATATTTGGTCTGAAGCTCTCTGATCAAAAGTTCAAAATGGTTACTCACCAATAGTTCCGAGGGGTTTGGAGGGATTGGCCCTGCGACCAGAATGTCAAGGTTTTCATATTTTGTTGACTGAATGACACTTGATAAGTCATGGCTCTGCATGCTCAAATAGGTGCTGAGACCGGCATCATTGTTGATTTCAAAATCCCCGAATATTTTGGGTTTACGCATATCACAGCCCACTAAAATGGTTTTTTTGTTGTTGAGTGAAAAGGTGGAGGCTAAGTTGATGGCACAGAAAGTTTTACCTTCACCACTGATGCTTGATGTCAGGGCAATGGTTACCTGTTTTTCTTTAGGGCTGATAAAGTGGATATTGGTTTTTAGCGCCCTAAATGCCTCCGTAATGCCTGACTGTGGCTCGTTCAAAACCACTAGATTAGACTTGTATTTGTTTTTGCCTATATGGGTTAAGACAGGCACTGAAAGTTTTTTCTCCGCTTCTTTGAGATCTTTGATATTTTGATTGAACAAGTGAACCAATGTGATGATCGTGAAAGGGGTCAGCAATCCTGCGAGTAGGGCCAGAATATAATTGGTTAGGTAGGGGAGGGTGATGGGGATCGACCCTGGACCGGCATATTCCACTACCTTATTAGTCGTGGTGTTAGAGGCCAAAGAAATGGCTGATTCGGCCCTTCTTTGGAGCAGAAATGTATAAATACTTTCATTGATGGCAAACTGTCGCTGGATTCTCAATAGGTTTTGTTCTGTAAAAGGCAGTCTGCTGAATTCGTTTTCTAACTTGACAATTCTGCTCTGCAGATCTGAGATCATTTGGTCTGTATTTTTTCCTGCATTGACGATGACTTCCCTGATGGAAGCGTTTAAATCCCTGATTTTTTTGTTGACTTCCTTTACCGAAGGAGAGGCCTCTGTAAGTGTGACCAAAAGTCTGGATTTGTCAGATTGCAGGGCGATAAGGTTTTCAATGAGGGTATTGAGAATGGGATCCTCTATTCCAAGACCGGAGGGCATGACGATCTCGTTATAGTTTTCCCTGGTCAAGTAGTCTTGGAGATTTTGATAATACTCTTTTTTGAATTGTTGTTGGGCCAGATTACTTTCCAGTTCTGATATCCTGTCAAACATAGCGCTGCCCTCAGAACCTATATTGTAGGTTTTATGGCTGCTTCGAAAATTCTGTAACCTGTTTTCTATAAATCCTAATGAATCCGAAACACCGGCAATTTGGTTGTCTATGAAATCTACAGTATTGCTGGCCAGTCTGTTTTTTTCCTCAAGTTCATACTCAAGGTAGATGTCCATTAGTTGATTGAGGTAATCAATCCCTTTTTGTGAATTTTTGGTAATGAGTGAAAGTCCGAGAATGGATGAGGTAGGATCCATGGGGAAGACTTGTAAATTTTCCCCTGTATATTGACTGACCAGACTGTTCAGCGATTTGAGTTTAATGATATATTCACCGGTGGGTAATGCATCATCCTCTTTTAGTGAAACCTTAATTCTTAAGTCAGGAACTTCTAACCATTTTCCGAAAGGAAAGGGTTTCATCTTGGAAAAGGGACTCGGATATTCAGCTGTTTTTCCTGTTTCTGGAGAATATTTATAGTAAATATCTTCGGGGAGTTCTAGAAAATAGCTATCTGGATTGACCCAAGTAATGTTAATAAATGCCCCAGTGAGCTGAGAGTGCTCCCAATCCACTTCCACCTCAAAAGGGGCATTTTTATATATCTCTATTGGTATTTGTTGGTCTGTGCTGTAATATTCAACATCAAAATCGAGTCTTTCCAGCGCTCCTCTTGCCATTGGTTTGGATTTCATTGTAATCGATTCATTGGAAAGCTGGTTGGGTGAGTATCTTCTTCCTGTTGCCAAGCCAGTCAAATCCAGTATGCCAGTATTTGGATTGTCTTCTTTAATAAGAAATTTACTTTCTACTTTATATTGAGGAGCAATAAACTTATTGGCTATAAAGGCGGCTGCCAGCGCAACGCCTACAGAGACCAAAAAATAGGGCCAATACTTGAGGTACCTAAGGAAATAGTCTTTCATATTGAAAGGCTCAACCTCCTTTTCTTCCAAATAATCTTCGGATGTGTTTTTAGGAATTAATTTCATGATTGGTCATTTTACAGCTGTCTGATGAATAATAGTTTTTGTTAAAAACCATTTATTTGAAAATCAGTTGGTTGATGGTTGGTTTTGAGTAAATACTTAATTCAAGCTTGCTTTGCCATAGGGAATTCATACCGAAAAGTCCCTAAGGAATTATAGGTTTAATTTAAATTTTTGATCTTAAAATTCCTAGTTTTATACGCTAAAAAATGAATTATAAATACATAAAAAAGTAAAATATATTCAATGCCTTGATATTTATTGCCTGCGAACTGTAATTGGTTCGAAATGGATTTGAAAGTTTGAAACTATGCCGAAAGGTCTAAGCAATTAGATTTGGTATTTTGGCTTTTGGAATATAAAAGGCAGCTTAAACTTCTTCCAATAAATCGGTTTCCTGACTAAGATGTGCGAGTGAGGATTGCCAAATAGCTTTGTTGGCATGTATAAAGTCTTTGAGCAAGTCTTCCCTTCTTAGGAATGCATTTCTGTCCCAATGATCAATCAGCCCAAGGAGATTTTTTCTGAATTCTTCTTGGTTGTCTCTGTCCAGACGGATACAGTATTCGGGAATTCCTATTCTTGTGAATAGGTCTCTGCCTTTACCATTGGGGTGTGGGTTTTTATTATAACGCTCAATATTGATGACAAGCGTATTTGAGAGCTTCATGGCAAAAATGGATCCATGAAACCTATCAGTAATGAGAATGTCTATTTTGCTGTAGACATTTAATTGGTCAATAATATGGTCGTCAAATAGACTTAGGCTCTTTTTTCTTTGAATGAACAGGTATTGGTCAGAATGGTCCTTAAGTAAGCTTTTGATATTTTGAGCGATATATTTGTCAGTGACCCCAATCAGTACGTTTTTTTTCTTGATGTCAGGGCTTTTGTTGATAACTAATTTAAGGTCCTTTTCAAAATCATATAAGAATGTGGGGTCTGCAATTTGATTTGTTTTTTTTACGCCCATTTTCTTTAATAGGTTAAAGGTAGCACTATCTCTTACCAAGATGATCTTGTATTCATTTAAGATTTGGGATAGCATATGCTTATGGTTGAAAAACTCATTATCGTCCTTTAAAGGATCGACTGAAGCTGCAATTGAAGCTTTTTTAGCTTTTATTCCCTTGGGCAAAAAGTAAATATTGGGAAGTTGGTAATCAAATTTGTCAGAATGCATCCAAACTGTATCACTTCCGGTGAAGATAAGGTCATAAGCTTGCTTATTGATGAATTCAATTTGCTTGGTCAGGTCTTCTTGGTTACAGAATTCAGAAAAAGGAAGGTAGTTTTTTATGAATTTCCTGACTGAATTGTACCGGATTATTTTTCTATGCCTAATAAAAGGTGGTTTCTTGCTAAAGAAGTCACGTTCGATTTTTTCCCTGTTGGCGGGGATTAGGTTGATGATTTCTACTTTTGCATTGGGAAAACCATTTTTTAGCAAATGATATACACAATAGGCTTGTATTACCGAGCCGGGATTGATCGAGTAATGAAAGGTTAAGATTCCGATTTTCATGGTCAAATGGTTTTAAGTGAGTAATAGCATCCATCCCAACTACCGATATAAATATCTCCGGATTTATTGATGACTGGAACGGATAAAATCTTGTTGTTTTCAAACTGCCAGATGATTTCTAAGTCTTGATTTAATTTAATCAGCCGACCGCTGCTTTTGCCGTCCTTGGTAGCAAGTAAAAGGTTGTTATCACCATCTAGTGTTGGTGTAATCCAAAGTCCCCTGCTAACACTGTTGATCTGTTTTGAGCGAATAATCTCGCCATTTGTAGCATCCAGCTTATAGATGAATCCTTGGAAGTCACATAAGAAGATATGTGTACCATCTCTGCTTACTGCACATGAACCTCTAATCGCTCCAGCTTCTTTTTCCCATTTCAAATTTCCTTTATTATCTAAGGCAGTTATCCAGCCTTTTTTCTCTCCCTTTGCAAAAAAGAAGTAAATCGTATTTTGGATTTTGCATACCACAGGATTACCCCAAGGCTCCCAGAATGCCTTGATCTTCTTCTTCCAATTAAGGCCGCCCTCTTTGGTGAAGCTATAGGCAAAACCTCTTCGGGAAGCACAAAAGATATGGTCATTATCGTCGATGGCTACTCCCGAAAGTTGGTACCGCGGAAAGCCTAGGTCGTATTTCCAAAGGGATTTTCCTTCCTCATCAAAACAATGTAATCCTGTTCCAAATCCAGTGATGAAGATTCTCCCGTCCGTATAGTTAGGGGAGCTCCAGGATTTATATATTATATTTTTCTTTTTTTGAATATCGTAAGTGAAAGGAAAGTGTAAGATGGAGTTTAATTTTTTACTGTTTTTTAAGCGTCCCTTTTGCTTGGATAGGTCTATCAGCCATTGAAGGTTTCCATCCAGATCAATACAATAAAAAAAACCATCCCCTCCAGCAAAATACACCCTGTCTCCCAATAATAAGGGGGAAGAATAGATCTTCTCTTTGGTAAGAAAACTCCATCTGATCTTGCCTTTGTTGTCAAGGGAATAAAAATTACCACTATGCGAGCCAAAATATAAATTGCCTTTTTGATCGAGGACAGCGGTAGATTCAGCACCATAGACAGGGTTGGTGTTCAAGAAACATTTCCAGTTTATTACGGGGGTTTTGTTTCCCGAAACATTGTCCTGTTGTGCATTTCTGTATTTGTTAAATAGGAACATGTCAATGGTAGATATTGATGTTGGTAATGGAGATCAGAACACTAGGGCGCATTCCAATTTTTATTTCATTCACAGAAGAATAGTCTAATAGATGAATGCGGTTGTTCAATTATTTTTGAATTTCATTTATCATCAATGAATGAGAATTCAACAATTAGCAACCATAAGGCTTTGTGTACTGCCAATCAAGTTTATTTGAAGCCTTGTTTTGAAAAGCAAAATTGAACAACGGAATCTATTTGGGACGTTCTATCTCAAAGCTGATTGCCTTATATTAGTCAGCCTTAATTCGTTGCAGTGTAAACTAGAAGACCAACTGTTATAATACTTACAAAGAGTTGGAACGTTTGTATTAATGTGGTCCCTGTTCCCAATTCACGGACTTTCATAGGCTCGACATAGATTAGATCGTTTGGCTTTAAGAAATAGAATTCGGACTCCATGATGTCTTTATTGTTTAGGTTGATAATGTGGTTTTTGGATCCATCGGGATATTGTCGAATCAAATGTACATTGTCTCTATTGGCATAAATGGTCAAATCTCCAGCATTAGCAATGGCTTCAAAAATGGTTACCCGATTCTGTAAAAGCGTATATTTTCCAGGCCGGGTGAATTCTCCTAATGCACTGTACCGTATTCCGCCTAATCTCACGCGGACAAAAAAGTCCTCCTCAACAATAAATTCCTTCAGTTTCTCTTCAATATGCAATTTGGCTTCATTGGTCGTCAACCCAACTAGGGAAATTTCCCCAATCAATGGTAATTCGACCATTCCCTTATCATCTATGGAATAGCCGGTTAGGAAAAATACATCACCGCCGCTCAATAAACCACCACTCGCCATTCTACTTTGGGCCATAGCATTTGGATCATTAAAGATCATGTTTATTTCGGGGCTGGTGGTTCGGATGGAAATGTCTACGACATCATTATATAACAAATAATAGTCCTCTATCTTATGGACCATTTGTTCTCCTTTTCTGGAAACGAATTCTTCTTTACGCTCATCTTGCATGTAAATGACTTTTTTATTGGAGATGCAGCCAAAAATCGTAAAAGTACTACAAGAGATGAGCATCAAAATTTTTATCAGTTTCATAATATATTATTTCAAAATGATCAATCAGATTAAAAGTGAAAAGCTTGATTATCAGTAAAATGAATAATAAATATATGGCATAATTTTCTTATTATCTATTTAAAACCATTAAAAATGAATGATAAATACAAAAAAAAGTTTTTTATATATAAAACACATCAAGAATCACATAGATTCTTTAGGAGATAGGCCAGGGGCAGCACGGATTTAAGCCAAGAAGAATTAAGTTGTGATTAGCTGGTGACTGAAAATTTCTTTCTTACTTTTGTGGAATTAAAAAATGAAATCTGATTACCCGCTATGATGCCAGTAACGATAAATTCTTTGCCCAAGTGGTCGGAAGCCTGTCTAACTGCCAAGTAGAACTGAAGTTTGAAGATCGAAGCAGCTGATACTTTCATCAGATCGATCGTTTTAATTTGCTTTTAATCTTTACTGGTAAAATACCGGATATAATATAAAATATTAGTAAGATGTCCCGACCTGATTTTGATGATATTTTTATGGAGCTGGCTGTTAATTTGGCCAAAAGGTCCCACTGCATAAAAAAGCACGTTGGAGCGGTGCTGACTAAGGAAACTCGGATCATCTCTATTGGCTATAACGGACCTCCTTCAGGGACGCATAATTGTGATGAGGAATTTCCTGAAGCGGGTTGTAGCAGGGACAGCAAGGGAAGTTGTTCTTTGGCATTACACGCTGAACAAAATGCGATTCTCTATGCCGTGAAAAATAATGCCTCTGTGGAGGGATCTACATTATATGTTACTTTAGCCCCATGTTTGGCCTGTGCGAGGATTATTTACTCCATGGGGGTGGCTAAGGTCATCTATATGTATTCCTATGCTGACTATAAAGGCCTGCCTTCAGATGAAGGAGTGGATTTTTTAAGGAAGTTTGGGGTTAAGGCGGAACAGTATGATAAAGAGATAGACTTTGAGGATAGTTTGATTTAAATGAAATTAACCTCTGGATTTAATAGAATATTGAATTTCTTTTGAATGTCCTTTTGGATTTTTTCAGAAAGGGCTTTTATCGTTTCCCCATCTCCATCTCCATAATTAACCAAAACCAATGGTTGGTGCTTGTGTACTCCTATTGGCCCGAAGGTTTTGCCCTTCCAACCTGATTTCTCTATTAACCAAGCTGCGGGTACTTTGATTCCAGTTTCTTGAGTATATCCAGGAATGTCAGGGTATTGCTTTTTCAATGCTTCATATTGCTCAATAGAGATGGTAGGATTTTTAAAGAAGCTACCGGCATTTCCTATTTCTTTGGGATTAGGAAGTTTACTTTCCCTAATTGAAATTACCGCATCACTTACCGCCTTGATAGTCAGTTGATCTTTTGTGATACCCATTTTCGATAAAGTTTCATTGATGGCACCATAGCTGATATTAAAATTGGTTTTTTTGGAAAGCTTAAAAGTTACATGGCTGATTACATAGTGATCTTTCTCCTTATTTTTGAAGATGCTTTCCCGATAACCAAAATTGCACTTTTCCTTATCGAACAGTTCGGATTCTAAGGTGTCTCTGTTAATCGCTTCTAAATGGTCAAAAACCTCTTTGATTTCCACTCCATAGGCACCAATGTTTTGCATGGGGGAGGCACCGACCGTTCCTGGGATCAGTGATAGGTTTTCCACCCCTGCCCATTGGTTTTGAATGGCTTTTAGCACAAACTCATGCCAAACTTCTCCAGCACCAACCCTTACCCAAATATGTTCATCATCTTCTTTGGTGACCTCTATGCCGGTGATATCAATTTTGACCACCAGGGCAAAAACATCCTTTGTGATCAAGATATTGCTTCCTCCTCCCAAGATGAATAAGGGAATGTTTTTGACTTTTGAAAATTCGATGGCTGCTATTAATTCATCTTTGGAGTTTACCTTGGTGAAAAACCTGGCTTTTTTATCAATTTGAAAAGTATTATATGGCTTTAAAGAAATGTTTTCTTGTATCTTCATAGGAGATTATTGGTTGAAGTAGCTGTGGTATTTCTTAATTGAATTAGAAGGACCACCATTATTCTTCTGCGAATTAAGTAAGATTTTAAGCAATAAGAAAGTGATCTGCTTCAGTAAAATGAATTAAAGTAATTTATGAAAGAAATGGTAATCAATGGGGTCAGAATCAGGCCCGGCCAATCCATCAATATTGAAATAGCCATTGCAAGGCTGCCTACGCATACTTTGATCGACTTACCTGTTTTTATAGACCGGGCCAAAGAGGATGGACCGACTGTTTTGATCAGTGGTGGTGTCCATGGCGATGAGATGAATGGGATAGTAACTGTAAAAAGAATGTTGGAAGAAGAGCTTTTTAAACCCAAGAAAGGGACCATTATATACATCCCTTTGGTCAATGTCTATGGTTTTTTGAGCAATAGCAGGACGTTTCCAGATGGTCGAGACCTGAACAGGAGTTTCCCAGGCAGTAATAAGGGCTCCCTTGCTTCACAGATTGCCTATATCATTACCAATCAGATTATTCCTAATATAGATTATGGTATTGATATCCACACAGGAGGAAGAATGTTATCTAATTACCCCCAAGTCAGGGTCGATTTTAAGGATACCAAGGGATTGGAATTGGCAAAGGTGTTTGGAGCGAAGTTTGTGATCAATTCCAGTCATATCGATAAATCATTTAGAAAAGAGGCCTATAAACTAAAAAAGCATATTTTGGTCTATGAGGGAGGTGAATCGATGCGCCTAGATGACTTGGCCATAGAAGAGGCTATTTTAGGAACCAGAAGGGTGCTTTTACATTTGGGAATGATCGAGGATGATGTGGACAAGGGAGAGAGCATATTGATGAAAGAAAGCTCTTGGGTAAGGGCAAAAATGTCAGGCATCTTTACTCCCAATGCCAAAGCGGGGGAAGCGGTGAAAAAAGGACAGGTATTGGCCAAAATATCAGATCCTTATGGGCAGGTAAAGGTGGCCGTAAAGAGTAGCTCAAATGGTTATATAGTTGGTGTGAACAATTCCCCGGTGGTCAATGCAGGAGATGCTATTTTCCATATAGGGAAGGGAGCTTAGGTTTTAAGTAAAAATAAATAGAATGATATAATTATTAATTTTTGAATTGCTCGATCATGACTTATGAAAAATACAAGCAAGTAAGGGACTGGACCATTGATCTATGTTCACATTTGGAAACAGAGGATTTTGTGGTACAGGCATCAGAGCATGTGAGTCCCGCAAAATGGCATTTGGCCCATACTACTTGGTTTTTCGAAACGTTTGTTCTTAAAAAGCATTTGGATGATTACAAAGAGTTTCATCCTGATTTCAGTTATTTTTTCAATAGTTATTATAATGCTGTGGGGGAGCGTATATCTAGGAATCAAAGAGGTTTGATGACCCGACCAAGTGTAGAGGATGTGTTTGATTACCGGGATTATATAGATGAACAAATGCAGTTGCTATTCGCCCAGGCGATAAATGAGGAGCTTAGGGAAACGATTGTATTGGGCTTAAATCATGAACAGCAGCACCAGGAACTCCTGATTACAGACTTAAAATATAATCTCTGGCTGAACCCAATGCGTCCTGCTGTTCTTAATATCAGAGAGTATGCGGCACAAGAGAACAGAGGATGGCAAAAAATTAATCAAGGTTTGTATTCTATAGGGTTTGATGGAGAAGGCTTTTGTTACGACAATGAGCAGGGAAAGCACCAGGTTTATTTGGAAGAATTTTCTATTTCTACCAACTTGGTCACCAATGGGGAATACCTTCAATTTGTTAAAAGTGGAGGCTACCAAAATCATGAATATTGGTTGTCGGATGCTTGGGCATGGCTGGCTGAAAACAGAATTTCGCTTCCCTTGTATTGGGAAGAAATCGATGGAAAGTATAGATGCTATACCCTTGATGGATTAAAGGAATTGGACCTCAGCGCACCTGTTACGCATGTGTCATATTATGAAGCTGCTGCTTATGTAGAGTGGGCCGGTTATCGACTGCCTACAGAGGCGGAATGGGAAATTGCTTCGGATAAATTCAACTGGGGTGATAGGTGGGAGTGGACCAATTCTGCATATTTACCTTATCCGGGGTATAAGAAAGCCGCGGGAGCTATTGGAGAATACAATGGCAAATTTATGATCAATCAAATGGTGCTTAGGGGAGCTTCTGTAGCCACTTCCCTTGGTCATTCAAGAAAGACCTACAGGAACTTCTTTCACCCGCAGTACAGGTGGCAGTTTACGGGAATCAGACCATGTCAAAAATAAGAAAGCGGTAATGGAATTTATATTGAAAGAAAAAGGTGAATTTGCCTTGGATGTCCAATCAGGTTTGTCTGCACCCAACAAATATTTGCTTTCCAAGTATTTTTACGACCATAGGGGAGACGAGCTGTTTCAAAAAATCATGCAGCTCCCAGAATATTATTTGACCAGAACTGAATTTTCAATTCTCCACCATAATTACGCCTCTATTTTAGCGCCCATATTGGAGATGCAGCATGAATTTAATTTAGTAGAACTGGGGGCAGGTGATGGATTTAAGACAAAAATCCTGATTGAATATTTGGAGTCGGAAAAAGCAGCTTATACTTACTACCCCATAGATATTTCAGGAAATGTTTTGGCACATCTGAAGCAAAGTCTAAGGGATAAGTTTGAAAGAATTCAAGTACATCCAATTCAAGATATTTATAGAAATGCCTTGGCCGGGCAGCTCTGGGATCATAAGCGGCGGACTCTTTTACTCTTCTTGGGAGCAAATATAGGCAATTTTGTACTTGAAGAGGCCAAGGAAATATTAAAGTTGATGGCAGCGACTTTAGGTTCGGGTGATTTTGCTTTGATAGGGTTTGATCTAAAGAAAGACCCAGAATTAATTCTTGGAGCTTACGATGACAGCCAAGGAGTTACCAGAGACTTTAACCTTAATATCTTAACAAGGATTAATAAGGAATTAGGAGGAGATTTTGACCTGAGCAAATTTAAACATTGGCCGGTGTATAATCCTGTCAATGGAGAATGTCGAAGCTACTTGGTCAGCTTAGCTGATCAAGAAGTACGCGTGGATGCTTTAGCAGCAACTTTTCACTTTAAAAGAGCGGAAGCCATTCATACGGAGGTTTCCAAAAAGTATGATAAGGAAGAATTGAACCAGCTTGCCGAAGAATGTGGCTTTGAGATCATCCATAACTTTCAGGATGATCATGAATTTTTTACAGATAGCTTATGGAAGAAAAGGTAAAGTTCAATTTTGTGGTGGAAATGATTACCTTCGATCCCTCAGCAGAAATTTTGGAATTAATTCATGAAAAGTAAACCCTATACTTATTTATTTCGGGTACAATATTTAGGTTTTAGATACCATGGTTGGCAAAAGCAACCTGGCGTAAAAACCGTTCAGGAAATGCTCCAAAGGGCCTTTAAGGGGGCTTTGGGGATAGAGGAATTCAATATTTTGGGTTCTGGAAGAACGGACACTGGGGTGTCTTGCCTCAATGGAGCCTTTGAGCTTTTTTCTGCAGAGCCCATTGAAGATCTTCAAAAGACATTAAAAAGCTGCAACACTTTTTTGCCAGACGATATTCGACTGCTTTCGGCTGGGGAAGTCGGCCCACAGTTCAATGTCATCCAAGATGTGGTGGAGAAGGAATACCGGTTTTACTTTTCATATGGAACCAAGCCTCATCCATTTTCGGCTCCTTTTACAGTTGTTTTTCCTGAAAAGTTGGATGTTGCACTCATGAGGGAAGGAGCCAAGTTGTTTGAAGGGACGCGTGATTTCAGAAACTTTTGTACAAAGCCAAAGCCTGAAACCATTTTCAAGAGGTTTATTGATCTTGCAGTAATAGATGAATTAGAGAGTCCTGATAGTTCTTGGGAATTGTGTGCACCCAATTATTGCTTTCGTGTACGGGGAAAAGGTTTTTTGAGAAATCAGGTGAGGATAATGATGGGAGCACTTTATGATCTGGGGAAAGGAAAGATGAAATTGGAGGAATTAGAAAATGCACTGAAGGGTGAATTGGAAATAGGGCCTATAAGCCGCAAAGCATTGCCTACAGGATTGGTATTATATGATGTTATATATGAAAAATAAGAAAGGCCTCATATTTGGGCCTTTCTATTTATAGCTATTGGTCTATACCTCTTTATTCAAAGAATTTTTTCAAACCTTCTATTTTTTTAACCAAAGATGCTTCCACAGCTCTGTAAGCATCGCGATTTGGAAGGTGTTCATTTACCGAAATATAATATTTGATTTTAGGTTCAGTACCGGAAGGTCTTGCGGAAATTTTACTACCATCTTCTAGGTAGAACTGTATTACATTGGACTTGTCCAGTTTTAATTCCTCGGTAGTGCCTTTTTCAATATTGTAGAGTTTGCTCTCCAGTACATCTAGGACCTTGGTGACTTTGATGCCATTGATGGTTTCTGGCCTGTTGGTTCTGAAGTCATGCATTAACTGTTGGATTTGTTCTGCACCATCTTTACCTTTTTTGGTTACGGAGATAAGCGCTTCTTTATAGAATCCATATTCCTGATATATTTCTGCCAATAGGTCGAATAATGTCATTCCACGCTCTTTGTAATAGGCTACCACTTCAGCTAAGGTAGCACAAGCCGAAACGCCGTCTTTGTCCCTTACAGCATCACCTACCAAAAATCCATAACTTTCTTCACCGCCACCGATAAATTCTTTTTTGCCTTCCAGTTCTCTGATTACCGCAGCAATATTTTTAAATCCGGTAAGTACTCTATAGCAAGGTATACCAAATCCTTTACAGATTTCTTCGATCAGTTCCGTGGTCACAATGGTATTGACCATATATTGATCACCTGTAAAATGTCCTCTTTTGCTCCACATGGTCAGCAAATAATAGGTGAGGAGTGTGCCTGTTTGGTTACCGTTCAGCAGTTCAAATTCGCCCTTTTCATTAGGGATAGCTGCGGCATACCTGTCTCCATCGGGATCACAGGCAAGGACCAGTTCTGCATTGACTTCTTTTCCTAGTTTCAGGGAAAGGTTGAGCGCTTCAGCCTCTTCAGGATTAGGATAAACCACAGTGGGAAAGTTGCCATCAGGCTCAGCTTGCTCTTTTACCACATGGATATTTTCAAAACCGAAGGTCTTGAGTGCTGCCGGAACCATTTTTCCAGAAGCGCCATGGATAGGAGAGAAGACAATGGGCATATTCCTTTGGTTCAGGATGGCTTTGGGAGATAAACTGAATTTTTTGATATCATTCAGGTAACTAAGGTCCATTTCGTGACCAATATATTCGATCAGGTTTTCATTTTTGTTCCATTTAACATCATCAATAGATTTGATTTTCTGAACCTCAGTGATAATATTTTTGTCATGTGGGGCTACTATTTGGCCTCCATCTTCCCAATATGCTTTATAGCCGTTATATTCTTTTGGGTTGTGAGAAGCGGTGATCATTACCCCGCTTTTACATCCATAATGACGGATCGCGTAGGAAAGCATGGGAGTGGGGCGCATTTCCTTAAAGTACTTCACTTTTATACCGTTGGCTGTTAGCACATTTGCGGTAGTATCGGCAAAAAGGGTATTATTGATTCTAGAGTCATGGGTAATGGCTACTTTTATTTCTTCACCGGGAAAACAAGCTAGCAGGTAATTGGCCAAGCCTTGTGTGGCCATACCTACTGTGTAGACATTCATTCTGTTAGAACCGACGCCCATTACGCCTCTCAATCCACCTGTCCCAAATTCTAAATCCTTATAAAATGAATCGATGAGTTCTGATTGATCTTCCGCATTTAATAATGCTAGGATTTGATTTTTTGTTTCTTGGTCAATGTTACTCTCAAGCCAGCTTTGGGCTTTGATTTTTATGGATGCGTCTGTCATGATTTTGTAAAAAACTTAAAATGAAAATCAAATTTAATGATAAAAGCCATTATTGCCACTTGTGTAGAAAGCTTTAGCATAAAAAGTCAGGGAATTTACATTTTTATGCTATTAATATTGGCCTATAGGTTTCCTCTTAATTCTTGTTCCCTTTCGATGGCTTCAAAAAGGGCTTTGAAATTGCCCTTACCAAATGATTGGGCACCCTTCCGTTGGATGATTTCATAGAATAGAGTTGGTCTGTCCTGTACTGGTTTGGTGAAGATTTGTAAGAGATAACCTTCATTGTCTCTGTCCACCAATATGTTAAGGTCTTTCAATGATTGAATAGCTTCATCTATTTGGCCTACTCTAGCAGGCATTTCTTGGTAGTAGGCTTCGGGGACCTCTAGAAATTCCACGCCTCTTTTGCGGAGTTCTCCTACGGTTTGGATGATATCATCCGTGGCAATGGCGATATGCTGGACTCCAGGACTATTATAAAAATCCAAATATTCTTCGATTTGTGATTTTTTCTTGCCCTCCGCAGGTTCATTAATGGGGAATTTGATATAGCCATTTCCGTTGGATACGACTTTTGACATGAGGGCAGAATATTCTGTAGAGATGTCCTTATCGTCAAAGGTAAGCAGTAAACTAAATCCCATTACTTTTTTATAAAACTCTACCCATTTGTTCATTTCGCCCCAGCCAACATTACCTACACAGTGGTCTATATATTTGAAGCCCACAGAAGTAGATTTGAAGTTGCTGCTTTTACTGATATATCCAGGAAGAAAAGGTCCACGATAGTTTTTTCTTTCCACAAAAGTATGGATGGTTTCTCCATAAGTATGGATAGAGGCTGTTTTTACCGAGCCATTTTCATCCTTTAGGGTTTGGGGCTCCTCAAAGGATGTTGCTCCACGGGAGGTGGTTTCCCGCCAGGATTTTTCAGCATCATCTACCCATAGCGCCAAAACTTTTACACCATCTCCGTGCTTTTTTACATGAGCTGAAATGGGGTGAAATTCATTGAGGGCGCTGCTGAGGACGATCCGTATTTTTCCCTGACTCAATACATAGGAAGCCCTATCTCTAATTCCTGTTTCAGGCCCAGCATAGGCCACTAAGTCATAGCCGAAAGCATACTGATAGTACAAAGCAGCTTGTTTGGCATTGCCTACATAAAGTTCGACGTGGTCTGTGCCGTTTAGGGGAAGAAAGTCAGTTTCCATAGGTTATCATGTTTTGGGTTTATACTTGCTTATGGACTTAAACAAATATATCCATTTTAAATGGACTGATATTCTATGTAGATAGATTATCTGCATGGTTTTCATGCCAAGTTGCTTGAGTTTTGGGCTTGAAGATTTTACTGATTGTTATGTAAAATCATGCCAGACTTTTTTTATTTTTGTTTTGACCACTTCATTAATAGAATGAATGGTAACTGTCTTCACTTTTAAAATAAAGAGCATAATAGGAAGGACAAAAAAAGGATTGATAGGGCAGAAAGCATCCTTGCGCTGTAATCTCTTTTTGGAAACTCCTTAGGGATTATCTACCTTCATATTTAAATTCAAAATCAACAAAAAATAATGGACTTAGATAAGTTAGATAAAGACCTAACCGCTATTGTAGAGAAAAGAATCGAGTTGAGTAAATTAACTTATGCAGATGACAATTACGATGATATCGAAGAGGAGATGCATGATTTAGAAGATGATTTCAACGAGGAATTTGGCGATGCCCTAGAAGGGGAGTTAGAAAAAATTTATGACAAGCTGGATTCCGATACTGATATTTTGTTGCCATCTGCCTATTTGGCCAATAAGTATATTCCCATGCTTCCAGATGCCAGAGGTATAGTTTCTTATGAGGTAAAGGGAAAAGAGGGAGTGCCGATTGAATCTGAACAGTTTGATGGTCAGGATGTAAGGATTATTATCGTCCCTAATCCAACACGCTTTGTGATGCAAATCAATGGAGTGGCCATGAAGGATTTATGGAGATCAAGATAGTTTTCCTGGATTAAATTTTATACAAACAAAAACACCCCAGTTAATCCGGGGTGTTTTTGTTTGTATTGATCGTTTTTGATCATGAAAAGCCCAATTTCTTTTTAACTTTTGTGAGTGTGTTTTGAGCTATTTCTTTGGCTTTAGCTTCACCCTCAGCTAGTTTACTGTCCAGTTCATCCAGATTGTTCATATAATAGTCAAAGGTTTCTCTTTCCTTTGCATATTTTTCAGTGATCAGATCAAGTAATGCTTTTTTAGCATGTCCATATCCAAAATTTCCACCAAGATACTGTTGTCTTAAATCCTCGGTTTGTTCCTTGTTTGCCACAAGACTGAACAATTTAAATACATTACAGGTGTCCGGGTTCTTTGGCTCTTCAAGAGGAGTACTGTCCGTTACGATACTATAAATGTTTTTCTTTAATTGTTTTGGAGGAAGGAATATATCAATAAAATTATTATAAGATTTGCTCATTTTCTGTCCATCAGTGCCAGGAATGATCATTACATCTTCATTGATCCGTGCTTCAGGTAGAATGAGGATTTCTTCTTCCAGCCGTGCATTAAATGTAGCGGCAATGTCACGCGTCATTTCCAGGTGTTGCATCTGATCTTTTCCTACTGGAACAATGTCCGCATCGAACATCAAAATATCTGCAGCCATCAAAACAGGGTATGTAAACAAACCAGCATTGACATCAGAAAGTTTGTCTGATTTATCCTTGAAACTGTGGGCATTGGCCAGCATAGGGTAAGGAGTGAAGCAGCTAAGGTACCAGGTCAATTCGGTTATTTCCGGAATTCGGGATTGTCTGTAAAAAACCGTCTTGCTTATATCCAGTCCAAAGGCCAGCCAAGCAGCTGCGACTGCATGGACATTTTCTTTTCTTTTTTCACCATCCTTAATGGTGGTTAGGGAATGGAAATCAGCTATAAAAATGAAGGATTCGTTATCTTCTTTTTTTGTAAGTTCTATTGCCGGAACTATAGCTCCAAGGATATTGCCCAAATGTGGTCGCCCTGAACTTTGAATTCCTGTTAATACTCTTGCCATCAGTCAAATTTTTAACGCAAATTAAAGAAATAAAGACAGAATTCGCTTGAATTTTGCCGTTATTTGTAACTATGAGAAATATTGAATTGACGTTAATTACCTTATTGTTTTTTCTTTGTTTGACTTTTGTTGTTAATGCTCAGGGACTTGCCCCTAATCCTTTGTTATGGGAAAGAAACCATGCTGAATTGGGGGCAGTGATGGAGGAACATGGTCAGGTCAATACTACTTTCTATATGGTCAATAATGGGGAAGCTCCTATTATCATAGAAGATGTATTGACAGATTGTGGATGTACAACGGTTGATTTCATTGCTGATACACTTTTTCAAGATGATATTGGTGCCATAAAAGTGGCCTATCAGCCTACCAGTTTTGGAGGAAAGTTTGAAAAAAAAGTCCTGGTAAGGACCAATATTAACCCCTCAGGAGATACCTTGATGATTGCAGGGAACAACATTCCTTATCCAGCAAATGTGGCTTCCTATTATGATTATAAAATCGGTGATTTGGGTTTTAGGTTTAGCTCTATCAATATGGGGAATGTTTTTACCAATGAACCAAAAATCAAATATGTAGATTTCTATAATTTCAAAGACCTTCCAATTACCCTGGACCAAAATGAAATGAACTTGCCCAAGCATATTAAAATCAATATGGTACCAGCCATAGTGCCAGCAAAATCAAGGGGGCTTTTGGCCATTCAGTATGATGGTGAGCTTAAAGATGACCTGGGATATTTTGATGAAACAGTGACTTTTAATATCGAATCGAATAACAACGAAGGAATAGATTTGAGGTTGTTGACTACCGTGCATGAGTATTTTGCCCCTGTTTTAAAATCAGAGATAAATGAGGTGCCACATTTGGCACTTGCTGAAGTAAATATTGATCTTGGAAGAATATCTAGTAAAAATGTCGTGTCCAAAAGCATTAAAATAACCAACACAGGCAGGCAAGCACTTAATATCAGGAAGGTGGTCACTAACTGTGAATGCATGGTGTATGATTTGCCTACAATGGATTTGGGACCAGGCGATCAAACTGAACTGGTATTCACCTTTGATCCTAAAGGAAGGTTAGGTATCGACCATAAAATGATCACCATTTTCAGTAATGATCCAAGAACCCCAACCAGGACCATCGTAATTAAAAGCCGTATAGACTGACCAAAAGCCTCACTTGAATGCCTGAATGCCCGTAATTTCCTGCCCAAGGATAAGAAGATGAATATCATGGGTCCCCTCATAGGTGATTACGGATTCCAGGTTCATCATATGTCTCATAATTGGGTATTCACCCGTGATTCCCATTCCTCCATGTATTTGTCTGGCCTCTCGGGCAATATCCAGCGCCATAGCTACATTGTTTCTTTTTGCCAGGGAAATTTGGGCTGTAGTAGCTTTGCCTTCATTTTTAAGTTTGCCTAGTCTCCAGGCCAAAAGCTGGGCTTTGGTGATTTCAGTGAGCATTTCAGCCAGCTTTTTTTGTACCAACTGAAAAGAGCCAATGGGTTTGTCAAACTGGACCCTTTCCTTTGCATATCTTCTGGCGGCATCATAGCAGTCCATGGCTGCACCGATTGCTCCCCAAGCTATGCCATAACGGGCGGCATCCAAGCATTGTAATGGAGCCCCCAAACCTGATTTTCCGGGAAGTAGGTTGGCTTTAGGTACCTTCACATTGTCAAATACCAATTCCCCTGTGCAGCTTGCACGTAAAGACCACTTATGATGGGTTTCTGGCGTGCTAAATCCTTCCATTCCTCTTTCCACAATTAATCCATGGATCCTGTTGGATTCATCCTTTGCCCAAACAATAGCCATGTCGGCCTTTGGTGAATTGGAAATCCACATTTTTGCTCCATTCAATAAAAGGTGATCCCCCATGTCTTTAAATTGGGTTTTCATTCCTGCAGGGTTGGAACCATGATCTGGCTCCGTCAGACCAAAGCAGCCCAAAAGCTCACCACTGGCGAGTTTGGGAAGAAACTTTTGTTTTTGTTCTTCCGAGCCAAAAGCAAAGATGGGATGCATTACCAAAGAACCTTGAACAGAAACAGTCGACCGCATGCCAGAGTCTCCCCGCTCGATTTCTTGCATGATCAGTCCATAGGAAATATCATCCAATCCACCACCTCCATATTGGGTTGGTATCTGAGGACCAAAAGCACCTACAGCTCCGAATTTTCTGACAATGCTTTCTGGAAAATGACAGTTTTGTGCCCAATCCTCTATAAAAGGGGAGATTTCTTTTTTGACAAAGTCCCTGATTGACTGCCGGATGAGCAAGTGCTCCTCACTGAGTAATTCATCCAAAGCATAAAAGTCCACGCCTTCGAAAGGATCCTGTCTATGAGATGGGTTATTAGGGGATATTGACGACATATTCAGTTGCTTTATTGGGTTTTTAGACTGATTTTTGCACTTTGATATATAATTATAGATTCTTAATTGTCTCCTATAATTAAGCAAGAAGTTTTATAAAAAACTAAATTACCTCCCTAAATATATAGCTATGAGCAAGGAGCAGCCATCCCAGGAGATCATTGAAAAAATCCAGTTATTGAATGAAAAGTACAAAGCATCTGGGCAGGATATGCTTTCTTATCTAGAGGGGCTTTTATATGCTGATTATTTGACATACTGGGATTATATCAACTTAGATACCCTGTTGACCCTGCAACAGCCCAAAACCTCCTTCAAGGATGAAAGGATTTTTATCATTTACCACCAGATCACAGAGCTTTATTTCAATTTGATCATATGGGAATTGGAGCAGATTTCTGAACAAAAAGTCAGCAAAGCAAAATTCATAAAGGAGCGACTCAATAGGGTGATCATGTATTTTGACCAGTTGATTTCTTCTTTTTCGGTAATGTGGAAAGGGATGGAAAGGGAGCAATTTTTGAAATTTAGGATGTCGCTTTTGCCTTCCAGTGGATTCCAGAGTGCCCAGTATAGAATCATAGAAATCATGTCCACAGAAATCCAATACTTGGTGAATTTGGAGGATAGGGAAGATTATATGGATATCAATTTGACCAGTGTGGACAGTTTATTTGATTTGCTTTACTGGCAGTTTGGTGCAAAGGAATTGGCAACGGGAGAACAAACATTGACTTTAAAGACCTTTGATGAAAAATATGGAAAAGAATTAAAGGAATTGATTATCAAATACAGAAAGATTAACCTTTGGAAAGTCTATCAGCATTGCCCAGACATAGATGAAGAATTGACCGAATTGATGCGGACTTATGACCTTAAAGCCAATGTGTTTTGGCCATTGGCACATTATAAATCAGCTGTAAAGTACCTTCATAAAGCTCCTGCAGATATTGCTGCAACTGGAGGCACTAACTGGCAAAAGTACCTTCCTCCTAGGTTTCAAAAGGTGATATTTTATCCTGAACTTTGGTCAGAAAAGGAAAAGGAAGAGTGGGGAAAAGGCTGGGTGATGAAGGAAGTGTTTGGAGAAGAAGAGTAGGTTTGGTGTGAAAGACCGATATGCTTAAGAAAAAATTAGATAAGATTTAAGGATAGATACCTTACTATGAAAAAAGAAATACAACTTAGGCTCAGTCCTGAAGTGGCTTTTGATTCAGAAAAATTTGAATTGGAAGTAAAAAAGTCTCTTGGAATACAAGGAACGAGTGACCGCATAGTTATACGTCAGGCCAAGCGATCCATTGATGCAAGGGGTAAGCATGTAAAGATCAATGTAAGTTCTGAAGTATTTATCAATGAGGATCCGAGCCCGAGGATTACTGCTGATAAGGATTATAAGAATGTTTCCAATTCAGAGCCTGTGATCATCGTGGGAGCTGGTCCGGCAGGTCTTTTTGCGGCCCTGAGGTGTATTGAATTGGGCGCAAGGGCCATCGTAATAGAGCGAGGAAAGGATGTTAGGACCAGAAGAAGAGATCTTGCAGCTATCAATAAAGATCATATCGTAAATCCAGAATCGAATTACTGTTTTGGTGAAGGAGGGGCAGGGACCTATTCAGATGGGAAGCTCTACACCCGATCCAAGAAAAGGGGAGATGTCAGGCGGGTGTTGGAGATTTTGGTTGCCCATGGTGCTCGAGAGGACATCTTGGTGGATGCCCATCCTCATATTGGTACCAATAAACTCCCAAAACTGGTAGCTGAATTAAGACAAAGCATTTTAGATGCAGGTGGAGAAATCCTGTTCAATACAAAAGTGACCGACTTTATCCTAGAGGGCAAGGAAATGAAAGGGGTTGTCACGGAAGAAGGAGAAAAAATCCTCGGTCTGGGTGTGGTCCTTGCAACTGGGCATTCAGCCAGGGATATTTTTCTTTTATTACAGAAAAAATCAATTTTGATTGAAGCTAAACCGTTTGCCCTCGGTGTAAGGGTGGAGCACAGTCAAGAGTTGATAGATAAAATACAGTACCACTGCTCGGGAGATAGAGGAGCCTATTTACCTGCTTCTTCTTATGCATTGGTGGAGCAAACCATGTATGATGGCAAACAAAGAGGGGTGTTTTCATTTTGTATGTGCCCAGGGGGATTTATTGTTCCAGCGGCTACTTCTCCAGGAGAGCTTGTGGTGAATGGTATGAGCCCAAGCCGAAGGGATAGTCAATTTGCCAATTCAGGTATTGTGGCAGCTGTAGAGTTGGAGGATATTCCAAGCTACCATCAGTATGGAAACTTGGCCGCAATGATGTTTCAGGCTGATGTAGAGAAAGCCGCTTGGAGGGCCGGAGGTGAAACACAGGTTGCGCCAGCCCAGCGTTTGGTGGATTTTGTAAATGGAAAAAATAGTAATTCCTTATTGGAAACTTCTTATCAGCCAGGTCTTAGGTCTGTAGATATGGGACAGGAGGTGTTGCCCGGTTTTGTAGCGGATAGGCTCAGGAATGCATTCAAGGGATTTGGGAAAAAAATGAAAGGGTACCTTACCAATGAGGCCCAGATTATCGGAGTGGAAAGCAGGACTTCTTCTCCGGTTAGGATACCTAGGGAAAAGGAGAGTTTTGAACATCCCGTCATTAGAGGTTTGTTTCCTTGCGGTGAAGGGGCAGGATATGCAGGCGGCATTGTTTCTGCTGCTATGGATGGTGAACGTTGTGCTGAGAAATTAATGGAAAAATATGGCTAGTAAGAAAACAGTTATTATTGGAGCTACAGATAAGCCTGGGAGGTATGCTTTTTTGGCCGCTCAAATGTTAAAAGAATACGGACATCCTATCGTGCCAATGAGTATCCATAAAGGGCAGGTTAGTGGTGAAGAAATTATTGAACTGTCCAGTAAGCCGCCTATTGAAGGGGTGGATACTGTGACCATGTATATCAATCCATTGCATCAGGAAGAATGGGCTGATTATATTATATCCTTGACACCCAAGAGAGTGATTTTTAATCCGGGTTCTGAAAATCAAGGGTTTATACAGCAGTTAAATGAAGCCGGTATAGAAAGTGTAGAAGCTTGTACCTTGGTGATGTTGCGGACAAATCAATACTAGTTTATTGAGCGGTAATTTTTGGATTTATATAGCTGTTATCTGCTAAAAATGTCGTATTATTAAAGGTTGAAAGTGAAATTGAAAATGGAGGAATTTTTCCTCTTTATTCTTTTATAAATCTTATTATGAGTAAAGAAGAAGCGTCGAATTTAGGGGACTATTCCGCAGGGAATATTCAGATTTTAGAAGGTTTAGAAGCAGTTAGAAAAAGACCGGCCATGTATATTGGTGATGTGGGGATAAAAGGCCTCCATCACTTGATATGGGAAGTAGTCGATAACTCTATCGATGAAGCTTTAGCGGGCCATTGTGATACCATCTATGTGACTGTGATGGAGGACAATTCCGTAAAGGTGCAGGATAATGGTAGGGGGATTCCTACTGATATGCACGAGAAGGAAAAACGATCAGCCTTAGAGGTGGTTATGACTGTACTCCACGCCGGTGGTAAATTTGACAAGGATACCTATAAGGTCTCGGGGGGACTTCATGGTGTAGGGGTATCCTGCGTGAATGCCTTGTCTACCATGTTGAAAGCTACTGTGCATAGAAATGGAAAGGTATTCGAACAGGAGTATTCAAGAGGAGTGCCCCAAACAGAGGTAAGGGAAATTGGAGAAACAGATAAAAGAGGTACTACGATACATTTTAAGCCTGATGGTGAAATATTTGCCATTAGGGAGTATAAGTACGATACCATTGCTACTCGTTTAAGAGAGATGGCCTTCCTAAATGCAGGGATCAGAATCTATCTTAAAGACATGAGGGAATTGGATGAAGAAGGTAATCCAAGATCGGATGAGTTTTTCTCAGAGGGGGGACTGGTAGAGTTTGTAGAATACCTTGATGAAACCAAAGAAAAGGTTATCAATGAGCCGATATATATAGAATCAGAAAAGAATGGCGTGCCCGTTCAGGTCGCCATGAGTTATAACTCTTCTTTTTCAGAAAATGTGGTGTCCTATGTGAATACCATCAATACCTATGAGGGCGGTACTCACGTATCTGGATTTAGAAGAGCTTTGACAAGGACCTTGAAAAGCTACGCTGATAAATCAGGTATGCTTGATAAAGTGAAGATAGAAGTTTCAGGAGATGACTTTAGGGAAGGTTTGACTGCAGTAATTTCCGTGAAAGTGGCTGAGCCTCAATTCGAGGGGCAGACCAAAACAAAATTAGGGAATTCTGAAGTTATCAGTGCGGTGGATAGTTCTGTGTCAGAAGTATTACAGTATTGGTTGGAAGAGCATCCTAAGGAAGCGAAGATCATTGTCGGGAAGGTAGTGCTTGCCGCACAAGCTAGACATGCTGCTAGAAAAGCCCGTGAAATGGTGCAGCGAAAAAATGTTCTTGGGGGAGGAGGTCTACCAGGTAAATTGGCAGACTGTGCAAATACCAATCCTGAAGTATGTGAATTGTATCTGGTGGAAGGTGACTCTGCAGGCGGTTCTGCAAAACAAGGTAGGGATAGGGATTTTCAAGCTATTTTGCCACTGAAGGGTAAAATCCTGAACGTGGAAAAAGCCCACGAGCACAAGATTTATGATAGTGATGAGATCAAGAATATCCTCACTGCTCTGGGAGTGAAATTTGGTACAGCCGATGATGAAAAAGAACTTGACTTGACCAATTTAAGGTATCATAAAATAGTGATTATGACGGATGCTGATATTGATGGATCCCATATTCGTACTTTGATCTTGACTCTTTTCTTCAGGTATATGAAATCCTTAATAGAAAGTGGGTATGTGTATATTGCCCTGCCTCCATTGTATTTGTTGAAAAAAGGGAAAGATGAGCGCTATTGTTGGACTGAGGAAGAAAGGGTTAAGCTCACTAAAGAAATGGCAGGTGATGGTAAAATAGAAAGTGTGGGAATTCAGCGTTACAAAGGTCTAGGAGAAATGAACCCTGAGCAACTTTGGACGACAACCATGGATCCAAGTACACGTACAATGAAACAGGTTACCATCGAATCAGCTGCAGAAGCTGATCACCTTTTCAGTATGTTGATGGGAGATGAAGTAGCTCCAAGAAGAGAGTTTATTGAGAAGAATGCTAAATATGCAAAGATCGATACCTGATAAAACTTAAATTTAGGAAGAAAAAGGGGGCGGTTAGCCCCTTTTTTACTTATCTTGAATTATCGTCGATAACCATTCTTTTTTAAAATTATTTATGTATTGAAGTTTGTAATTATGGAGATGGATGTCATTCAAAAAGATAAATATATAAGTAAGATAGATAGCAGTGACCTGGTAAGCCGGGACTTGAGTTGGGTTAAATTCAATGACAGGGTTTTGGATCAATCAAAGAAAGCGACCAGGACCATTTTCGAAAAGCTCAAGTTTATGGCCATTACTGCTTCTAATCTTGATGAATTTTTTATGATTCGGGTAGGTTCTTTGTATAATTACCTGGATTATGATAAAGAGCGAATAGATTATTCAGGTCTTAGGGAAGAGCCATTCAAAGAAAAATTGATGATGGACTCGCAGGCTTTCCATAGTCGTCAACATGAGCACTTTATCAATGAAATACTTCCAAATACGGAAGCCTCTGGTTTTATTTTGAGTAATGTCAAAAATCTCCGTGATGAAGAACAGGAACTGATCCGGGAATATTTCTTTAAGGCTGTCTATCCCATGCTGACCCCTATGGTATTTGATGGTTATCATACCTTCCCCATATTGATGAACAAGCTGTTGATTTTTGGGGTGGTAACCATTAATCCAGGAGAGAAAAAAGACAATAGAAAACTGTCCTTTGTGCAGATTCCATCAAATATTCCAAGGTTTTTTGAGATTGAAAGGGGAGAGAATGTAGTCTATGTGCCTATCGAGGAGGTGATTCGGGAACATATTGTTTCCCTTTTCAGAAATGTGGTGATAGAATCCATTAACCTTTTCAGGATTACCAGAAACGGGGATTTTACTCTTGAAGAAACAGAGGATATGGATTCCAATTTTCTGGAAGAGGTGAAGCGAAAGCTGAATGAACGAAAAACTGGGCGTGTTGTTCGGGTAGAAATAGAAGAGGGGCATAGCAAATGGATGATGAATTTGCTTAAAGATCGCTGGAAAATCCAAAATGACAGCATTTTCAAAGTACGGAAAGAAAGTATGTTGGATTTCACGAGTTTTTGGCAAATCATAGGCAATAAGCGATTCAAGGATAGGATGTGGCATCCACCGGCCCAAGTACCTCCCTTAAGTTATCCATTGGCAGGAAGGTCGGATATTTTTCAGACCTTAAAGCAAAAGGATGTGTTGCTGCATCATCCCTATAATAATATTGAGCCTATTTTCGATCTACTTTATCAGGCTGCAGAAGATCCTAATGTAATGGCTATAAAAATGACCATTTACAGGTTGGCCAAACACTCAAGGATCACTTCGGCACTTTTGAAGGCTGTAGAAAATGGGAAGCACGTTTCTGTCCTTTTTGAAGTCAAGGCACGCTTTGATGAAGAGAACAATATTCAAGAAGCCAAGAAACTGCAAAAGGCAGGTTGTTTTGTGATCTATGGTGTGAGTAACTTTAAAACCCACACCAAGCTATTGCTGATCGTGAAGAAGGATGAAAATAAAGTAACCAGATATGTGCATTTAGGATCAGGAAACTATAATGAGGATACTTCCAAATTATATACAGATTTGGGCTTGCTCACCACCAATGAGGTTTTGGCCAATGATGTTTCAGAATTCTTTAATGTAATCACTGGGCACTCTATGCCAAGTAGCTATAAAAACTTGATTACAGCTCCGCAGGGGATGAGAAGTCAGTTGATTAGTTTTATAGAAAATGAGGCTGAAAATGCTAAAAAGGGCTTGCCATGTGGGATTTTTATCAAGGTAAACAGCCTAGAGGATAGTGAATCCATACATGCCCTTTACAGAGCATCCCAATGTGGGGTTCCTATTAAGTTGATCATAAGAGGGATTTGCTGTCTACGACCGGGAAGGAAAGGACTGAGTGAAAATATTGAGGTGTATTCCATAGTAGGAGATTTTCTGGAACATTCCAGGATTTATCATTTTCATAATAATGGAGACACCAGAACCTATGCAGGAAGTGCAGATATGATGGTGAGGAGCTTTGAAAAAAGGTTGGAATCCTTGTTCAGGGTTCAGGATCCATTCTTGGAAAAGCAATTGATGAATATCATTGCCTATAATCTGAAGGATAATGTTAATGCTTATATCATGCAGGAGGATGGTAGCTACATTGCCAAGGCACCAGGAGAAAATGAAGAGGCATTCAATATCCACGAAGAGTTTTTCAAACTCACTCCGGAGATTGTGGAGGGGGTTAATTTGCAGGAATTAAATTGATTTGGATTTATCCATAAAAAAAGGCTGTCATCAAAATATGACAGCCTTTTTTGCATCCAGCAGATTCAAAATTTTGAATGGGCCAGTTTTGCTTTGTTTTTTTCATAGAGCACATTCATTACTCCATCTTTAAGTCCTACATCAGGGACGATCATTTTATTTGCATTGGCAGCTTCCATGGCTTCCAAATAAATACTGGATGCAGGAATGATAACATCAGCTCGATCGGGGTTTAGGTTTAGGTGATTTACCCTTTCTTCATAACTGAATCCTTCCAGGTAGGCCTTGATCTCTTTTATTTTGTTGATGTCAAGAAACCTTTTGTTCTTTCGGGGGTTGGACAGCTCAAAGATTTTATTGATATTCCCTCCCGTACCTATGCAGGTGATTTTGTGTTTTTTATCTATGTTTTCTGCAATAAAACTTCGCATGGAATTCCAAACCTTAGGAGATTTACCGCTGTCCAGGGTTCTGACAGATCCTATTTTAAATGACTTACTGGCCACTTTTTGTTGGTTTTGGTAGATGTTAAGCTCTGTACTTCCTCCGCCCACATCTATGTGAAGGTAGGACTTGTGGTCAATATAATTCCATAAAGCAATATTGATCAGATCCGCTTCTTTGTTTCCGTCAATAATTTGGATTTTTAAGCCTAAGTCCTGTTTTACTTCTTCGGCTATTTCTCGACCGTTTTCTGATTCGCGCATAGCAGAGGTCGCACATACCATATAGTCATCTACCTCATAAAGCTCAATGAGTAATTTATAGGCTTTCATTAGTTTGACGAATTTTCTACGGTTTTGATCACTTATTCTTTTATCGTGAAACACGTCTTTTCCCAATCTGAGTGGAAACCTGACATATTCCAATTTTTTGAAATTAATATTATCTTGGTAATGGGTGATATGGGTGATCTGCAATCTGATGGCATTTGACCCAATGTCTACTGCTGCTAGCTTCAAGGTTGATTTGGTTTATACTGTCTATAGACTTAAAACAATACCTCCCATTGAGGGAGATTAACTGCTTAAAAATAAAATAAAAAGAGGGGAAATTTTCCCCTCTTTTTATTTTTTCTTGGATACTCCCAAAAGGATAAGTCCAGCGATGATTGAAGCTCCACCAGCATAAGGAGGCCAATTTACATTTTTCTCTTTCTCCGCGCTTAGCTCTATAGGTCCAGCATCAATAACGGTTTCTTCAGTGGTAAAAGAAAAACCAGTTACGAAAAACATAGCTATGCCCGCTATGATTAAAATAATTCCAATGGTTTTCATATGTTTTTATATTGATTCGCCTAAAACTATTCAAAAAACCTACCAAAGATTATTTTTTTTACATAAAAGTTGATTATATCTTCTTAAATGTTTGTAATAATCTCATATTAAGTCTTTTGTAGCTTGTGCTTTTTTAGTGATAAAATTAGGCAAATCATTAAAATAGAACCCACAATCCCCAAAGAGAGGACAGAAGAGATATGATAGACTGATGAAATGATCATTTTTATCCCTATAAAAGCAAGTATAAATGCCAAGCCAAATTTCAAATAATCAAAAATATCAAATGCCGAAGCCAATAGGAAATAAAGTGCTCTCAAACCAAGAATGGCAAAAATATTAGAGGTATAAAGAACAATTGGATCATTGGAAACAGCAAAGATTGCTGGAATCGAGTCCACTGCGAACAATAAGTCGGTTATTTCAATTACTGCCAGTACTACCAATAGCTGAGTTGCCAGTCTTTTTCCATTGATTTTTATAAAGAACCTGTCTCCATGAAAATGTGGGTCTACAGGAAATATTTTATGAATAAGCCTAGTGCCCATGGAGTTATTGTAGTTTTCTTGGTTGTCTTCATCCTCGGGAAGCAAGGATTTCCAGCCTGCATATATCAAGAAAAAGCCAAAAACACTTAGTAATAAGTTGATTTTTATCGGTTTTCCCAATAACTCAAAAGTAGGCAGGTAGCTTAATTCTATCAGTGTTATTCCAAAGAAAATAAAAATGGCTCTCATAATGATGGCTCCGAGTATTCCGTAAAAGAGGACTTTGTGCTGGTATTGGTCAGGTACTTTAAAGAACTTAAATACCATTATAAACACAAAGAGATTATCCACGCTAAGTGCCTTCTCTATTAAAAAAGCAGTATAGTATTGGGAAGCTTTTTCTGCTCCAAGGTCAAAGTATAAGTACAGGCCAAAAAGCAGTCCCAAGCCGATCCAAACAACCGACCATAATAGTGCTTCCTTTGCTGCGATCTTTCGGGCCTTTCTATTGAATACAAATAAGTCGATTGCCAGCATGCTCAAAATAACCAAACAAAAACCAACTAGGGTATAGCCTTCCTCTTTGAAATAATCCATCCTTAATTTTTTAGAACTGTAAAAGTAGGAAATACTCCTTTAGCTAAAAACTTTGGTTCAGACTTAAAAGGGGAAAAATATAGGGATAAGGAAAGTAGCTACGATCCAATAGATAATATTCAAAGGTGTTCCAACTTTCAAATAGTCCACAAATTTATAATTGCCAGGAGTGTAGATCATAGTATTGGTCTGATAGCCCATGGGCGTCATAAAACTCAAAGAAGCGCCAAAGGTAACTGCCATGAGAAAAGGTCTATCACTGACTTCCAGAGCGGTTGCGATAGAGAGGGCTATAGGAGCCAATAGTGCTGCTGTGGCATTGTTCGACATGAAATTGGTAATCATAAAGGTCAATCCAAAAACAACACTTAGAATGGTAGTGGGGCCATAATTCCCCAATTCGTCTACAAGGAGATTGGCCAATAAAGTAGATGCCCCTGTTTTTTCAAGGGCTGTTCCCATAGATAAAATTCCAGCCAACATGAATAATACTTTCCAATCAATCGCCCTATAGGCTTCGTCAGTGGTAATGGATTTTAAGATCACTAGTAATATCACTCCAAGTATGGCCGCTATAGTAATAGGCAGAATATTTAAACCGGCTAAGGTCACTACAGAGATCACGATGAGCAGGGTTTGGGCTATTTTTTTCCAATCAATGCGTGGTGTAGTATCCTCCGAGATGACCAATAAGTTTTCTCCCCCCTTTATTTGTCCTACTACTTCCTCATCACCTCGTACTAGCAGTACGTCACCAGCTGAGATTTTTGTGTGTTTTAACTTTTTGTTGAGAATATCATTTCTATGTCTGATGGCTAGTACAGTCAGTCCAGGAAAGGTAGCCCTGAAATCGACAGATTTTACCGTGTTGTTTACTAAAATGGAATTAGGAGGAACAACCATTTCATATAATTTGTGTCCTTGAAACTTAAAGTCTTCATCTTTGAGCTTAAGGTCAATCTTTAATTCTATGCCAGGAACATTCCTTATTTGGGTCAATGTTTCCTTGTCACAGGTGATCCTAATGGTGTCATGTGGACGAATGGATGTGTATTTATATGCATTGATTTTATCTCCATTATCACGGATGATTTGAACCGCTTCAATATTGTAATCATTAAAAAATTTAGCTGAGCGGATAGATTTGCCAATATCCTCGAATTTTTGAGTGACAAATATTTCGGTAATATAATCTCCCAAGTCAAATGTCTCAGATAATTCCCTGGCCGGTTTTCTGCTTGGGATCAACCATCTTCCTATGGTCATCATATAAGTGATCCCAATAAGTAAAAAGATGATGCCCATACCGCTCATTTCAAAAATTCCGAATGGTTTGACACCATTGCTTTCAGCTATACCGCTTACAAGAATATTGGTACTGGTTCCCAAAAGGGTACAAACCCCACCCATCAGTGCCCCAAAAGATAAAGGCATCAGCAATTTGGAGGGAGGGATATTACTGTCTTTGGAGATTTTGAGGACCGTGGGCATCATTAATGCGACTATTGCGGTGTCATTGATAAATGCAGAAAGCGTACCCGCAACAATCATAAGTGTCAGTAGGAACATGAATTCATTCTTTCGGCTCATTCGGAGAAAGAGGATGTTAATGGAATTAAGGGATCCTGTTTTAAAAACTGCCGCACTGATGACGAACATGGCGCCGACTGTAACGGTGGCCGGGTTGCTAAAACCAGCTACCCCTTCTTCAAAACTCAGAATACCAGTGACCATGAAGCTGATCATGACCATGATAGATACGGTGTCTATAGAGAACTTCTCCGTGAGAAAAAGTGCCATAGCAAGGCCGATAATAATGAGTACAAGTAAGATTTCAAATGTCATGGTTTACATTTTAGCATAATGGCCTTTTTTAATTTTTCTTTTGATGGAGAAGAAATTTGTAAACCCCATTACCAAGAAGATCAAGCTGATTCCAAATGATAAGTACCCAAATTCTTTGATGTTGGCTAAACCTTCTACTTTTACCAACGCCGTGCCACTCACCAAAAAATAGAGACTAGTTCTAATATACGAAAGAAGTGTCCTATCATTGGCCATTTTGGTCCTTTGTCTTGCCAAATAATCTCTAATAATTAATTCATTTTCAGATTCTTTTTCCATAGTTTTGCTAACTTCATATGGTTCAATTTCATAATAAATCTAAAAAAAATGCTTTTTTCTACGAAGAAATTTTTCCTAACCTGTACTTTGTTGGGTATTTGTCTTTTAGGCTATGCACAAACAGCACCTACCTTGACTGAAAAAACAAAAAGTGATACCTCTTATTGGGTAAAGGAATTTTCTGCAGGTTTAAATTTTAATCAAGGTGCATTTAGTAGTAATTGGAAATCAGGAGGGGTGAATTCTATTTCCTTCGGGAGCATTTTGGCCGGAAAGGCTAATTACGCCAAAGAAAAATGGACTTGGGACAACCAAATGGAATTGTTATACGGTATTGTCAAAAATGAAGGTGAACAGTCAAAAAAATCCAATGACCGTATATTTCTTGATTCAAAAGTAGGGTATAAGCTATCAGATAAATGGGGCAGCTATTTTTCTGCCAATTTTCTTTCTCAATTTACCAGAGGTTATGAGTATGGTGATGATGATGTGAGGACATTGATATCAGATTTTATGTCACCAGGTTATCTGACCACTTCATTAGGTTTTGAATATAAGCCAAACGATGAATTTAACCTTCGTATTGGCCCATTATCTCCAAGATGGACGTTTGTAACCAATTTAGATATTTCGGATAATGTGGAGGACAATTATGGTGTGCCTATTGGAGAAAAGGTAAGAACGGAATGGCTGGCCATGCAAATATTTGCTGAGTGGGATAAGGATATTGCAGAAAACTTTAATATTAAGTCCAGGTATCAAATGTATGCTAACTATGAGACCTTGGCGTGGAAGACAATAGACCACCGATTAGATATCGCCTTGACTGCTAAAATCACGCAGTTGATCAATGTTACCTTTACCAGTATTAACTTATATGATATTGATCAAGATGCTGGAATCCAGTATAGCCAAGGTTTGGCTTTGGGTATATTGTATAAGGTAAGTAACAAAAAATAGCCGATAACATACCTTTTTTATAAAATATTTTGAATATAGGTGAAAATTACTATTTTTGTTTAACTGTGGTAGTTAAATAATAGTTGGTTTAGTTTTCAAAATAAAGAGCAGAGAAATTTTCTCTGCTTTTTTATTATCAATGAAATTGTAATTTATTGTTTTTCAGTGAAATATATTTTCTATTGATGCTGTGTCCTTAATAAATCATTTATGGTTTTGACAGGGTTAAAAGTAGATAATGGAACTTCAACAAATAGGGTGTTCCAATCTGCCATAGCGCCATTCCACAGACCAGGGAGTTCTTGCGCTTTTAGCTCTTTACCATTTTTTGATTTGTTGGTGATAAAACCTGTTTCTGGGTCCCTGTATTTCAACAGATCAAATTTTTCACCCTTGTAATTTCTTACAGCACAAACCAGATCAGTAGGATTAAAATGAGTGGAATTCTTTAAGATGGAGGCCTGCTCAGAGTTGTTAAGATCAAGTTGGGCAGTTTCTCCTATTTGAAGAGATATGGCGCCATCCTTGTTTTTGACCCAGAATGGACCACCACCAGGCTCCCCAGTGTTTTCCACCATGCCACAAACCCGAATAGGTCTGTTAAGTTTTAATCTTATATAGTCGAATTTTTCATTATCCTTCCACGTCTTAAATGCAGCAGGGAGTTTTGTTCCTAATTTGTTTTCTATGAGATCAGTTGCAGCCTCCAGGATTTCTGAATTAGGTTCTCTATCTATTTTATGAAGCAATTCAAAAACTTGATTTTGAAGATCTATAAGGATACTTGCCAATGCAATTTTATAAGACTTAGTAATGTCTTTGAGGTGGTCCGGAACGACATTATCAATGTTTTTTATGAAGATTATATCAGCATCAATATCATTTAAATTTTCTAATAACGCTCCGTGACCAGCTGGACGAAATAATATTTTTCCATCTTCTTCTATAAAGGGACTGTTGTCAGGGTTCACGGCTATTGTATCTGTAGACTTTTTCTGTTGGGAAAAACTTACTTCAAAATTCACCTTGTATCGGTCCCCTAGCAAGTCCTTAAGGAAGTTGACCTTATCTTCAAAACTATCCTGGTGCTCTGGAGAAACTGTAAAATGTAATCTTACTGTATTGCCTTTCCCCAATCCGTAATGAAGGCCCTCTATAAAATGTTCAAAGATTGGTGTCCGACTACCATCTTCATAACGATGAAACTTTAGTAGGCCTTTTGGTAAACTGCCATAGGACAAGCCCTTATCATCTAATAAATATTCAATAATAGTGGCATAATCTTCCTTATCAATAAGGTCATCGATATCATGGCCAGCATCTGTTATGACTTCCGAGAGGTCTTTGTAAAATGCAAACGTTTTCAGATTTGAAATAAATTTTTCAACGAAAGGGTTGTTAGCCAGAGATTTGTCCTGTGTTTCCAAATAGGCAAACAAATCTTTGAACATCCTAGTGGCAGCACCACTTGCAGGCACAAATTTCACCAATACTTTGTTAGAAACTTTTTCAGCATAGGAGAGAAGGCAATGATTAATTTCCTTATCGTTCACTGTAATAATGCCATTGCCAAGACTGGCAGCCTCTACTATGGACAAATAGGGGAACCCTTTTTTGAAATTCTGGATTTGTAATTCAATTTTTTCCAAATCCATTCCTTGTTGGACTATTTTTTCTTTAATCCCAGCTTCTTTCATATCGGTTTCATTAAGCATAAAAAAACAATTTATGGGTGTGGTTAATATATATCTGTCGTTCTAATCTTTAATAAAATAGTCGAACTTTGACAGTTTTCAAATCAATATGGCTCCAACAATCATTTAGTGCCATATTGATTTGAAATAAAGTTCTGTAATAATGATATGAAAAATACCTTCAGTTTTGTTACGACTATTGGTGAAAAGATCTGGAAACAAATTCCAATACTGAAGGTAAGGACTCTCTCCAATATGTCCAAGTATGTCCTCCATTTCTAATCCTAAATTCATGGGGAATTTCTTTTTTTCTCATGGCAATATGTACTAGACTATTTCCTTCATATAGGAAATCATCATCTCCGCAATCTATATACCATTTGATTGATTGTAGGGATTTTTTGTCCATGTTTTCTATAAGAGACAGGGCATTGTGTTTTTCAAAGTAGGCTTTTAGCTCAGTTTCAGAATGATCCTCGGAATCATTCATTCTTGAGATCATCTGCTCAATAGAAAGTGGGCCAATATAGGCACTTAGTGGAGCTGCGGCAGCAAAGAGTTCAGGGTGATGCAAGGCGTACATAAAACTGCCCCCGCCGCCCATGGAGAGACCTGCTACTGCTCTGTACCTTTTTTCCTTTTTTATTCTATATTTTTCTTCCACATGTGGGATCAATTCTTCAAAAATGAAATCTTCGTAATTCCAGTCTCCATCAATTTGATTGAAATAGCCTCTCTTACCTGTGTTGGCATCCGGCATGACGATAATCATAGGTGTGGCTTTTCCAGCTTTTATGGCTTGGTCACTTATGTGCTGGACTTCCCCAAATTGTATCCAACCAGTATGGTCATCTCCTGCACCATGAAGAAGATATAGGACGGGGTAACTCCTTTCTGAGCTTTCATAATCTGGAGGTAGATATATGGCATACTTTCTTTCTCCTTGTAATATTTTGCTGTCTAAGCTTAGGTTATCAAATACTTTTCCCGATTGGGCGAAAATGTTTTGTGTAATGAAAACTAAAAATAAGTGTAGAAAAATGGTCTTGGTTAAGGTCATCATGCAATCTAGTGTTTGTAGTTGTTGGAATTATTAATGGTAAGTAGTCTTGAATTTAATCCTTAAGGAAAGTACTAAAGTTTTCGATAGGATGAAATATTTTGTGTTCCAATTAAGATTGAAAAGTGATTTTATGGAAATGAAAATATACCTAAACAATAAAGTCCGTGTTGTGCACGGACTTTAATCAAAAATTTGTGATCGGAAAAACGCAATTTATTTCAAACAGTTAGAAGAGATTCTTTAGGTGATTAAGAATCGCTAATTACATAATTTGATTTTTTCTTTTTGTTAATTATATTTTATCAGTCTTTTATATATTGAAGTTAAGAAATATTATGTTTATATATAAGGGCTTTTTTGAATAAAGGGAAGTACTGTATGCTTTTGTATATGAATGACTTAATTAGGTTATTCATTTACTGTTAATTGTAAAAGAAAAGGCAACTTTTTTCAACCTTTCAATTCAACAGGATAAGGTTGTTTTTAATGTTTGGTAAAAGCTGTTCCAAGTGGATTTAATGGTTCATGGATTTAATGAACTTTGGTGTGACAGGATCATCTTTGAAAAAGTCTGCCTTTTTACCCATACTGATGGCCCACCTGTCCAGCCATGATATGCCCCAATCTCCATATTTAGAGATGACAGTATTGTAAGCAGGGTCCTGCAAGGCTTCATCTTGAGAAATAAATTTGTAGCCGAGATCTCTAATTCTTTTGACCAATTCTTCCATATAATCAGCATTCAAAAGATTAGCGTGGCAAAGTAAGATTTGATTGATATTTCTGTTGAATAGTTTTTGGGCAGATTGTTCAAAATAAATCACTTTCTCTTCCATATAGTCAATATATGCTTTCCCAATCCTTTTCATTAGTGCTTCATCTCCTTTTTTATAGGCCTTGGAATACGCAAAAGCAAATAGATAATCATCATTATCCACTGTTACGGGGGCGGCTATGTAATTGTGATTGATTAGGAATCGACCTAATTGGTCGCTTAGTTCTTTGGTTTTTCCGCTGCGTAAATAAGGGTGGCGGAAGAATTTCAGTTCCTGGTGGTACTTTGGAAGCAGTATTTTTAGGATGTTTTCACCTTTAATGATGTCAGAGGTGAATGCATCAAACCCTACTTCATGATAATTTGAATGGGAGAAAGTGTGATTGCCAAGCTCCAAACCTTGGGATAGCCAATATTCTAGCAGCTGCAGTTTAGCGGAATCCAGTTGGTCTCCTTCATAGAGCTTACTTTCATTGACATACCCTATTGCAGGAACATCTTCTTGGATGAAAGTTAGGACCAATGATTGTGTGATCCTATTATGAAATGCAATATCGTTTATCCCATAAGTAACTGTAGGAAGATCATCTACCGTAATGCAAATCTTTTTCTCCTGAGCTGTAGACTGAAAGCAAATTACTAGGAAGAATAGGGAAATGGATAAGTGTTTCATAATCGGTTATTAAATAAAGAACCCAGTTATTCATTAGTAAGCTTTTGGATCACATCTTCTACTCCTTCTATTTTCCCCATAAAGGCCACATTTCCTTCTTGGTCTAGAACTACAATGGTCGGATAGACATAAATATCAAAGTCATCCATCACTTTTTGTGTACCCTTTAAAACAGGAAAGGTATAGCCTTTTTCTTCAATTGCTTCAAATAACTGATTGGGCTTATCTTTAGGCATTGGCCTATTGACGGCATAGATTTCAACTTGTGGGTTTTCCTTGTATTTATCATACAATTTTTGCAGGTCAGGGAACTTCACCCAGCAAGGACCACAGCTGATAAACCAGAAGTCCAGAACTACTACTTTGCCTTTGAAGCTGTCATTTTGTAGGATTTTGTTATCTATATTCTGTACTTCAAAAGGGACATAGATTTGCTCATCGACTTTCCCCGAAATATTACCAAACTCTATAAAATGTACCCAGGAAGTATAAAAATTTAGATTTAAGAAGAATGGAAATAAAAATAATAAACTCGTGTAGAGGTGTCTTTTTTGGATTTTACGATCCGAGTAAATGGCTCCTGCAAGCACTCCCAATAGGAAAGAGATGTAGGAAGGAAGTACTTTGGAAGCAAAACGCATACTTGGTGCACTCATGAAAATAAAAATCACTACAGCAAATACCAAAAGGAACATGATGAGTTTGGTAGATATTAGCTTCTTTCCCTTACTGTAGTAAAAATGCGTGGTAAAAAACAATAGGATAAATCCAAGTAGGGCGCCAAAGCCCCAAAGGCTAAAGTCTTTAGAAAGGTCTAGACAAAAATCGCATATAAAGTAAGTGGTAAAAAGGATGGCAAGGCCTAATAATAGGCCTAAGACAATGTTTTTTATTTTCATTGGTTTTTGATTCTATTTCTAGTTAGCGTAAGGTAAATCTAAGCAAGCTTTGTGTAATTTTTTGAAAAGTATGATCTAAAATAAGTATTCTTCCATATTATAGGTCATCAGATTGTATTAGCTTGAACCGAATTTTGTCTCCTTGTTTCTTTTGGGCCATGATATTAATGGCATTGGGATTGAGTTGAAGGATTCTGGGGTATCCTCCTGTAACCTGCGCGTCGCGCATTAGAATCATTATTTTACCTCCAGGACTTAATTGAACAGTGCCAGGATATACTGGTGCAGTCAGGATTTCATTCAGCTCATTTTTCAGTTTCTCTTGAAGTTGGATTCCCATTCTATTCATCAGTGGGGAGAGTTGGAACTCCCTTTCAAAGAGTTGTTCAAAAATCTCATGGGGAAGTCTATCGGATTCAGGTCCTGCATAGACTTCAATAAATTCATTTTCCAATAATGTATGGTCCTTTGCCACTTTTGCATTTAAGTTGGGTAAATGTGCTGTTTGTTCAAAATAGGGTAATATAGTTCCCACTTCCAAAATATGTTTTTCTGAAATGCCATTGTACCAGCTCCTGCTTTGAAGTGTCAGTGGTGTTTGGAAACCGCCATTAATAGCCATATACATTCTGCATCCTTTGGTAAAAGGGCCTATTTTTAAGTGGTCTCCAGCGTTAATATGTAACACATGGTTGGTTTCTTGAGTTTTCTGGTTTAAGGCGATTTTTGCATCGGCTCCAGTTAGGACGATTTGGGTCTTGCCCCTAAAAATGAATTCGCCTCCCAACATAGTCATTTCAAGACTGGCACAGTTTTCCTCATTTCTTAGCAGGTGGTTGGCCAATTCATAGGATTGTCTGTCCATGGCCCCTGCAGCTGGAATGCCCCAATGCCCTTGGCCAAATCGACCAAGGTCTTGGATGGTACTGTAGAATCCAGGTTTAATAACTTCTAAATGGGATTCAGATGATTTCATATTCTAGGGAATAGTTTTGATTGTATATGGATTTGGAGACCCTTTCAAATTCCTTTTTGTCAATAGAATAAAATTTGATTTCATCGCCAGGTTGGGCGGAGATTGGAGGTTGTTGTTTTAGGTCAAATAGCTTCACGGGAGTTAAGCCAAGTATGTTCCATCCTCCGGGACTATCCATGGGGTATATGCCCGTTTGTTTTCCACCTATGGCGACAGATCCCTTTTGAATCTTAGGGTCTGGTTGGTCCTTTCTGGGGGCAAAAAGTTTTTTGGAAAGTCCTCCCAAATACATGAATCCTGGCATAAAACCAAAAAAATGCAAAAGGTAGGGAGATTTATGATGGTGTTCTATGACTTCATTGACACTTAGTTGGGTGATTTTTGCGATCCTGGATAAATCTTTGCCTTGGTATAGTACTGGGATTTGCCAACGCTTTCTATGGAGGATTGAATGGGTCTCTTCTTCTTGACCAAAATCCTCTATTTGTCCTATCACTTCATCCAGAGAAAAAGCCTCTTTGAAATTCAAACTCAAACAATGGTATCCTAAATGAACGTCCCATAATTCTTCATACCACAAGGAGATGATTTTCTTTTTGTATGTCATCATTTGTAAAAGGATATCCTTACTGATTGCTGCAGGCCAGCATATCTCTAGAATATTTGGGGAAATATGTTTGTAACTTAGTTTGTAAGTCATTGGGAATAACTTTTGGATTTTACCATTTGATTGATCGCCTTGGCAAGGTTTAAGGCTCTTTCATTGTCTCCATGAACACAAATCGTATCCGCTTTAATAGGAAACAAATTCCCGGAAATGGTTTTAACTTTTTTCTGTTGGATCATTAGTTCCAAATGCTCCAATACTTCGTTTGTATCATGTAGTAAGGCATTGGGCTTTTTTCGGTTGACCAGTTTCAGGTTGTCCTCATAATTGCGGTCTGCAAAGATTTCATACCAAACAGGTATCCCTGCCTTTTCGGCCATTTCAGCTATGACCGAGTTATATGGAACATATAGTAAAATTCCCGGGAAATGATCTTTCATTATTTTGACCAATAAATGGGCTATGGAGCCATTGATGGCCGATTCATTGTACAACGCACCGTGGGCTTTGATATGATGGAGTTGGCTTTTATGATCAGATAGTAATTTTTGAAAGGTGAGAATTTGGTCAAGAATACTGTTTTCCAGTGCTTCCAGAGAAATATTAATTACTTTTCGTCCAAAATTTTCAGGGTCCGGGTAAGAGGGGTGCGCGCCAATGTTCACCTGGTGTTTCATTGCATGTTTTATGGTTGAGACCATGCTTTTTTCATCACCGGCATGACCTCCGCAGGCAATATTACAACTGCTGATGAATTGCATAATAGCTGCATCGGCACTAGAACCTTCACCTAAATCACTATTGATATCTATCCCCATACTTGCCATTTTTCTAAAACACTTGTGATACTCTTGATACCTATAATCCATGTAATGATCCAAATCCCAAAGCCTAGAATATTTAAAACGACGCCATTTTTGTACTTGTTCATTAGCTTGCGGTTATTGGCTACCCATAATATAAAGGTACTTAAAACGGGCAATAATATGCCGTTGGTCAGCTGTGCTACAGTAATTAATTCTATTGGTTTTATTCCTAATGAAGCAAAAATTACACCTAATAGAATGATCAAGCTAAACGTCCATCTCATGGGCTTGGAGTTAAGCGCATTATTCCAGCCAAAGCAACCACAGATTACCAATCCAGCGGCCAATGGAGCAGTGATGGAGGAGGTGATTCCCGCGGCAAATAGACCAACACCCAAAAAGTAGGGGGCAGCTTTGCCAAAGAGAGGTACAAGACTTTCTGCCAAATCCAATACCGAATCAATTTTTTCTGCACTCCCCAGGGAACCTGTTATCAATATCGCAATAGAAACCAGTCCTCCTAAGCTAACAGAAATAATGGTATCTAGCTGTGCATATTTTAAATCCTTGCTTCCCTGCCATTTTTTTGTGACTAAAGCTGCATGTAAAAATAAATTATAAGGTACCACAGTCGTTCCGATCAAGGCGCCTATAGTGATGATATTATTGGTATTGATACTGGGGACCAATCCTCCCAGAACCAACCTTAGCTGTGGTGCTCCCATAATAGCTGTCAGGAGAAATACAGCGCTCATCGTAAGGACAATGACCAACATAAAAGACGCCACTTTTTTATAGCTGCCACTCATCAGTAAGCTCCAAGCCAATAGCCCTACTATTATTGGATAAGGAGAATATGTATTGAAGAATGGTAGCTTTTTAAAGCCATTCAAGCCCAGTACTGCGCCACTTATATTGCCAGCTTCATAAGCTGCATTGCCAACGACAATCGCAATGATAATCAAACTAAGGGCAGCTATCTTAGGCCATTTATGCTTTAATTCCTGTCTGACTATTTCAATCAGTCCTTTTTGGTTGATCAGTCCAATCCTGGCGGACATTTCCTGAAGTAGGATGGTAGCCAGAATAGACAATAGAAGTGCCCAAATCAATTCATAACCAAATTTTACACCAGCAAGTGTGCATACAGTAACTGTACCAGGCCCTATAAAAGCAGCCATGACTAAAGTCCCAGGCCCTATGAATTTTTGTAAGTTTCTTTTCAAGATGTAATTGCTCTGTTTATGGAAAAGTGAAAATCTAAAATAATTGATTCCAATGGGATAAGTAGGATTACTTATAGGATTTATCCATAAACATATCGATGAAGGCAACATTTTTACCGGTCATAGTTTAACCTGTATTTAACCCCTGGTTAAGCCGTGTTTATCCCGTGTTTTAACCGTGTTTCTCTTATCAGAGATTTAAGGTAATCTACTCCTTAAGTCCAGGGAAAGTAAGGGGACATACCTTTCAATATTTTGCTTATAAGCAGTTTAAGAATCATTCTTTCCGTCCTCATGATAAGAAGATATTTCCTCAACTAAGAAGGAGTTGGGCTGATTTGATATTTCGAATGGTTGGGGTATCAGGTAGTGTTCAGGTAAGATTTTCTTTCTCGTACCAGATTTCGATGATCACAAAGGTTTCAATCCTGGGCTGGTTAAATTGTAGCTTTGGACTTTGATAGAAAATGCTGAAGGAACAGTTACATTTTAAACGTTTAAACTAACGCATTTAATCATTTACAATTGGTCCTGTAAAAGATATTGTTTTGCTTTTACCTACAGTAACAAAAATAGGAGGAGTAGTTATATTTCTGTTTGCGACATGAAATGTCGCATTGTGTGGTTTTCAGTTTAGGCAAATCCAAAGTATAGCCTTAATTTGCCCATAAAAATCGGTTGGTACATATGGAAATGATACTTTTGGGCCTTTTGGCATTGAACGTTCTGATTACGATTGTCTTACTCAGCAAACAAATGAGCCAAGGCGATCAAAAGCAATCCCTTGAAGAAAAATTAGCCGTTATAACGATGCAATTGGAGCGGCAGATGGCCGAAAATAGGCAGGAGATTGGTCAGAACATCAATCAACAGTTTAAGTATGTTTTTGACACATTAAGAGAGAATTCCAAAGACCAAAATGAGACACTAAGGGATTTTGGTAAGCTTTTTAGGGAAAATGTGAAAGAGTTCAATGAAATACAGCGTGAGAAATTCAGTGAGCTGGAACGAAGACAAGAAAAAATGCTCTTATCTACTGAAGCCAGATTGGAAAAAATGAGGGAGACGGTGGATGAGAAATTACAGAAGACCTTGGAGATCAGGCTGGGGCAGTCATTTGAGATTGTCAGCAAGCAACTTCAAGCTGTTCAAAAAGGATTGGGAGAGATGCAAAACTTGGCAACTGGTGTAGGAGATCTTAAACGTGTGCTAACCAATGTAAAAAGTAGGGGAGTACTGGGTGAATACCAATTGCAAAGTATACTGGAAAATATTTTGGCTCCAGATCAGTACGTAAGCAATGCCGTTATGAAAAAGGGGGCTTCAGAAAGGGTGGAATTTGCTGTGAAATTACCAGGGAATAGTAGTGATGAACCAGTGTTCCTTCCCATTGATGCGAAGTTTCCTCAAGAAGCCTATAATAGGTTGTTGGAAGCCTATGACCTTGGAGACAAGGGATTGGTGGATAGCAGTAAGTTGGAACTGATGCGAGCAGTGAAAAAATCCGCTCAAGATATCAGTCAGAAATATATTAACCCTCCCTATACCACTGATTTTGCAGTGATGTTTTTACCTATGGAAAGCCTGTATGCAGAGGTGATAAGGGATGGGGTTTTATCACAACAGTTGCAGAAAGAATATAAGGTGGTGGTTACCGGGCCGACTACCTTGGCGGCCATGTTGAATAGTTTGCAAATGGGATTTAAGACTTTGGCCATTCAGAAGCGCAGCAGTGAAGTGTGGAAAGTGTTGGGAGCGGTGAAAACTGAGTTTGGTAAATTTGGTGATTTGATAGAAAAGGCACAGAAAAAAATCAATGAGGCGAATCATGAACTGGATACTTTGGTAGGAACCAGAACAAGGGTGATCCAGAGAAAGTTAAGAGACGTGGAAGAATTACCAGAATCAGAAAATGGAAAGTTGTTGAATAAATGAGTAGTCTGTCTTCACACAGAAAACTATATTTATGGCCATTAAATACACAACTTTAGCCCATTTCTGTCGTTTTTTAGATAAATGGCCTAGAGTATGAAATTGAGATTTGGAATAAATATTATCCTTTTAGGAGTTTTATTGGCAGCCTGTAATCCTGTTAAAGTTTACTTGGAAAAAAATGAGGTAAAAGCAGGTAAATCCTATAAGACCTTTGCCATCATTAATCAGTATGAGGGGAAGGATGCCTGGAATTCACCAACTTTGGACAGGAACTTAGTGGATGATTTGGTCCAAGGTATGGAAGAAAGGGGCTTTGTACAAGATAGTGAGCATCCTGATTTAATTCTACGGTATAATACCCTTTTAAGCGACCGGGAAAAAGAAGTAAGCAGAAGTGCCTATGATGGCTTATACCCATACGGTTTGTATTCTCCTATGTACAGATTTCCCTATAGGATGGGCTATCCTTATTGGCCAAGCCAGACGGAAATTGAAAAGTATAATTTGGGAGAGGTGTTGATAGACTTTATTGATCCCAGAGCAGACAAAATTATTCTGAGGATAAGTGCCGTGGGAGAGGTTAATAATATCAAGCAGAAATCAAAGAATATAGGTGTATCAGTAGATAAGATTTTATATGAATTCTCCAAACATCTCCCCGCAGATGGGTAGTATTAAAGATCAAGTTTTCAAAAGTCATTCTATCTATATCGAATGACTTTTTTTATGATTATATATTTTGAATAAACTCAAATGGATTCGTTGTGGTTTTATGGAGATCATAAAATGAATAAATAGATGATTTTGTAAGCTGCTCATTTATTGCTAAAATCGTCATCTGATTGGTCTTTGATAGAGAAGGGCATTGTACGGTGGCTCAAATTATTTAAAATCCTAATTATAATTTCAGAGAAGAATAAATGTTCAATTATGATAGTATGACCTTTAGGTCCGTTAGCAATACGGATAATGGGGATGTGTCATCAGCGACGGTTTTCCATTATTCACAAGAGGGGGAGATCCTAACAGCACATTATGAAGGAGGTGAAATTGTAAAAGGACACCTGATAGGTAAAGTGGATAACAATGGAGTGATAGATATGCGGTATCATCATATCAACCAAGCAGGAGAACTAATGACCGGAAAGTGTATTTCTATACCGGAAAGGTTGGAGAATGGAAAAATACGGCTCAAAGAATCCTGGGAGTGGACTTCTGGAAATTTCTCAAAAGGGGAATCAATGATAGAGGAAGAATAATTAAGGGGTTTTTACTATCAATTCTATTATTTATAGCGGTTAAATTATTTGGTGCAAGTAGGGTAAATTTAGGCGTGAAGGCCACTTTTTCAACTAAAAATTAATTTACAATTTTGTCTTTGCAGCTTAAAACACCTTATATTTACGCCTATGGCCATGAATATTGTGATCGCTGGAGCAGGTGATATGGGATTCCATCTTGCCGAGTCTTTGAGCTATGAAAATAAAGATATAACCCTAATTGATACCGACAAGGATATTCTGGAGAATGTAGCTTCGAGGTTAGATGTGTTGACGGTAATGGGGGATTCTGCCTCTATCGATGTTTTGCAGAATGCAAATGTCAAAGAGGCTCATATGGTAATGGCTGTAACTACCTCCGAGAAAACCAATATAGTAACGGCTATGTTGGCAAAACAACTCGGGGCAAAAAGAGTGATCGCCAGGGTAAGGAACCACGATTATCTTTTGGAAGAAAATATAGCCTATTTTCATAATCTGGGTATAGATAATATTATTTCTCCCACCATGTTATGTAGTGGTGAAATTCACCGGATGATCAAGAACTCGACCTTCTCTGATATTTTTGATTTTGAGGAAGGTAAGCTGAATGTGGTGGGTATTATTTTGAATCAATATTCTGCTCTGGTAAATAAAAAGCTTTCAGAAACCCGGGCAATGCCAATTTTTGAAGACATCAGGATTATTGCGATTGTCCGAGACCAGATGACCATTATTCCAAAAGGTACTACAGTTCTCAGAAATAATGATCATGTCTATTTTATCTCCAATAAAAAGGCCAATGATTCCATTGTTCAGCTGATGGACCAAAGGGAAATCAATATTAAAAATGTAATGATCATTGGTGGAGATGATCTAGCATTTACTTCTGCGCTTAAATTGGAGCCAGAATATAGGGTGACCTTGATCCACAAGGATAAAGAGCGCTGTAAATGGTTATCGGAAAGGCTAGATACTTCTTTGGTTATCCATGGAGATTATAAAAATATAGAATTACTTATTGAAGAGGGACTGGAGGAGATGCAGGCATTTTTAGCACTTACAGAAAGTTCGGAAACGAATATTATCACCAGTTTGAGTGCCAAAAACCACGGGGTTTACAAAACCATTGCCCATGTGGATACGCGGGAATATATCCATATTTCACATAGTATAGGGGTAGATTCCCTTATCAACAAAAAGTTGGTAGCCGCTAACCAGATTACCAGGTACCTCAGAAAGGGTAAGGTGGAGGCCATTTCAGGTATTTATGGTGTAGATGCTGAATTTATCCAATATGTGATTTCAAAGAATAACCGATTAACCAAGAAGCAACTTCGTGAATTGCATTTTCCTGAAACGGCCATCGTTGCAGGTGTAATCAGGGGTGAGGAGGTTTTTATACCAGATGGGGATTTTCAACTTCAAATGAATGATAAAGCCATTGTTTTAGCATTGCCATCTGCCAAATCCAGTCTGGAAAAATTATTTAACTGATACGATGATCCATTATAAGGCTATTGGGAAAATCATGGGAGGTTTATTGATGCTGTTGGGCCTATTGATGCTCCCAGGTATTGGTTTTAGTTATTATTACAAAAGTGGTGATCAAATGCCCTTGATTTATTCTGCTTTTGTCTCCATGGCCATGGGCGCTATTTTATTTTTCTCATTTTCCAAGCAGGACCAGAATATCCGAAAACGAGAAGGCTACTTGATAGTTGGCTTGAGTTGGCTCTTTATGTCATTATTTGGTATGCTTCCTTATTTGGTGAGTGGGACGATTCCTAATATTCCAGATGCCATATTTGAGACTGTATCGGGATTGACCACTACAGGTGCCTCTGTTCTGAATGATATAGAAGCATTGCCAAAGGGCATTTTGTTTTGGCGAAGTATGACCCAATGGATTGGTGGTTTAGGGATTATTGTATTGACAGTGGCTATATTTCCACTCTTGGGGATTGGGGGGATTGAATTATTTGTGGCAGAGTCCCCGGGCCCAACGTCAGATAAACTGCATCCACGGATTCGGGAAACAGCCAAAAGGCTGTGGTATGTTTATGTAGGGCTGACCATTCTTTGTACAGTATTGTACTACTTAGGAGGTATGACCTTTTTTGATGCGATTAATCACGCCTTGACGACTTTGGCTACAGGAGGCTTTTCCACCAAGAATGCCAGTATGGCCTTTTACGAATCTCCTTTCATTCAGTATGTAGCGATTGTTTTTATGTTGTTGGCCGGGACCAACTTTACTGTGATATATTTTGGGTTGGTGGGTAAGTTTGATAAGGTATGGAAAAGTGATGAGTTTAAAGCTTATGTTCTGGTGGTGGTATTGATTATCGCAGCCTTAACGGTTCCGGTTTATTATTTTTCTGGGGAAAGTGCAGAGAAAGCATTTAGGGATACAGCATTTCAAGTTTCCTCTTTGATGACTACCACTGGATTTGTGACCGCAGATTATACCAGTTATGGTCATGGTTTGACCATATTTTTCTTTCTGATTTTGTTTATAGGAGGTTGTGCAGGGTCCACTGCAGGAGGTATTAAGTTTATCAGGCATTTGACTTTCTTTAAAAATACCATTTTGGAATTCAAGCGCATTGTACACCCAAGGGCGGTGGTGCCTTTAAAAATCAATGGAGACAGAGTTACGGGGAAGATCATTACCCATATCATGAATTTTTTATTGATATATCTAATGGTATTTGTTCTAGGAAGTGTAGCACTTTCTGTGCTAGGTTATGATATGTTGACCAGTTTTGGAGCCATTGCCACTTGTCTGGGAAATGTCGGACCTGCTATAGGAAATGTTGGACCGCTGAATAATTTTGCTTTCTTTGATCCAGTAGCTAAATTGTTTCTGTCCTTTATTATGCTTTTGGGAAGGTTGGAACTTTATACAATTTTAATCCTGTTTACATCATATTTCTGGAGAACAAATTAAATATAGCATTCTTTATCAGCTACCTAGTGACTTAAGTTGTGGTAGAGGAGAAATTGCTTTTTTTCAAAATAGATGAATTATTGGCCATGGATATTCAATATCAAATCATATCAGTCTTTACTGATCAAAAAAGAGGTTTTAGGGGAAATCCTTCTGCGGTAATCCTTTTGGAAAGGGAGCTATCTGATACTGAACTAACGGAAATAGCCAATAGTTTGGATCAGCCAGCCACCACTTTTCTCTGGGAAATACCTGTAAATGGAGAGTATAAAGTCAGGTGGTTTGCGCCAGGTGCAGAGATTGGATTATGCGGCCATGGTACTGCAGCAGCGGCGGCATTCCTGTATCAAAAAACTGGGGAGAATGGACCTTTTAAGTTACATTATGCTGAAGGAATAGTGGAAGGACAAGTCAATGCAGATCAAACCATTAGTATTTCTATCAATGTCATTCCAGTTCAGGAGAAAATTGAAACTGTCCCTGAGGCCATTTCAAGGGGATTGGGGATTCCCGTATTGGAGATGTACAAGACAGCCAATAAGCATATTATCCTGACCGATTCTGAGCAAAGTATAGAAAAGATGCAACCGGATTTTGAGCAACTGAGAAAAAGTGAGATTTTCGGTTATGCCATCACTGCAAAAGGCGATGAAGTAGACTTTGTTAGCCGTACTTTAGTCCCTCACACCACTATTTTGGAAGATAGCGCCACAGGTTCTTCACATGCCATGCTGCTGCCTTTTTGGGCAGAGAGGTTGAATAAAATACATTTTAATACACTTCAGCTTAGCGCCAGAGGTGGCGCTTTTTTAGGAGAAATGAACGGTGGAGTGGTCAAGTTATGTGGTGAGTATATGATGGAAGAAAAAGGCAAAATCAGTATTTGAAAAGAACCTTACCGCTTTATTGGAAAAGGAAAAAGGACAATGATGATTGCCCTTTTTCTTGTTTTTAATACAAATTAACTTGCTGTTTTTTCTTTCTTTTCGATGGATTTAACTTCTTTTTCCGAAACCATCTTTTTTGATTTGTTTCCCCAACTATTCAGGATATAGTTCATGACATCAGCAACTTCATCATCGTATAACCCCAAGTTGCTCATGGTGTTATTATAGGCTTTTTTGTTGACTGTGATTTCTCCGCTCATACCAAATTTTATAGCACGGATACTTTGTTCGCGGTTTTTTAATAGAAAATCAGAATTGGCCAAAGGGGGAAAGGTACCGGAGACACCCTTGCCATCAGCCATATGACAAGTAATACAATAATCATTATAGACTTCTTGGCCTCTTTTTATGCTGGCCTTTAAAGCTTCATCTTGATCACCAAAGGTAAATGCTGTCCAACCCAAATATGCGCCTACCAAACTGGTAATAACAGTCGTTTTAATCATAAGTATTATTTCTTTGGTATAATTTTAACTATGCCTTTTCCACCGATAGCTGCATAGATGTGATTGTCAGGACCAATTTTTACATTTCTCAATCTGCCCATTCCATCCAGTAGCTTTGTTCTGCCTATAACCTTTTTACCATCCATTTGTAGCAATTCAAGGTATTGGAACTTTAGGGAGCCTACTAGGAGACTGCCAGCCCAATCAGGGTAGGTTTCTTCAGGTACTACAGCGAAACCACAAGGAGCAATCGAAGGTACCCAATAGTAAATGGGTTGTTCCATTCCTTCTTTGCTGGTATTCTCAGTAAGCATAGAGTCATCATAATTAATACCATAACTGATCACTGGCCAGCCGAAATTAGCACCTTTTTTAACGATGTTAATTTCATCGCCACCTTGTGGACCGTGCTCATTAACCCAAATTTCCTTGTATTTTGGGTGGAAAATCATTCCTTGGGGATTTCTGTGTCCATAAGAATAAATGGCTTTTTTGGCATTGGCTTCATTTACAAAAGGATTGTCTTTTGGAATACTTCCGTCATCATGAAGGCGGTAAATTTTTCCATTATCCCTAGTGATGTCTTGGGGATTATTGTCCCTGTCACCTCTTTCACCGGCAGAAAAATAAAGATATCCTTTGTCATCAAAGGCTAATCTAGAACCAAAGTGTTGTCCTTTTTTGGTGTTAGGGCTTGCTTTATAGATGGTTTCATGGTCTGTAAGTTCAGAACCATTCAATTTAGCTCTTACTACTGCAGTATTGGCACCTTCTTCTTCTCCTTCTGAGGAAGCAATGGAAAAATATACCCAACTGTTGTTTTCAAAATCTGGGTGAAGCATAATATCCAATAGCCCACCTTGACCTCTAGAAGATACTTCAGGTGCGTTTTTTACTTCGGTTTTTTTTCCGTCCTTAACCAGATAAAGTGTTCCGGCTTTCTCTGAGACCAAAATGCTTCCATCTGGTAAAAAGTCCATTCCCCAAGGATCATCAAAACCTTCAACGATTGTTTCTACCGTATAATTTTTCGGGTCTTCAGCTATTTCAGGCGTATTAATGCTGATTCCTGATCGTGTGTCTTTTTCCTGTGCACAGGAACTGCCAACTACTAAACTAAAGGAGAGTAAGGTCAAAGCATATTTTAAGTGCTTGTTGTTTTTTAATTCCATAATAAATAGGCTTGTTATATAATAGGTTTTATTGATTTGATGTTTTCTAAGAAATAAATTGTAAAAACAGAAATGTACAGTTCCTTAATGCTTTTAGCAATTTGGAATTAAATATAAGCAATAACCCAATGAATAGAGTGATTCAAATGGGTAAGATTACAAATTACTTTAAAAGACAAAATATTTTTAGTTTTTAGCATGAATCAGAAATATCCATATTGTATATTTAATATGGACTAAATATTATCTGATCGGAAAATTAGTAATATGAATAGCGTTAGAAGTAAAGTTATTTTGGTGATGGTGCTGTCAATATTGGGATTGTTTGGAGGATGTAGTGAGTTGACAGAATCAATTTATACAGATAATGTACTGGAGTATGAGCTTAATACAATCAGTACGGAATATGGATATACGGGTAGGGCGATATTTAGAGAGTATGCTGATGGAACTGGACTGCAACTCTCCCTTATTCTTGAAGGAGAATCAGACCGTAAAGCTTATTTCTTTCCTGCACATTTGCATCAGGGAAGTTATGGCGAGGAAGGGATTATGTTGGAAAAATTAAATCCTGTGGATATAAGGCCCTTAAAAAGCGTGACGATTTTAAAAGATTATACTTATGAAAAAATGAAAGAACTAGATGGCCATATCAAGGTACATTTAGCTGAAGATGGACCTGATTATAATACCATTTTGGTAGCTGGAAATATTGGCGCCAATGCTCCCGGTGTGGCAAAGGAATGAGCAAATAATATCCAACTTTTATGATATAAGTAAAAAATAAAAACGGCCATGGTGAAATATCCAGGGCCGTTTTTTCAAGTTTCTATCCTTAGAAAGTTACTTCAAAAGATAGATCAAGGTCTGATTCTCCTCCAGCTTGTACATAGTTTTCCCAATGTGGATTATCTGCACCTGTGAAGGATTTATCCAGGTCATGCCTCAAAACAATTCTTATTTTACCTGAATTACTAACTAGGTTCTCATCCACTTTTACAATGCCGTTTAGGCCGATAGGATTTCCATTAGTGTCTGTATCGTCATAAGCATATTCCATAAAAGAGTTTTCTCCCACGAAAGCAGATCCAAGGAAGTAAAACTGGTGCTCATCAGCTTCTTCCTCGATTTCTTCTGTAATATCTTCATCGGCTATACCATTATAGGCGGTGATTTCCATTCGGTAGCTTTTGCCACTTTCCAAACCAATAATGGTTTCGATGTCTAGGTTTCCGTCCAAGGAAAGCCCTCCTTCAGATGAAGCTACAAAATCCATGGAGCTACCTATACTAAGGCCTGACTCATCTACTTCTGTGAAGGTAAGGGTAACATCAGTAATGACCTCTTGGTCCAATTCTGGTACAGGATCATCCTTGCTGCAGGAAGTCAATATAATAGTAAGTCCTAGTAAAAATGTTAAGGGTAATAATTTTGCTTTAGTTTTCATAACTATTGTGGTTTTGTGTCTTTTTAGAATTCATATTTTAGCCGCAAGGAAAGGTTTCTTCCCATTTGATGACTGAAGTACCTGAACCTGTCCATATAGTCTTTGTAGGAGGTATTAAGAAGATTGTCTATGGATAAATTGACCTTTAGTACGCTTTTTTGATTTTCAAATAATATTGTACCTACACTGATGTTCCAAAGGTTGTATCCTAATGGTGCTGGAGCTAAATCAAAGTCAGGTTCTCTTCTTTGTCGGAAAACAGAAAGGTTGCTCAGGCTAATCTTATTATTGCTCAGACCTCTCCATTCTGGTAATTCATAACTGATTCCAGTTTCGATTCTGTCGGCTGGAATAAAGGGCAGGTAGCTTTTATCTATTAAATTTTTTGCCCTGATCATAGCTCCTTTGACAAACCAGGAAATTCCATTTTCATGTTTATACAGAGAACTTAAGTCCATTCCCCAAAAATCAGCATCTGTTTGGAGGTACTCATAAATATTAAATGTTCCCCGGAGTGAAACATGTTGTTCTCCTGTGGGGTTGAGGTAGATATAGTTGTTGATCTTATGGTAATATCCTGTCCACTCTATGTCCCAATTACCCCTATTGAAGTTTAAGGTATTGACCCATTTGATGGCCTGCTCGCTTACAAAGTTTGGATTACCTATTTCTACGGCAGCGGCACCATGATGAAGGCCTTCACTAAACTGTTCATTGATGTTCGGAGGTCTCCATGCCGACCCGATATTAGAGATCAACATCCAATTGCTGTTAAAGCTGTAAGCTGCTCCTATGGAGGCGGTGAAGTTTTTGAAAGTGTAGTTCCTTTCTTCCAATTCTCCATCGTTATATCTGGCAGCATCCACATATCTGAAGTCATATCGAGCTCCGGCTTCCAGTTCCAAATTACCATTAGTGTACTTTTCAATGGCAAAAGCACCTAAATTAATTAAATCATAATTGGGAATCAGGGGAGTAACCCCAGTGCCTGGTATATTATTATTGGCTTGCTGTAGCATATTAACCCCAATAGAACCATTCCAGGATTTTGCACTGGGATGCTCATAGGAGAGGTTTAGGGTATTTGTAAACAGTTCAAGGTCTAAGGCCGCCCTATCATTGAGTGCCCCCCGTCTTTTGTCAAACTCTTGCCGGTTATTTTGCTGAAAGGCGTATTCTAAGTTGAGTACACCTTCGTTTTTCAAATGATAATGACCTTTGGCTTTGAGCAGCTGGTGGACTACTTCTTGTCTTGGATTGACAATGTCATAATTGAAACCAGGATTACTGAATGGTCGTCCATTTTCAATCAGTTCATTTAAATCACTTAAGTTTCCCGTATGGGAATCACTTAGAATACCAATTGTAGTGGAAAATCTACTGTAAAATAGGTCCATCCCGATGTTTTTGGTATTATAGCCAATGGCACCTGAGAAATTGAGCTCTCGCATGCCTGTATTGTCCTGAAAATAATCAGGGGATTTAATATTTCCTCCAGCACGGCTTGAAGCTTGGAGTCTATAACCCAATCCTTTCCATTTTTTACTTCCCCCCTCCAAACTAATGGCAGCAGCTCCGGAACGTCCATTGGTGTTGCCGATGATATGGGCAGTGCCTTTAAAACCAGCTTTGACAGGGAGTTTGGGTGGGGTGACCAAAAGTACTCCTCCCATGGCTTCAGGACCGAATCGAATTGACTCTGCACCTTTAACCACGGAAATGTTTTCGGCCATGAATGGGTCGATCTCGGGCGCATGTTCGCCACCCCATTGTTGGCCTTCTTGTTTGATTCCATTATTTAGGATCATGATCCGATTGCTGTGCATACCATGGATGACCGGTTTGGCGATGTTGGCACCAGTAGTATAAGTGGTAACGCCTGATAGTGACTTAAGGGTTTCTCCCAGATTTTTACCCCGGGTTTCATCGAGCAGTTCAGTACTTATACTGCTTACTGCATTCATGGTATTGACAGCATCTTTATGTCCGACTATTTCCACACCGTCAATGGTGTATTCCTTCTGGCTCAATCGGATGGTCAGATTGACATTTTCGTGGACATTAAGAGGTAGCGTTTGGGCTGTATATCCCAAGGATTCTACCTTTAGCTCAAAATGTCCCTCACATAGGTCATTGATGCGGAAATTCCCGTTTTGATCTGTAACAGTTCCCTTGCTGAGGTCTTGAACCCATATATAAGCGTTGATAACGGCTTCATTGCTTTCACTGTCCAAGACTTTTCCCCTGAGTATAAAGGGACAGTCTTCCTGGGCCAAAAGATTGGTGCTAAGGAGGAGTAAAGTGAATAAAAGTGAACTCAGTTTTCGCATTTTCATTATTGATGACAAATATAATGCAATATTGTTGCTTCTACGTTCTTTTTGCAACTTTGTTTCACTGATAAACTTTTAATGGGTAGTGAAAAGTTCAGATTGGAGGCCAATGCAGAAAAAAAAGGTACAGTTGAATAGAACTGTACCTTTTCGATTATATAGTTACTGAAATTTGGATCAATCGTATTGCGGTCGGTTTCCGCCAAATGCTCTTAGATTATAAGTCAAGGTAAGCATAAAGAATTGTTTTAGCACATCTGTCCTCACATTTTCTATATAGACATCTGTAATATTTCGTTCAATACTGGTATTTTGGTTCAATAAATCGAATACGGTCATTTTTAATTCCAAGTTTTCAGAAGGAGGGAACCTATAGCCAAAATCTGCATTCATCAACCAGATGGATTGATCAAATTCATCTCCTAATCCTGCATAGAGTTGGTTGTTTACATTGGTACTGATAAAGAATCCTCTCCAGAAATTCCAATAAAGGTCCAGACGGGTACTTTGGGAATAGTAATTTGAGTTTCTATCTGCTTGAAGTGTGCTTCTGACCACATTATAGTTAGCGCTTGTTCCTAGGTTGAAATCAAGCTTTTCCCCTACATTACTGGTGATGGACAGGCCTTGTCCCATACCAAGGTTATGATTGGTATTGAGCTGGTCGTTGATAAGGCCTGGCTGGTTGGAATAACTGAACCTTGTATCCAAGTTTAAATTACTTTTTATAAATCCAAGCGGGAAACCAAAGGAGATACTGGTACTTGCATCATATGCGTTGTCGAGGTTCACTGGCCTTCTTAGTTGACCTCCTTGTCTCAATAATACATCATTATTGATCAGGGTGTCTTTGGAAGCAATGAAGGTACTGGTCCCCATATAGTTTTTTCTTACCCTGCCGGAAAAGTACATAAAGAAAGACTTGGAGGTTTCCAGATTGATTTTTCTGATCCTAGAAAATATCCTGTGCTCGTATTCTTGTTCCAAATCTGGATTTCCCATAGAAATGGAAAGTGGATTGCTATTGTCGATTACGTCTTGTAACTGATTGACAGACGGGGCATCCGTGTCTGTTCTATACCCAAACCTTATACTGGTTTCTTTATTGGGTTCGTAGGTGACATAGACTCTCGGAATAAAGTTTTTAAAATTTCTTTGTGTGTTTTCAAAACCAGGAAAAAGCCTATCACTGTTTAGGTCAGCAATTTGGTAAACAAAGGAAGAATATATTCTTAATTCTTCTCCGGCGTATTGATAGCCAAGGTTCATTTCATGGTGACGGTAACCATTGTCAAATTTGTTACTTAAAGTACTGTCTTTTTCAAAGTTAAAGGATTCCATTTCCCTTTGGCTTACATCTCTGTCACTAATTCCATTATCATTTCTTAATTCATACTCTAATCTCAGCTGAGAGTTTTCACCAACAGGTTCCGTATATACAATCTCCATCTCATAATTGTTGGATTTTGAAGTGCTATTGGATTTTTGAACCAAGCTATCCAAGTTTTCATTTTGATAATTCCTGTTGGCAGAGGTTAATAAGGACTGACCATTGTTTTTTCTATACCTGGATTCAATGCTGGTAGAGATCGTTCTTCCCGGTTTGTTAAATTTATAGCGATAAGTGAAGTCATTATCTATGCTTAATGCATCATTATTAGAGGAAGTTAAATTGATCGTTTCACTGATAGGTGTGTTTTGGTTATATAGGTTCCTTGCAATGAGGCTATTCTGGGCATTTGATTTTTGATAGGAGAATCTTGGTCTCCAGATTATAGCATGTTTATCAGAAATATCATACTCTAGCTTCAAAGACATTCTGTGGGTTTGACTGTTGTTTTGGTCAAGTCTTTCTTCATCGTAAAATTGGAGGCTATCACTTGGCAAGATATACTCTCTGCTAGAAGTCCTGTTCAGGGTGTTTTTACTATCATTGAAGAAATAGTTACCGGAAATTTTTGCCTTGCCATTATCGAATTTATCGGTGAAGTTGGTTCCTACAGCATTTGTTTTAGTGATACCTGGCAGAGACCTGACGGTCAAGTCATCGCTGTCTCGTCTTCCCCAGCCCCGATCATTTCCAGATCCAAAGGCGCCTGTTAGGTCATCTGCAGAAAAGTTTTGTTGGTTGATATTGTTGCTTAGTCCAAGTACCGAGAGCCTTTGGGCACCTTCAAAGAAATGGATAGCGCCTCCCACCAAATAATTGTCGTCAGTACCATATCCGGCAAAGAGTTGCCCGAATTTCCCTCCTCTTTTATCCTTTTTAGTGATGATATTAATGGTCTTAATGGTTTCTCCATCATCAAAACCTGTTAGTTTAGCTTGGTCACTCTTTTGATCCAAAAATTCAATTTTATCAATTACCTCAACTGGCAGGTTTTGCATGGCCGTGGCTGGATCATCCCCGAAGAAAGGCTCACCATCGACCAGAACACGGCCTACAGTTTCCCCTTGAACTTCTATGGTTCCTCCTCTCATGTTTACTCCTGGCATTTTACGGATCAATTCACCAGCACTTGCCTGAGACCGGGTCTTGTAGGCATTGGCGTTAAAGGAAACCGTATCTCCTTTTACTTCTCCTGTCATGATTTGGCCTTTTACCTCTACCTCCTGGAGCTGAGTGGCATCCTGACCTAGGGCGATTGTTCCAAGGTTGTTACTTTGAAGATTGGAATAGGTCTTTCTCAATGTTTCAAAACCTATAAAACTAATTTCCAATATGAATGGTGTGGTTGTAGGTTTGGCTATTTTGAAGTCGCCATTTTCATCAGAATAGGTGTTTCCTATGGTCTCATTTTCTGTGTTTTTGACAAAAATATAGGCACCAGGAAGTGTTTCCTCGCTTTGTTGGTCTATAATTTTACCTTGAAGGATTTCTTGTGCCCAGAGATTTCCCTGAAAGTTTAAACTTATTATAAAAAAAAGTAAATAAAATTTGTTCATTCTGTTGTAATTCAGTTTGTTATGATTGATGAGGTTGTTGAACTATATATTAATAGACTACAAAATTAGACAAAGGTTTAGGCTACTCTTGGGTTATTGTATGAGTGGATACAAATTCAGTTAAACGGGTTATTTAATGGGTGGAGTTCCTACCACTCAACAAATAAAAAACTTGACTTTTCGTCATTACTGGCATTTGCTAAATCGGTTGACTGTTTTGAACCTCTTCTGTTGGAGCTTGGGAAAAGAAGGTTTTACGTTGGTTTCCCTTTAATTTTGCTTATATTCATTTGTATAGTTTTGATCATTAATTGTTTAAAAAGTTAGAAGATGAAAAAGCATTTATTAAGCGTAATGATGAACCCAGTGGTGGCTTTGTCCATTATTTTGGGGGCCTTTCTAGCTTCATGTCAGGAAGTAGAGCAAAGTTCCATATCAGTGCCGGTGGATCAATCTGCTGATATCAACGGCACTGTAATACCTGGAAAGTATATTGTGGTATTACATAATCAGAGAATTAATTTTAGACGGAAAGGTAGCTATGAAGATATGCAGGCATCCATGAGGAAGGAAGTTTCCAGCATGCTAGCAGATTTTCGTGTGGCACCAGAAAACCTAGACCGAGTATTTAGCAATGCGCTAGAAGGTTTTTCTGTAGAATTGGATGAAGAACAATTTATCCTTTTGAGCAAGGATAGCCGGGTCAAGTTTATAGAACAAGACCGTGTGATTGCATTGGCTCCACCTCCAGGAAAAGGCCCTGGTAATGGAGGAGGAGGGGAAGAACCTTCAGGCGAAACGGTTCCCTATGGGATTTCAAGGGTTGGAGGTCCGGTGGATTACTCAGGCAGTAATGTGGCTTTTGTAATCGATACTGGCATAGACTTGGATCATCCGGATTTGAATGTCGATGCTTCCAAAGGCTTCAATGCTTTTAATACAGGGAAAGACAGCAAATCTTTGGATGATGGAAATGGGCATGGTACGCATGTAGCAGGAACGATTGCGGCGATCAATAATGATTTTGGAGTGATAGGAGTGGCAGCTGGAGCAACAGTCGTACCAGTGAAAGTATTGGATTCCAGAGGTTCAGGTTCTTATTCTGGGGTGATTGCAGGGGTTGATTTTGTGAAAGCGAGAGGCAATAATGGTGATGTGGCCAATATGAGTTTAGGAGGACCAGTCTCTAATGCGCTGGATCAAGCGGTCAAAGAGGCTGCTGCTTCAGGCGTAAAGTTTAGCTTGGCTGCCGGTAATGAGGGGGGAGATGCCAATGAGCATTCTCCAGCAAGGGTCAATGGCCCGGATATTTACACCATATCGGCCATGGATGAAAGTGATAACTTTGCCTCTTTCTCAAATTTTTCGAATCCTCCTGTGGATTATTGTGCTCCTGGAGTATCGATTACATCTACCTGGAAAAATGGCGGATATAATACGATCAGTGGTACCTCCATGGCCGCTCCACATGTAGCGGGAATCTTATTGCTGGGAAATATCCAAAGTAGCGGAACAGTAAATGGTGACCCGGACGGTAATCCAGATTCTATTGCTTCACATTGATTTATGAATAAACCATTCAATAGTTGGCCTCCTGATATGATTTGGGAGGCTTTTTTATAGTTCCCCTAATTGGATTTTCTTTTTGAGTTCTATCAAAATATATTCCAAACCATTGACGCGGATTTCATACATAGTATTCAGCCACATGCCTAATTTCCCTTCCGGAAAGCCTTTCCTATGCATCCATACTAGGTAATGCTCTGGTATATCACAAATCAACCTTCCTTTGTATTTTCCAAAAGGCATTTTTTTAGTCACTAAATCAAGCAGTATTTCTTTTTGCATAGACGAAGATATCTGAAAATCGTATTAACTTTAAAATTCTCAGGAATACATTTTACCACACTATTTATAATCAGCTGTAAAATAGCAGAAAAATCAAGCCCATGATCCTTCGGTTAAATCAATACTTTCTAGCCTTTTCTGTTGGTTTTCTCACCATCTTTTCCCTTCATGCACAGGAACTACAAGGAAGCTGGAAGGGAGAACTCGATATAATGGCAAAAAAACTACCCATAATATTTCATTTTGAACAGGAAGGTGGAGACTGGAAAGGAACGATGGACAGTCCTACTCAGGGGGCAACTGGCATGGCGATAGATAAGGTGCTACATACTGCTCCCATGGTATCGGTAGAATTGGGAAAATTCAACATTACCTTTGAGGGATTGTTGATGAATGATACGATCAAAGGGACCTTTACACAGTCTGGGGTGGAAATTCCTTTAGATCTGATCAAGGTAGGAGAGGAGGAGCTACTTGGGCAGCCAAAGCAGCAAGAACCAAAAGCGCCATTTGACTATGATGTTATAGAAACCAGTTTTCAAAACATGAAAGCAGGTATAAAGTTAAAGGGAACGATTACCAAACCAAAGGGGATGGGGCCATTTCCAGCTGTAGTCTTGGTTAGTGGTTCTGGTCAACAGGATAGGAACGGAGAGGTTTTCGGTCATAAACCATTTTGGGTAATTGCAGATTACTTGACCAGAAAAGGTATTGCTGTGTTGCGCTATGACGAACGCGGGACGGGTGAATCAGAAGGTGAATTTGCGGAGGCCAATAGTTTTGATTTCGAAAAAGATGCTGAAGTAGCCCTTCACCACTTGAAGAAATTCCCTTTTGTGGACCAATTGAGAAGTGGTGTGGTCGGGCATAGCGAAGGAGGAATGATTGCTTGGATTATGGCTGCGGAGACCAAAGGTTTGGGCTTTGCCATTTCTTTGGCAGGGCCTACCGTGCCCATTTCGGACTTAATGATGCAGCAAAGTCAGGATGTATTGTCTTCTTACGGTGCTTCTGAAGAATTGATCCAGGAACAAAGGAAAATCAATGAAGTACTTTATCAGGTATTTGAAGATACAGAAGATTTTAAGGACTTGAATGGTAATTTGACTACAGCGCTCAGAAGTCATTTGAAAGAGATGAACAAAGTGGATTCTTTGGATCAGGAACAAATACAGGAATTGGAAGGTGCTTACAGCCAAATGGTTTCTCCTTGGTATTTTAGTTTTATGAAATTTAATCCAGCGCCTTATATTAGGCAAGCCAATATTCCTGTTTTAGCATTGTTTGCGGCAAAGGATATACAGGTGAACGGTCCCATTAATTACCAGGCATTGGAGGATATTAAAAATAAAGAGGGAAAGGATAATATAGAACTCAAATTATATCCAGGATTAAATCATTTGTTTCAAACCGCCCAAACGGGTGCCATAGATGAATATGCACAGATTGGTGAGACCTTTAGCGAGGTGGTTTTGGAGGATATAGTGGCTTGGATCAAAGGCCTATAGGATTCAGAAGAATTATTAATTCTAAAGCATATTTTGGTTTTTGCTGAGAAATTGGAGGGTTTGAGCGGTGTTTCTTGCAAGAATTTTAATTTTGACTCGAAAAAGACGAAAAACTTTGACCTAATGTCAGATTAATGAAGCCTTAATTTCCTTCCTAAATATTAATTCAATAAATTTGGCATAGTTAAAAACAGCCGTCCAAAGCTAAAGTACTGCAGGAAGCATTTAGCATTTTTGCAAACCATGATGATGGGATTTGGATGCTGTAATCATAAGTCGAAAATAACAACATAATTTTACCTATTAACCTTACTAAAAATGACAAAGATTAAAGTAGGAATTAACGGATTCGGAAGAATTGGTAGACTGGTTTTCCGCGCTGCCCAAGAAAGAGATGATATTCAGATTGTGGGTATCAATGACCTAGTGGATGTAGATTACATGGCTTACATGTTGAAGTATGACTCTACTCACGGTATCTTCAAGGGAGACGTAGAAGTTAAGGATGGCCAGTTGGTTGTAAACGGTAATGCAATCCGTGTAACTGCCGAAAGAAATCCTGCTGACCTTAAGTGGTCTGATGTTGGTGCTGAATATGTAGTAGAATCTACTGGTCTTTTCTTGACCAAGGATTCAGCTAAAGGTCATATCGAAGCTGGTGCTAAGAAAGTGATCATGTCTGCTCCTTCTAAGGATGACACTCCTATGTTCGTAATGGGTGTAAACGAATCTTCTTATACTTCAGATATGCAGTTCGTTTCTAATGCTTCTTGTACTACTAACTGTCTTGCTCCATTGGCTAAGGTGGTAAATGACAATTGGGGTATTGAAGAAGGTTTGATGACTACTGTACACGCAACTACTGCTACGCAGAAAACTGTTGACGGTCCTTCTGTGAAAGACTGGAGAGGTGGACGTGGTGCTGGTCAAAACATCATCCCTTCATCTACTGGTGCTGCTAAAGCGGTAGGAAAAGTAATTCCTGAATTGAACGGTAAATTGACTGGTATGGCGTTTAGAGTTCCAACTCCTGACGTTTCTGTAGTTGACCTTACTGTGAAATTGAAGAAAGGTGCTTCTTACGAAGAGATCTGTGCTAAAATGAAAGAAGCTGCTGATGGTGAATTGAAAGGTATCTTGGGTTACACTGAAGATGCAGTGGTTTCTAATGACTTTATCGGTGACGCTAGAACTTCTATCTTCGATGCAGGTGCTGGTATACAGTTGAGCGACAAATTCGTGAAATTGGTGTCTTGGTATGACAATGAGTGGGGTTACTCTAACAAAGTTGTTGATCTAGTAGCTTATATCGCTAGCAAATAAGAGGTTATTCAGCCTTGAACATATAAAAAGCCAGCTTGATTGATTTCAAGCTGGCTTTTTTTATTTCATTTTAATTATATATGAAGTTATTGATTTAATGAGTTTACCTTTTGCGCCACTAAATTGGTAAAAATCGGAAAATGCATATTCCTTTCCATCATGCATTTTCATTGATCCGTTTACTGCCCCTTCTTTTCCGTGGGATAAGATTTGGTATAAAGTTAGTTCGACCACTTTGTTTGTTTTCATATTTTCCATTTCACTTCTAAACATCTCCTTTCCGGCGATTTCTTTGTCGCCGACGATGTGCCAAACAATTTCGTCAGATACGCTTTCGATCAAGTAATCAATATTGCCCTTAGCAAAAGCAATATTAAACTCTTTTAGGAAAGCCATTTTAGGGGAGTTTCCACAATTTGGGCTAGCAATGATTTTTGTCATTCATTAGTGTTTTTAAGAAATACATTTTAATAATATAGAGCCACCCGTGTGCGTGCGTAGCCCAAGAGGAACTCCATATTTAGTCATACTTTCTGCTTTATCTTCTGCATGCTTATTGATAGCATAAAGGTACTTTGTAGACATTCATGGCATTTGGGTTAAAATATTGATAGATCAGTATCTAAAATTAATCATATTTTTCACAATTCAAGAAGTACTTATGGACATGTAATGACTTGAAATTAAGTGCTTTTTGAGGAGTAGGTGTTTGGATATAATGCGTTTCAGTTTGACTGACAGAGATTCGTTCATGTACTTGGAATTCCGTATGGGCAAAAAAAAGCAGCGATTTTAAAACCGCTGCTAAGTATTTTATTAGGTTATAATGGATCAATCCATTACAATTTTATAACTAGGATCGTCATCTGCATAGTTGACATTGATGATTTTTTCGGCTTTTTCCAATAAGGTTTTGGAACTTGTGCTTAGATGACGGATATAGACCGTTTTGCCTACCTTATTGTATCTTTCGGTTACCTTATGAACTGCATCTATACCTGAATGGTCCACAATGCGACTCTCTGCAAAATCGATGATGATCTCATCTGGATCGTTGGTAGGGTCAAATTTTTCACCAAAGGTCAATGCAGAGGCAAAGAATAGAGGACCATAGATTTCATAGTGTTTTACACCATTTTTATCAATGGTTTTTCTGGCACGGATCATCTTGGAATTTTCCCAAGCAAATACCAAGGCTGAGATGATCACTCCAACCAATACAGCCAAGGCCAAGTTGTGCAAGAAGATAGTTACCAAGGTCACTACAATCATGACCAATACATCGGTGAAAGGTACTTTTTTGAAAATCTTCAGGGATGCCCATTCAAATGTCCCTATGGCGACCATAAACATTAATCCCACCAATGCGGCCATTGGGATCATTTCAATATAAGATGAAAAGAAGAGTATAAATGTCAGCAAACCACAAGCTGCCACAATGCCTGAAATTCTGTTTCTACCGCCAGCATTGACGTTGATCAGGCTTTGGCCGATCATGGCACAGCCACCCATTCCGCCAAAGAAACCTGTGGTGACATTGGCCATGCCCTGGGCGATACACTCTTTATTCCCGTTTCCACGAGTTTCTGTGATTTCGTCTACCAAGGTAAGGGTCAAAAGGCTTTCAATGAGCCCCACGGCTGCCATGATAGCAGAATAGGGAAGTACCACCATCAAGGTGTCCCAATTTAAAGGCACCATGGGAAGATGAAATTCCGGTAGTCCACCTGATATAGAAGCCATATCCCCAACAGTTTTGGTGTCCACACCTCCAAAAATAACTATGCCTGAAATGACCAATATCGCCGCTAGGGCAGAAGGAATGACTTTAGTGACTTTGGGTAAGAATTTTATGATGATCATAGTAAGGATTACTAAGCCCAGCATAATGTATAATGGAGGACCTGAAATCCATTCTTTCACGCCTGGAGCTGTTTGGATTTTAAACTGCTCAAATTGGGAAGTGAAAATTATCACCGCCAATCCATTGACAAACCCATACATTACTGGGTGAGGAACCAACCGGATCAATTTTCCAAGTTTTAATACGCCCACCAAAATCTGGATGATCCCCATTAAAATAACTGCAGCAAATAGGTATTCTACTCCATGGCTCACCACCAAGGCGACCACCACAACAGCAATAGCGCCAGTAGCACCGGAAATCATTCCTGGCCTACCGCCGAGCATAGCTGTGATCAAGCCTATAAAAAAGGCAGTATAAAGTCCTATCAAAGGAGAAACTTGTGCAATTAAAGAGAAGGCCACTGCTTCTGGCACCAGGGCCAATGCAACAGTTAAGCCTGAGAGTACTTCATCCTTAAGCGTTGATTGCTTTGGACGAAATAGGTTAAAGAACATTTGTGTCATGTCTTTTCTGGTTTAATTTGGTATAGTATGAAAGCGTGTTTAGAATGTGTTGGCCACAGCATTTTGTCCGAAACATTGAAATAATGACGGGAGGATAAAAAAAGCCACCAAGGTTCAGGGTGGAGTAGGGATAGGTTTTATTGTGGCAATGTTTATCATAGGTGATACAAAGGTAATTCTTTTTTTTAAAAACAGAATAAAATTTCAAAAAAGGGCATGGGGTGATGTGCTGATAAAATAATACCTAATTTTAAATGTTTGAAGGCGAGTGCTTTGGATGTGATTTTGTTAATAGGTAGGTCTAAATTTTATTGTTTGTCTTGCGAAGTGTTGTGATGGTTGTGTATAATTGAAATAATATGCTATTTATTGATTTTTTGGTTTCTCGTTTTCTTTAGTGGCTTTTCGGCGGAGCAAATAAGGGAGAGAAAAGAACTTATAATCCTTTAATTCTTGAAGGGATTTTAATAAATTAAATAAGGAATTTTGGTTGTATATCGGGTTGAACTTAGTTATTCTTTGAGGTATCAGGACAATTTAAGGTTTGTGTAATCTAAGAGGACACCACCATGGATGCTTATCAAAAGACAATTCAAGAACTATTAGCCCATGCAGGTATTTGTGTTAATGGGGCTGCTCAATATGATATTCAAGTGAAGGATCATCGTTTTTATAAGAAAGTACTAAGCGAAGGCTCTTTGGGCTTGGGAGAAGCTTATATGGATGGATGGTGGGAATGCGAGGCTTTGGATGAATTTTTTAATAAGTTATTGAGGGCAAAATTGCATCAGAAGGTCAAGGGAAATTTAAAAATGTTCTGGCAGGGAATCAAGGCCAAATTGTTTAATCTCCAATCAATCACTTTGGCCAAAAATACTATCGTCCAACATTATAATATTGGCAATACTCTTTATGAGAAAATGTTGGATAAGTATATGATGTACAGTTGCGCATATTGGGAAGAAGCGAGGGATTTAGACGAGGCACAGGAGAAAAAGTTGGAATTGATATGCCGAAAGTTAAAGCTGTCAGCAGGGATGCGGGTTTTAGATATTGGTTGTGGATGGGGTGGATTTGCAACATATGCCGCCAGAAATTATCAGGTAGAAGTGGTTGGATTGACGCTATCTGAGAAGCAGGCTGAATTGGCAAAGGTACGCTGCAGGGGACTGGATGTGGAAATACGTTTGCAGGATTATAGAGAGGTCAATGAGTCATTTGATAGGGTCTTATCCATCGGAATGATGGAACATGTGGGCTTGAAAAACCATCGGAAGTATATGGAGGTGGTGAATAAAAATCTAAAAGATGGGGGCATCAGTCTCCTTCATACGATAGGTAAATATGCAACTTTTGAAGTCACTGACCCTTGGATCGATAAGTATATCTTTCCAAATAGTCTGATACCATCAGCTGCACAGCTTACAAAAGCCATGGAAGGGTACTTTCATATTGAAGACTGGCACAACTTTGGGCTTTATTATGATAATACGCTGATGGCTTGGTTGGATCGGTTCAAAGCAGCTTGGGATTCCATCAAGGAGCATTATGATCATAGATTTTACAGGATGTGGCAGTATTACTTGAGTTGTAGTGCAGGCTCTTTTCGTGCCCGTCAAAACCATTTATGGCAGATAGTGATGGTAAAGGATACCTTTAAGGGAGAGTATAAGGCAGTAAGAAGTTTATGCCAAGATCAAATAGGAGTGAAATAGTTCTGAATAGTCAATGCGATTCAATTATCTGATTCTAAAAGTGGCTGAATTCAATTTATTTGCGTTATTTCGTCGGAATTTGCTTTTGATGAAAATAAATGGATAAATAACATATACATTCAATATGCTTGACGGTAGAATAAGGAAGGATATAAAAATAGGGGATTTTGTAGAGATCGTGCAAAAACATCATCAGAGGAGTGGGGAACTCACTGATGGCCTGGTGAAGCGGATATTGACTAAATCACCCAATCACCCACATGGGATCAAGGTTCAGCTGGATACCGGTGAAGTGGGAAGAGTAAAAAATATCATAGAGGAAGATTGAATTGAAAGAAAAAAGGAGCCGTTGAGCTCCTTTTGATATTTTATGCCAACCAAGCATTCCAAGGTATTCTTGAAAGGATCATTAATAAGGCAATTCCATAAAACATATAAAGGCTTCTGTACCTGGCCTTATTATTGGTTAATTTTTTAGCCCTACTGTAACCTACTGTGATCAGGATGATGGCTATGATATTCATCAAGGGATGTTCCAAGGCATATAGTCTGCTGGTGGCATCTCCCATAGCTTCTCCGCCAGATAAATTAGACAACCCCAATGGGCTGATAAAGTAAATGGCTATTCCTACGATCAGTTGGATATGGGCTGGAATAAGTCCTATCAAACCAAATTTACGGCTTTTATCAGTAAATTCTTTATTGCTTAAAGCACCAATAAGGGCGTAAATAAAAACAATGGCCAGACCCGCTATGACCAAATAAGCCATTCCGGAATGAAGGTGTTGAAATCCTGTTTGCATGTTGTCTTCTATAATTTTTTTTACAACCCAAATTAACGCAAATCTTAGGAGATTTTTATGTTTTTTGGATAGATTGTAAAAGAGGATACAGAGAATAAGCTGAATCTACTCCTGTTTTTACCCTTGAGTTTTGCCTAAGCTTGGGATGTTATTTAATAATTTCAAATTCCTTTTGGAGACGAATATCTTCCGAACTGCTGCCCAATAGAACTTCAAAGCTACCGGGTTCTACTGTCCAGTTCATGTTTTTGTCCAATATTTCCAGGTCGTCAGGACCGATGCTAAAGGTGACGGTCTTGGTTTCTCCCGGTTCTAATGTAACTCGTTCAAAGCCCCTTAACTGGCTGACATAGGTGGTTACGCTGCTGACTTTGTCTCTGATATAAAGCTGGACTACTTCATCACCTTTCATTTTTCCGGAATTGGTAATATCGGCACTTACAGTAATCTGACCTTGTTGATACTGCTTATCGGGGCTAATATTGAGATTAGCATAAGAAAAAGAGGTGTAACTCAGACCATAGCCAAAGGGATATAGGGGGCCGATGACGGCGGTGTTTCCATAACCATTGGGGCCAGCTCCGGGCTGTCCTGCATGGGAGCCAGGCTTAAACGGGAAGTTAAGTTCTATTTGGCCCAGGCTTTTCGGAAATGTTACCGGAAGTTTGCCTCCAGGATTATAGTCTCCAAATAGTGTTTCTGCCACTGCTTGCCCTCCTTTTGCATTCGGAAACCATGCTTCTAAGATGGCAGGGATATACCTGTTTTCCCAATTAATGGTCAGCGGTTGTCCATTGATAAGGACAAGCACGATTGGTTTGCCTGTTTCCTTTAGGGCTTGAAGTAGTTGCAACTGCCTTCCTGGTAAGCCTAACCCCGTGCGGGATTTGCTCTCTCCACAGCGTTTTTCATCTTGTCCTAGTACTGCAATTACTACATCGGCATCCTGGGCTTTTATCACTGCTTTTTGGATGTCATCTTTTTCTCTATCGCTCAGGGGAGTAGGAATGATCTCACTTTCAGGCCAGTTCTCATCCACCACTTCACAACCTTTTTCATAATTTACCTTAGCGGCATCCCCGACATACTGCTGGATGCCTTCCGGTATATTGATATTTTCAAGATTTTGTGGGCCATAGCGACTTACATAGACACTTTCATCTTCAGCTAGTGGTCCTGTAACCAAAATATTGTTGAGAGAATTTAATTTCAATGGCAATAGGTCTGCTTCATTTTTAAGTAGCACGAGTGATTCACGTGCCATGTTTAAAACAAAGTCTTCCGTATCAGGAGCGGCCACTATTTTGTCCGCGGCTTTTGGGTCTTTTACATAGGGCGCATCAAAAAGCCCCAATTGGAATTTCACCCTGAGGACGTCAGCTACGTTTCTGTCCAAGGTTTCCATCGAGAGGCGTCCTTCCTTGACCAATTCTCTGAGGGGAAGAATATAATCCTGTGGTGGAGTAAAATGGGTTCGTACATTCAGGCCCGCTTCTGCCACTTGGCGGACGGCATCTTTGTAATCGACTGCTACGTGATGTTTGCTGTGCACAAATTCCACTGCCTCACTGTCTGACACAACATATCCGTTGAAGCCAAATTGATGCCTGAGCAGTTCTGTAAGGAAATAATAACTGGCACTGACGGGTACTCCATCCCAGTCGTTATAGCTGCTCATTACCCCTACAGGCTTGGATTCTTTGATGATTTTGCGATAGGGGAAAAGGTGTAACTGGTGCATTTCTCTGGGAGCTACATGGGGATCGGTTCTGGCATAGCCATCTCTGCCTCCCTTTGGTACACTATATACTGCGTAGTGTTTTAGAGTAGCTCCTAAACCTTGGGACTGAATTCCTTCTACCATTTGTTGTCCCATTGATGCTACATGGAAAGGCTCTTCACCGTAACACTCCAATACGCGTCCCCATCTCGGATCTCTGGCCAAGTCAAGGATTGGAGCGTATATATTAGTGTAGCCCAATGCTTTGGCTTCCCTACCAGCGATGCTTCCTGCTTGTCTTACCAGTTTTTTGTTCCAAGTACTCCCAATCGATATGGGAGCAGGTAGTGGGGTCGCATGGTCATGATTTAATCCGTGAATGGCTTCGTTGGTAAAATCTACGGGAATCCCCAGGCGGGTTTCTTCGATGAACCAACGCTGAATAGTATTAATGGCCTCTGCATGCTTACTGAAAGGGTAAGAATATGGTGTTTCTTTTAGGCCATTGAGCTGCTCATCAATATTGGCTATGCCATCTTTCCATATTTCATTTTTCCATTCTTTGGTGGGTAATTCATCTGCCAGTACCCTTTTATAGCCATATAAGGTGGCCGTTTGGCATGTCTTTTCCTCTAATGTCATTTGGCTCAATAGGTCCTCGACACGTCGTTCAATATATTGATTGGGGTCCTCGAAAATATCCTTTTGACCGTTTTTATTGAAATCAATCCAATCTTTGTGATAAATATTGGCTTTTTGTCCCAGGGCACCAAGGCTAGTTAAGCTGAAACAGAGGGAACACAGTGTTAACCTATTAAATATTTGCATATAGTGTAAAATGTTAATTATTCCTAAACGAAAAGATTTTCTCATTAGGGCAATAGCCCTGTAAAATTAATCATTTTAGTTTGTTTTCTATAAAAAGCTCGCTGATCACTTTTTTTATGCTACAAATGAGGAGGAGCATTTTGAATGTGATGTTGCTGATGGTTTGACCAATTATTTTGCTGTGCGAAGATTAGGGCTTCAGAAGAGGTCAATGCCACTGTCTCGGTAGCGCAACGATTTACGAATTCAGCAAATTCCTCTACTTGTGGTCTGTATGTTATAAGATCAGGAATATATCTTTGAATAAGTCCAAATGGAAGATATGGGGCAATGACTGTTGCTTAAGAACAAGAATGGGAGTAAGCTAAAAAAACTGATTTCGTGATTTTTTTAAATCATTGATAATAAATAGATTGTGAGAAAGTTTTTTAATCAAAATGACCACCAGGATTTTCCAAGGCGGTCATTTTGATTAATTGATTGATTCAAGGTTTCCAGCGTAATTGCTGCCGATAGGGATTTTATGTTTTCCAATAGTGACCTGATGTCTCTCTATTTTTTCAATTTTGTCTTTGTGAACAATAAAGGAGCGATGGATTCTAAAAAATGATTCAGACAGTAGCTTTTCAGCTTCTTGAAAAGTCATTCTGCTCATGATTTTGTTTTCTTTGGTTTGAAAGGTGACATAATTTCCAGAGGCCTCCAAAAACAGGATTTCGCTCAGTAGTATTTTTACCTGTTCGTAGCCTGTTTTCAGGAATAAGGAATTTTTTTCTGTTTCTTTCCTGTTTTTTAATATCCATAATTCATTGGCCTTAGTACAGGCTTTGGTAAATCTGGCTAGGGAAAACGGCTTCAACAGGTAGTCTATAGCGTCCAACTCAAAACTTTTTACTGCATGCTCAGAATAGGCAGTGGTAAAGATAATCATGGGTTTATTGGCTGGAAGAGTTGCAAATTCCATTCCAGAGATATCAGGCATTTTTATGTCCAAGAATATCAGTTCTACTGGATTGTTTTGCAGGTAATCCAAAGCTTCAAAGGCATTGGTAAATGTTTTCTCAAGTTGGATAAAGTTGACCTTGGAAGCATGGCTTTTGATTACTTCCAAGGCAAGCGGTTCATCATCTATGGCTATGGCTCTGAGCATCAGCTTTTGGTTAATTGTATGGATAAATGTACAAAATATTCCAGATCATTTTCGCGGATTACCAATTCATGTCTGTTCGGATAGAGCAGTTTTAACCTTTGTTTTACATTTTGCAGCCCTATGCCTGAAGCTTGGTGTTCAGGGTCTTCTTCTTTCTTTCGATGGATGCTGTTGTTGATGTCCAAATGAAGCGAGCCTTCCAGACATCTTAAATTGATGTTGACCCAAGATTTTTTTTGCAGACTGATACCATGCTTGAAGGCATTTTCAATAAAAGGAATGAGGAGCATGGGGGCGATATTTCCCTTACAATGGTCCTCGTTGCTGCTGAAGAGAATTTCAATGTTTTCCTGTTCCTGAATCCTTAGTTCCTGTAGGTCCACATAATTGATCAAATAATCGATTTCCCTGTTTAGAGGAATACTGTCTTGGGTATTCTCATGCAGCATAAATCGCATCATATCCCCCAACTTTTGGACGCTTTCAGCTGTTTTCTCGGCATTTTCTTGAAGAGAGATTCCATAAATGGTATTCAGGGCATTAAAGAGGAAATGGGGATTGATTTGATTTCTTAGTTGTTTGAGATCAGTTGTTTTTTCTTCAAGCTGGATATTCAGATTATCCAACGTTTCGATATAATGTTGGTATTTTTTGAACAAGGCGTTAGAAACGGGATTGATGATGAGCATCAAGGCGAGGATGGCTACAAAACCAACGATGAGTGCCTCCTCTTCTTCAGATACGCCCGTAATGAAGATAAAAATCAAGGCAATCAATGAAGGTAAAAACCAATAATAGAATTTGGCCAATTTCACCTTTCCCAATTCCCTGTTCCTATAAACCAAGAAGTAATTATACAACAGGATTATTATCAGGGATGGAATGACGAATAGGTAAATGATGGTAATAAAAAAGTGAAAAAAACGATGGAATTTGAATAAAAATATACAAAGGAAAATATAGGCAGTGGAAAGCCTTAATATATTATAGCTAAGGTAGTTGGGGGGATTACTGTTTAGCGTTAGGTTTTTGAAAAAGCTGATCACGATAAAGTAACCAACATATAAGGCTATTCCGGAAAAATAAAATGGAACAAATATATCTCTTCCAAAATCAGCACCAACATAAAAGGCTCCTACTAAAAACCATGAGCTGAAAAATAACAGAGCGCCAAACAAAATTAATTTCCACATTTTCTTCTCCTTATGGTAAATAGGGATCACCTTCATATGCATAAGGTAAAATGCTATAAACATAATAGAAGGTATGAATATATAAGCCAGGTACCTTGCCATATCACTGTGGTCGTGATTGAGATAGTCTAATCCAACTTTGGCTCCAAGGATATTAGATAAGATGATGAAGAAAAATGCAATGGCCACTAGCCATAGCTCAATAGGTCTAAAATTTAATGGTTTCTCTTTCATGGTGTTTGTTTAAATAATACTAGGGCAATGATAGGTACTGCAGTAGGCTTCAACAAAAAAATGTGATCAACACCTATATAAATGGGATAAAAAAAGGTGACCGCATGGCCACCTATTAGAGGTTTGATAGGTATGATTATTTAGAATCTTGATTTCAGTTTTACTAATGTAATTTAAAATTAGTGGTATCTCCAAACTCAATTTTGCCGCAATCGGTTGTGCAATCATTTTCATAAATTCTATTTAAATGTGTTCTAAATTAATTTGCTAGTACTTTGTTAAAATGCCAGGGAATATGTATGTTAAAACTCAGTTTTATCCTGCTTGTCCAAGTATAGGAAATCACCCAAAATACTTGGACTGATATTTCAAGCTTTATGCATTCTGGGCGTATTTTATGCGTCAAGGGTAAATTATGATGTGTTTAGGTATGTCCTATATATGACCCTGATAACAAACAGGATAAATACTCGCCATAAATTTTTAAATTTGTCAAAACAAAGCAAGTTCATGTCAGAGAAACATCAATTAACACTTAAGGACATTGCCAAGGAGTTAGGCTTGGCAGTTTCCACTGTATCTCGGGCTTTAAAATCCCACCCAGATATCAGTAAGGAGACCATTAAGCTGGTAAAGGATTATGCTGATAAGCACCATTATGTACCGAATCTATTGGCGGTTAATTTTCGTAAGAGTAAAACCTTTAATATTGGTTTGATCATTCCAGAACTGGTACATCAATTTTTCTCCAGTATTATCAGTGGTGTGATCAAGGAAGCCAATGAATATGGCTATAATGTGATGATTTGCCAGTCCAATGAGCATGTTGAGGACGAAAAGAAGGTGGCAAAGGCCTTATTGAACAGTCGTGTGGATGGTGTAATTATTTCCTTATCCAATGAGACTGATGAAGTCAGCCATTTGGAGGACTTTATTGCTGCGGATATTCCAGTGGTTCAAGTCGACAAAATCAGCGATCAATTTGATACGCCAAAGGTGATTGTCAATGACTATGCCGGTGCCTATCAGGCTGTTAGTCATTTATTAGATTTAGGATAC